>NZ_JBITTH010000008.1:0-336264 GCF_044541755.1 Streptomyces sp. NPDC085524
AGCCGGAGATGATCCGCAGGTTGGAGCCCTTGGACTTGACGTAGCCGTTGATCGACGGCGAGGGCCCGATGAAGCCGATGTCGAGGGAGCCGCCGTTCAGGGCCTCGATCTCGGAGGGGCCGGCGTTGAAGGACTGCGGCTTGATCGTGGTGCCGCCCAGCTCCTTCTGGATCAGGCCTTCTTGCAGACCGACCAGCGCGGTCGCGTGCGTCAGGTTCGGGAAGTACCCGATCCGGACCTCGGAGGCCGACAGCTTCTTGCCCTCGGGCGCGGCCGCGTTGGTCTGCTTGTCGTCCTCCTTCTTCGCCTCGGAGCCGTAGCCGCAGGCCGTGAGCAGGAGGGGGAGCGTGGCGGTGACGGCGATGGCGCGGAGCGCGGTGAGCGGTCTTGCGGCAGACACGGAGGTGTCCTTTCACGGGATGGGGTGTCGGGAAGTTGCGGGGGCGCGCGGCCCGGGGCCTTCGGCACGCACGGCACCCGCACCCGGCGGCGGCCGGTGGTGGGACCGCCGTCGCGGGAGGAGGAACCGCAGGGTGCCGCGGAGCCGGGATGCCGAGCCGGGTGCGTCGCATGCCGCGCCCGGTGGTGATGCGGGGCGGCGGGGCAGGCGTCAGGCGGAGCGGGCCGTCGGGCCTGCGGAAGGCGGGGGTGTCGGGTCCGGGGCGCGCGGCGGTGACCGGCGCGCGGAGCCGGGGCCCGGGTCAGGCGGGCTGACAGATGGCGCTGGACGTGCGCGCCAGGTCGATGTGCCGGCGGGTGGTGAGGACGGGCAGGAGAATGGCTGATTCATGTATTGCTCGCACGGCCACCTCACCTCATTCCTAGTTTTCCTACCGGGCTGGTAGGCATCTTGGCAGACGGGCGGCACTCGGCCCAAGGGGGCGTCCGCATGGTGGACGGACTCATCTCGATGAGTGAGAACCTGCAGGTCGGGGTGGGTGCCCCTGACGGCTCAGGGGTTGGTCCAGGCCTCGGGAGTGTGCGTCAGTGCCGATACGTCGGCGGGCAGGTCGGCCGTGGCGACGTCGGCGAGCGTCACGCCGTCGAGGATCTCGCGCACATTGGCGCGAAGGGCGATCCACAGGGGCAGCAGGGACGCGGCCGGTCCGGTGTACGAGAGGTCCGGCGGGCGGACTCCGCGCACCGAGACGAGCGGGCCGTCCACGATGCGGATGACGTCCGCGATGGTGATGGACCAGGCGGGCTTGGCCAGCCGGTAGCCGCCGTTGCCGCCGCGCTGGCTGAGCACGAGGCCGCCCCGGCGCATGTCGTTCAGGATGCCTTCGAGGAACTTGTGCGGGATGTCCTGGGCGTCGGCGATGGCCTCGGCCTTCACCGGCCCGTCGTCCTCCGACGACGCGAGCTGCAGTGCGGCACGAACCGCGTAATCCGCCCTGGCTGAGATCCGCATGCGGTCATTATCCCGTACGGATCCGGCCCGCGTCCGCGCGGGCGGGGCCGCCCGTGCGGGGTGCCCCGCCTCAGCGGAAGACGGCGGCCGGCACCCGGTGGGGGGCGTTGAGGTAGTGCTCGCCGATGGACCGCAGGCGGTGCGCGACCGGGTGGTGGGCCGTCAGCACGCGGGCGTTGCGCCAGAAGCGGTCCAGCCCGGGGGCGTCGGCGAGTTCCAGCACCCGCGCGGTGATGTGCAGGGTGGCCTTGGAGGTCACGGTCTCGGCCGTGGCGACCAGTGCGGCGACGTCCGCGGGTTCCTCGGCGTCGAGGTGCGCGCCCGTGTCGAGGGCCCGTGCCATCGCCTCCGTCGCCCGGTCGGCCATGGCGGTGGCGGCCTGGGCGGCGGAGGCGAGTTCCCCGTACGTGAGCAGGAGGTCCGGGTGCTCTCCGGGCAGCCTGTGGGTGCGGCCGCCCCTGCTGAGGTCGCGGGCTTCGACGAGGGCGCCCTCGGCGATGCCGAGGGCGACGTGACACAGCGCGAGCCGGAGCGCCGGCCCGGCGAGTGCGGTGAACGGCGCGGTGGACTCCTCGTCGTGCGGCCGGCGGCCCAGCACCTGCTCGGCCGTGACGGCGACCCGTTCGAACACGACGTCGCCGGCGCCGGCGACGCGTTGCCCGAGCCGGTCGTGGGCGGGCTCGACGGTCACGCCCTGTGCGCCGCGCGGGATCCGTACGACGAGGACGTCACCGGTGCCGGAACAGTGGGCGTCCAGCACGATCTGGTCGGCGACGGCCGCCGCCGTGTCCACGGACCGGCGCCCGTTCAGTACGTAGCCCGTGCCGCGCGGCCTCAGTGCGAGGTCCGGTCCGGCCGTGCCCTCGTCGGGTGCGGGATGGCGGACGGCGCCGGTCCACAGCCACTGCTCGGGCACCGACGCCTCCTCCGGGGCGGGCGCGTGGGGGTGGGACGCGTAGAAGCGCGCGCTCCACGCGTGCGCGTAGTGGCGGGCGAGCACCTCGCCGACGGAGCTGTCCGCCGCGGAGATCTCCCGTATGACGGCGCATCCGGTACGCCAGTCCGCCCCGCGGCCCGGCCGGGGTGGGGTGAGGGCCGCCAGCAGGCCGGCCTCGCGCAGCCGCGCCGTCTCGTCGAGCGGCGGCTTGCCCGCCTGGTCGCGGGCGATGGCGTCCGTGGCGAGATCGTCCGCCACGTCGCGAGCGGTACGCAGGAGCACGTGGCGCTGCTCGTCGGCAGGCCGGACGGCGGTGGTCATGTGGGTCACTCCGGAGCGTCGTCGGGCGGTCTCGGCCGGATGCCGGATGCCGGATGGCGCGCGCAACCGAATCCCACCTTCCCTATCGGATTAATAGGAATACTTCCCGAACGGGCCCGGCGCAGCAAGACCATGGCCGCATGGTGGACACCGCCGTCCCGGAAGCAGAGACGGCAGAGGAGCCGCGTCCCAGGCCACGGTCCGATATGAGACCGCCCCGCACCTGTGCCGGGCCGGCCCGGTGCAGCCGGCCGAGGCGGTGTCGGCGTGATTCCGGCCCGCCACCGTGCCGCCGTCGGAGCGGACGCCCCGGACGTTCTGTTTCGCGAGGGCGCGCGGCACGCAGGACGTCGCACCGCCCGCCCGGTCCTGGCCGCTTCCGACCCGGACGGCCCGCATCCGTCCGGGCCGCGGCGGGGGAAGAACCATCGTGACGCCTCCTGGGGAGGCGCGCGGCAGGCCCCGCAAGGAACGGAGCACACCCCATGGCGACCCGCCCCCGTACCCCGTCCGAACCAGCGCCCGGCCGCACGCTGTGCCTGGTGACCGGCGCCAGCGGCTACATCGGCGGCCGGCTCGTCCCCGAACTGCTCGACGCCGGGCACCGCGTGCGCTGCCTCGCCCGTACCCCGGCCCACCTGCGCGACCACCCCTGGGCCGACCGGGTCGAGGTGGCCCGGGGCGACGTCACCGACGCGGCGAGCCTGCGGCCCGCGTTCCGCGACGTGGACGTCGCCTACTACCTGGTGCACTCGCTGGGCGCCGGCCGCGACTTCGAGGAGACCGACCGGAACGCCGCCCGGACCTTCGCCGAGGAGGCCCGCGCCGCGGGCGTGCGCCGCATCGTCTACCTCGGCGGCCTCACCCCGGCGGACGTCCCCGAGCCACAGCTCTCCCCGCACCTGCGCTCACGCGCCGAGGTCGGCCGGATCCTGCTCGCCTCCGGAGTGCCCACGACCGTCCTGCGGGCCGCCGTCGTCATCGGTTCCGGCTCCGCCTCCTTCGAGATGCTCCGCTACCTCACCGAACGGCTCCCCGTGATGGTGACGCCGAGCTGGGTCGGAACCCGCGTGCAGCCCATCGGCGTCCGCGACGTACTGCGCTATCTCGTCGGCAGCGCGACCATGCCGGAGGACGTCAACCGCGCCTTCGACATCGGCGGCCCGGACGTCCTCACCTACCACGACATGATGGTCCGGTACGCGGCCGTCGCCGGGCTGCCCCGGCGGCTCATCCTGCCCGTACCGATGCTCACCCCGGGGCTGTCCAGCCACTGGATCGGCCTCGTCACCCCCGTGCCCGCCGCCCTCGCCCGCCCGCTCGCCGAGTCCCTGCGGTACGAGGTCGTCTGCACGGAGCACGACATCGCCGCGTACGTGCCCGACGCGCCCGGCACCCCCGCCCCCTTCGACCAGGCCCTCTCGCTCGCCCTCCAGCGCGTCCAGGAGGCCCGGGTCACCACCCGGTGGTCCTCCGCCCTGCTGCCCGGGGCCCCCAGCGACCCGCTGCCCACCGACCCCGACTGGGCGGGCGGCAGCCTCTACACCGACGAACGCGAACGCACCGTGGACGCCGACCCGCACGCGCTGTGGCAGGTCATCGAGGGCATCGGCGGCGAGAACGGCTGGTACTCCTTCCCGCTGGCCTGGGCCGTACGGGGCTGGTTCGACCGGCTCGCGGGCGGTGCGGGGCTGCGCCGCGGCCGACGCGACGCCCAGCGGCTCCGCGTCGGCGACGCCCTCGACTTCTGGCGGGTCGAGGAGATCGAGCGCGGGATCCTGCTCCGGCTGCGCGCCGAGATGAGGCTTCCGGGGCTCGCATGGCTGGAGATGCGCGCCGAACGGGACGACACCGGGCGCACCCGCTACCGCCAGCGCGCCCTGTTCCACCCGCGCGGGCTCGCCGGCCAGGTGTACTGGTGGAGCGTGGCACCGTTCCACGCCGTGGTCTTCGGCGGCATGGCGCGGAACATCGCGCGCACGGCGGAGAAGGCCGCCGCCGACCGGACGGGACCGGGCGTGACGGGGCCGAACGGGGTGGGGTCCCCGCAACCATGACGCATCCGTGACGCATCCATGACGCCCCGGAGCACGGAAGGGGAGTGCAGCACACCAGCACACCGACCAGCACAGCAGCCCGCCGGGCGCGCCCCAGCGGCCGCCCGGCGGCCGACCCCCCGGGAGTGGCGCCATGACCGTCTCCGTCGTCCTCTTCACCTCCGACCTCCGCCTGCACGACCACCCGCCGCTGCGCGCCGCCGTGGACGCGGCGCGCGAGACCGTGCCGCTGTTCGTCCGCGACCCCGCCGTGGACCGGGCCGGATTCGCGGCGCCCAACCGGCTCGCCTTCCTCGCCGACTGCCTCGCCGACCTCGACGCCGGACTGCGGGAGCGCGGCGGGCGGCTCGTCGTGCGCGGCGGCGACACCGTGGCCGAAGTGTGCGGGGTGGTACGGCAGGCCGAGGCCGACGAGGTCCACATGGCCGCCGACCACTCGGCGTTCGCCCGCGCCCGGGAGGAACGGCTGCGGCAGGCCCTGGAGTCCGAGGGGCGCCGCCTCTACGTGCACGACGCCGTCACGACGGTGGTGCCGCCCGGCGACGTCACGCCGCAGGGCTCCGACCACTTCGCCGTGTTCACCCCGTACTTCAGGCGCTGGTCCGCCGAACCGCTCAGGACGCCCCTCGCGGCACCCAGGACCGTACGGGTACCGCACGGGCTGAGCTCCGAGCGGCTGCCGGCGAGCGCCTCCGTGGCGGGCGTCTCCGAAGGGCTGGCCACCGGCGGGGAGACCGAGGGCCGCCGGAGGCTCGGGGCCTGGGTGTCGCGGCACGCCGACGCCTACGAGGAGCGCCACGACGACCTCGCGGGCGACGCGACCTCGCGCCTCTCCCCGTACCTGCACTTCGGCGCGGTGTCGGCGACCGAGGCCGTGCACCGGGCGCGCTCCCGCGGCGGCGCGGGCGCCGAGGCCTTCGTACGGCAGCTGTGCTGGCGGGACTTCCACCGCCAGGTGCTCGCCGCACGCCCCGAGACGGCCGTCGAGGACTACCGGCCCCGGCACGACCACTGGCGGCGCGGTGCCGACGCCGGGGCGGACCTGAAGGCGTGGCGCGAGGGCCGGACCGGCTATCCCGTGGTGGACGCCGCGCTGCGCCAACTCGCCCACGAGGGCTGGATGCACAACCGCGGGCGGCTGCTCGCGGCCTCCTTCCTCGCCAAGACGCTCTACGTCGACTGGCGGGAGGGCGCCCGGCACTTCCTCGACCTCCTCGTGGACGGCGACGTCGCCAACAACCAGCTCAACTGGCAGTGGGTGGCCGGAACGGGGACCGACACCCGGCCCCACCGCGTCCTCAACCCCGTGCTCCAGGGCAAGCGGTACGACCCCTACGGCGCCTACGTCCGCCGCTGGGTCCCCGAACTCGCGCAGCTTCCCGGCGCCTCGATCCACGAGCCCTGGAAGCTGAAGGGCCTGGACCGGGCCGCGTACGACTACCCCGACCCGATCGTGGACCTCGCCGACGGCCTCGCCCGCTTCCGGCACGCCCGGGGCAGGGACTGAGCGCGAGGCACTGAATACGACGCACGAACGATGCGAGTTGAGCCGCCTCCTCCCGGGGCCGGACGCTGGTGATCCCGGGGGCACCGGTCACCGGGCACCGGCACCGGGCTTCGGCAGGAGGACGCGCATGACCACCGCACACCGGTCCGCGCTTTCGGACGAGGAGATCGGCCGGGGGCTCGCCGAGGGGGACGAGGGCTGCCTCGCCCTCGCGCACCACCGCTGGGGGCGCCTCGTGCACACCCTCGCGGCCCGCGCCCTGGGCGACCCCCGGGAAGCCGAGGACGTCACCCAGCAGGTCTTCCTCGCGGCCTGGCGGGGCCGCGCCGGGTACCGCCCCGAGCGCGGGCCCGTGCCCGCCTGGCTGGTCGGCATCACCCGGCGCAAGACCGCCGACGCCCTCACCGACCGGACGCGCCGGCTCGGCCTCGTCGACGCCGCGGGCGCGGCGCTGCCGCCGCCCGACGGCACGGGGGAGGGCCCCGAGCGCGTCCTCGACCGGGTCGTGGTCACCCAGGAACTCGCGCGTCTGCCGCGCGTCCAGCGCGACGTGCTGACCCTCGCGTACTTCGGAGACCTGACACAGGTGCAGATCGCCCACCGCACGGGACTGCCCCTGGGCACGGTCAAGAGCCATGCGCGCCGGGGCCTCCTGCGGATGCGCAGCCGCCTCACCGCGGGGACGACCGAGGTGGTCGGCGCGGCGGCGCCCCAGAACTGCCGGTGAGGCCCCGGTCGGCCGACGGCTCCGCGTAGCAGCGGGCGAGGACCTCGAGAGCCTCCCGAAGGCTCCCCGGGCGGAGCATGCCCGACTCCACGGCGCGGCCCGCCCAGCCCGGACCCGCGAGCAGCACCCGGGGGTGCGTCCGCGCACCCTTGACGCCGAAGGACCGGCCGGCGACGTGGCGGGCCAGGGCGTGGTTCGCGGTGGAGCGCGCCTGGGACCAGAGCACCACGGCGGCCGGGCCCAGCCTCCGTACGGCGGCGTCGAGCGCCTCGGCGGGGACCGCGGCCCCGAACATGCGGGTCGGCAGCCCGCGTTCGGCGAGCCCCGCCGCCAGCGCCTCCAGGGGAAGGGTGTGCTGCTCGGCCGGCACGCACGCCAGGACCACCGGGGGAGCGGTGGGCACGGACCCGCGTCCGGCGGGCGTGACCAGCCGGAGCGCGGTCGACACGTGCCAGGACAGCAGGTGCTCCACCTCGACGTACCGGTCTCCGGAGGACTCCCACTTGCGGCCCACCGCGTGCAGGGTCGGGACCATCACCTCCTCCCAGGCCGTGACGGGACCGTGCTCCGCCACGACGCCCCGGAGCAGGGAGTCGAGTGCGGGTCCGTCGAGCCGGACGGCGGCGCGGGAGAGCCCCCGGCGCACGTCGGCGGCGGGCAGCCCGCTGACCGGCTCCGGCCGGGCGGGGCGGGCGGCGGCGGCCGGTACGGTGCCCGGGTCCGTCCCGCCGGACCTGGCCGCCCGCGCCGCTTCGGCGGGGGGCACGCCGGAGGCGGTGAGCCGGCACATCTCGTCCAGCACGGCCACGTCCGCGGCCGTCCAGCGCCGGTGCCGCCCGCCCGCCCGGACCGCGGGACCGATGCCGTACCGCTGGTCCCACGAGCGCAGCGTGGTCGGCGACACCCCGAGGTGCCGGGCCACCGCCCCGGTCGTGAGGCCGTGCGCCGCGTCGGACATGGGACCAGCTTACGACGCACGAACGATGCGGGCGCGGCCGCGTTGCCGGGAGCCGCGCCCCGCCCGTGGGAGCGTGGTGGGATGGCGATGTGGATCCGTACGCATGACGAAGACCGGGGCCTGTGGCAGTACTTCGAGGGGGACGAGGAGGGGCGGGTCCTGCGGCAGGTGGGCCTGCGGGACGACGACGGCACGCCGGTGACCGCCGCCTCCCTGGACGAGGTCCTGCGCTTCCAGGAGCGCGCGGACATCGCCACGATGAGCCGGTACGAGCAGCGGTACGGGCTCGTCGCCGAAGGCAGGCTCACGGGATGGGAGACGACGCCGGGGGCGGGGGCGATCCCGGCCGAAGAGTTCGAGCGGGTCTGGCTGGAGGCCAGGCGGAGCCTCGGAGCCGGCGCACCCCCGTCGGACGGCCGGCAGCCATGATGCGACAACTCATGTCGTGTGAAATGTATTTGATGCTGCGTCAATTCTGAACAGGCGGCAACCGCGTGCGTCGCGGCCTCCGTCGTGCCCTCCCTCGCCGGGAGCCGCCGCGCCGGCCGGGAACACCGTACGCCGGCATCCCACTCCGGGCGCGCGGCGGCCCGGCGCGCGGGTCTCCCCCGCGACCGGGCGCGGAAGGCTGCGGGAGGGCCGTAGAGCGTCCGTTCGGGTGGCGTCATCCGTTCGCCGACGGCAAGCGCCGCTGGAAGCGCGCCGGTCCGTGCTGTGCTGTGCCCTCGGCCCGAACAGGACCGAACGCGGGCCCGCCCGCTGTTCGTGGCAGGCCCGCCCCAACAGCGAAGGAGGACTGATGTCGCGCAACCGGAAGGACTGGAGAAGTCGCAGCGTGATCGGCCGACTGCTGGCCGCCGTAGTGGTGTTGACCGTGTCCTGGCTGGACGTCTCCGGAGCCCATGCCGCCGCCGAACGATCCAAACCCAACCCCGACTGGGACGCCATCGCCCGTTGCGAATCGAGCGGGAACTGGCGGGCGAACACCGGCAACGGCCATTACGGCGGCCTGCAGTTCACCCAGTCGAGCTGGAACGCGGCAGGAGGCCGCAAGTACGCACCGCGCGCCGACCTCGCCACGAAGTCGCAGCAGATCGCGACCGCGAGGAGACTCGCCAGGATCCAGGGCATGGGGGCCTGGACCTGCGCACGCCGCCGCTGACGGAGACCGCTCCGACAGGGCGCCGGGGCCGCCCTGTCGGAGCGGTTCCGGCCGGACGCGCCGATGGGCGGCAGCCGTTGCCGACCGCGTCCGGCCCTACCGCCCGTCATCGACCGAAGGACAGACCGGATGCCGCAGAGCCGGTACCCGAGACGGATCGGCACCTGGCCGGCCGTGGGGCTCACGGTGGCCGTTCTCGTCGCCGCCAACCTCGTCCTGCACCGCTGGAGCGGCCTGCCCCGCCTGGTGACGGCCGTCGTGGTCAGTGCCCTGCTGCTCGGGGTGCTCCGCTGGGCCGGCGGTACCCGCGCGGACGCGGGCCTGGCCCCCGGCACACTCGCCCGCGGCGCCCGCTGGGCACTGGCCCTGGCCGGCCTGGTGGGCCTCGTCTACCTCGCCGGGGCCCTGCTGCCGGCCACCAGGGCGCTGTTCGAGGACCGCCGGTACGAGGAGATGACCGGGGGCGAGGTGCTGCTGCGCGTCTTCGTGACGGTCCCCGTCGGCACCGTCCTGGTGGAGGAGGTGGCCTTCCGCGGCGTGCTCTACGGCCTGGTGTACCGCGTCCGCGGCGCCGTCCGGGCGACCGCCGTGTCGAGCCTGCTGTTCGGCCTGTGGCACGTGCTGCCGTCCCTGCACCTGGCGGCGGCGAAGCCCGCCCTGACCCCGGTCTTCGGGAACTCCGCGCTCGGCGCCGCCCTGGCCGTCCTGGCGGCCGTGCTGTTCACCGCGGCGGCCGGGGTCCTGTTCTGCGAACTGCGCCGCCGCAGCGACAGCCTGCTGGCCCCCATGGGGCTGCACTGGGCGGTCAACGCGTTCGGCTACGTCGCGGGGTTCCTGCTGCGCTGACCGCGCGGAGGCGAAGCCCCGGTGGCAAGGGTCCGGTCGCGGGCCGGTGAGAGGGTCCGGCCGCGGCCCCGGGTCAGCCCTGCGGCTGGATGATCTCCCTCAGCCGGTCCAGGTCCTGCGCGGTGAATCCGGCCGGCCTCATGACGGCGTTCCAGCCGTCGACGTACGCCGCCTTGTAGGTGTGGCCGTGGCCGTCCGGCACCCCGGTGGAGAACGGCAGGTCGGCGGTGACCTGCCAGAAGGTCACGAAGGGCATCCAGACCATGGAGCCGAGCACGTCCGTGCCGGGCTTCTCGCGGATCCAGTCGGGTTCGGAGAGGGCCAGGCTCGGGCTCCACCAGACGATCGGGTCGGAAGGGTGCATGAGGTAGAGCACGCGCGGACCGTCCCACGGCCGGTCCGCCGGCGGGATCCCGCCGGCCGGGTCGTCGGTGAACCGTACGGTCCGCCCGTCCTTGTAGACCGGCTCGATCTCGGGACTCCCCGCCTCGCGGTCATCGCTGAACTCGCGGAACAGGGTGTTGAAGTTGGGCGGACCGGCGAACAGGGTGCCGGCGGTGCGGTTGCGCAGGTCGGCCTCCCCGCTGAAGGCCGTCTCGCCGCCGAACGACCCCAGGCTCTCACCGGCCACGAACAGCCGAGGACGCCGGTCCTGGGGCAGCTTGGACCAGACGTCGTAGACCGCGTCGAAGAGGTCCCGGCCGGCCGCGCGCGCCTTCGACTGGTCGACGAGGTACGAGAGCCACGACGGCAGGTACGAGTACTGCATCGCCACCGTGGCGGAGTCGCCGTTGCCGAGGTACTCGAACGAGTCCACGGCGGCGGGATCGACCCAGCCGCTCCCGGTGGTCGTCATCACGAGCAGGTTCTTGCGCGCGAAGCCGCCCGCCCGTTCGAGGTCCGCAACGGCCCGCTCCGCCCGGGCCTCGGTGCTGTCCGCGGTCTCGAGCCCGGCGTAGGCCCGGACCGGCTCCTGCGCCGTGCTGTGCGTGAACGCGCCGATCTCCGCGGCCGTCGGTCCGCTGCCGGTGAAGGCCCGCCCCTGCCTGCCCAGCGAGTCCCACGGCACCAGGGAGCCGGGCCCGCCCGAGCGCAGGGCCGTCGTCGGCTGGTGCACGCCCTCCGGCGTCTCCGTGTCGCGTACGGAGAACGCCTCGTTGGCCGCGTTCACGAAGCCGCCGAGCAGCACCCCGCTGACCACGGACCACGCCAGACCCACCACGACGACCCAGCCGACCACCCGCGCCGCCCGCGGGCCGATCCAGCGCCCGAGCAGCCGGGCGGCCCAGTGGTACAGGCGCCGCAGCCCCCGCCCGGCCACCAGCAGGAGCCAGAGGACGAGAGCGGCGATGAACGGGCAGGCGACGGCGGTGAGGACGTTGTAGTCGGTGACCCCCATCAGCCCGCGGATCTGGTGCTGCCAGTACTGCCCGAACCCGAAGGAGACGCCGAACAGCACGATCGCGCTGATCAGCAGCACGCGCCACGACCCGCGCGAGGCGGGCCGCGGGTCCCGGTCGGCGAAGGCGCGCCACACGTAGGCCGCGAGCACGCCGAGCCCGGCCCCGATGGCCGCGCTGATTCCGCAGATCAGCCCCTGGAGCACGCCCCCGCGGGGCAGCAGCGACGGGGTGAAGGACAGGCACGCCAGCACGAGCGCGCCCCAGCAGCCCGGCAGCGAGAGCCGGGGTGACCAGCGCCGCTTCCCGGCACCGGGGGAGGGGGACGGTTCGACGTGCCCGGCCTCCGCCCGGCCGTCGTCCTCGCGCGACGGCGCGCCGTCCGACGGGGACGGGCGGCCGTCCGACGGGGGCGATGAGGACGACGGGGGTTCCGGCGGGTCATTGGTCATGGCTGACCTCCAGGGCGGCTGACCTCCAAAGAGATGGTCCCAAGGCCCGGCCCGTCCTGCCATCCGGCCGAACCGGGGCGTCCACGACGGACATGCCGTGCGGGGTGGGCGCTCGTACCCTGAGGTGAACGCCTGAGGTGAACGCCTGCGGTGGAGCGGTGGGAGGTTGCCCCATGAGTACGCGCTGGGCCGCGCGTCTGGCCGTAGCGGCGGGCGCAGCGGCCATCGTGGTCCTGGTGGTCTTCGGCGGGCTGCGCAGCCTCCTGCTCTTCGGCGTGGGGTGGGCGGGGCTGGTCCTCACCGTCGCGGCTGCGTGGTGGATGCTCACCCACACCGGCTGGATCAGGGCGGCCGCCGTGCTGCTCATGGTCGCCGCGCCGGTCACCGTCCTCGTCCTGTACGCCACCGCCGGGCTGCTGTGGGTCGTACTGGTCTCCCTCGCCCTGTGGATGCTGGCCGTCTGGCTGGGCAGGGCCGCACTGGTGGAGGACCGCCCGCAGGGCATGCCGGAGAGATCCGCGGGCCGGGCCCGGCACCCGTTCCTGATCATGAACCCGCGTTCGGGCGGCGGAAAGGTCGAGAAGTTCGGTCTGGCGGAGCGGGCCAGGTCCCTCGGCGCCGAAGTCCACGTCCTGGATCCTGAGAGCCACGAGGACGTGGAAGAGCTCGCGCGGCAGGCCGTCCGGCGCGGAGCCGACCTGCTCGGCGTCGCGGGCGGCGACGGTACGCAGGCCCTCGTCGCCGGCGTGGCAGCGGAACACGACATCCCCTTCATGGTGATCAGCGCCGGTACCCGCAACCACTTCGCCATGGACCTGGGCCTGGACCGTCAGGACCCGTCCACCTGCCTGGAGGCACTGACCGACGGGGTCGAGCAGCGCATCGACATCGGCTACCTCCACACGGGAGGGGAGGGGGACGGGAGCCCGGGGCGCGTCTTCATCAACAACGCCTCGTTCGGCGTGTACGCGGAAGTCGTGCAGAGTCCCGCCTACCGCGACGACAAGGCCCGCACGATCCTGGAGATGCTGCCGGACCTGTTGGCCCACAACACCGGCGCCCGGCTCGGCGTCCGCGCCGGTTCGCTGGCCATGGAGGGCCCCCAGGCCGTCCTGGTGAGCAACAACCCCTACCAGCGGGGCGACTCGGCGGGCCTGGGGCGCCGGGAGAGGCTGGACTCCGGCACGCTGGGGGTGCTGTGCGTCCATGTCGGGGGCGCGGCCGAGGCGACGGAACTCCTGCTGGCGAGCGGGCAGGGCCGCGGGCTGACCGAGGCCACCGCCCGCGAGGTCGTCGTGGACGCCGACGCCGCCGTCATCCCGGTCGGAGTCGACGGCGAGGCCCTGTCGCTGCCCACTCCGGTGCGCTGCCGCATCGAGCCCCGCGCCCTGCGCGTGTGGGTGCCGCGGAACAGGCCCGGCGTGCCGCGCGCCGCGCCGCCGATGGACTGGCGCCGGGTGCGGCGCCTCGCGCTGACGATGGGGCGCGCCGCGGCGGGGCGCAAGGCGGCCGCCTGACGGGCTGCCGGAGCCCCGGTCAGGTCCACTCCGCCCCGGTGCGCCGGCGGAAGGCGGCGACGGCGACCTCCAGGGTGGGGAAGAAGTGGTCGGGGTTGATGGTGCGGGTGAGCTCGTACCGTTCGATCTTCCGCCGCACGGGGTCCTTCAGCTCGGCGAACACGAGGTGCACGCCGTCCGCGTTGAGCGCGGCGTCGAGGTCCTCCAGGACGTCGGCGGCGGTGGTGTCCACGTCGGTGATGGGTTCCGCCGCGACCACGATCCAGGTCGGCTTCGGGTCCGCGGCGGCCAGCCGCCTGACCTCGTCGCGGAAGGTCTTGGCGTTGGCGAAGACGAGCGGCGCGTCGAACCGGTAGATCACCAGCCCCGGCAGCAGCCCGGCCTGCGGGTACGAGCGGACGTCGTGGTAGCCCTCCAGCCCCTGGACGCGCCCCAGCACGGTGTTGTACGGCCACCAGACGCGCCGGAAGACGTCGAGGACGGACAGGGCCACGGCGACCGCGATCCCGGTCAGCACACCGAGCAGGGCCACGCCCACGAAGGCCGCGACGCACAGCAGGAAGTCCGCCCGGCGCTGGCGCCACAGCCGTACCGTCCCCGGGATGTCGGCCAGGGACAGCGACGCGGTGATCACCACGGCCGCGAGGGCCGGCTGGGGGAGGTTGCGGAACAGGCCGGGAGCCAGCACGAGCATGAGGACGATGAGCACCGCTCCGACGACCCCGGTGAGCTGGCTCTTCGCTCCGGCGCGCTCCGCCACCGCCGTACGGGATCCGCTCGTGCTGACCGGGAAGCCCTGGAAGAGGCCGGCCGCGAGGTTGGCCGCACCGACGCCCGCCATCTCCTGGTTGCCGCGGACCTCCTGCCCGGTGCGGGCCGCGAAGGCCGACGCGTTGGAGATCGTGTCGGCCAGGGAGACCAGGGCGATGCCCAGCGCGCCGCCGAGCAGCGGAGCGAGGTCGGAGAGCCGGATGTCGGGGAGCGTGAACGGCGGGAATCCCTCCGGCAGTTCCCCGACCAGTCCGACGCCGTGCGCGCCCAGGTCGTAGGCCATGGTCACGGCGATCGCGAGGACCACCATCACGAGCACCGCGGGCACCTTCGGCAGGAAGCGCTGCAGGAGCAGGATCAGGGCGATCCCGCCGCAGCCGACCGCCGCCGCGGCCGGCACCACGGCCCCGTCGGCGAGGCCCTGCACGAATCCGACGGCCTCGCCGATCAGACTGTCCGCGTCGACCTTGAAGCCGAGCAGCTTGGGCAGCTGACCGATCAGGATGGTCAGGGCCAGGCCGTTCATGTAGCCGATCATCGTCGGTTTGGAGATCAGGTCGGCGATGAAACCGAGCTTCGCGACCGAGGCCAGGATCATGATGCCCGCCACCATGATCGCGAGCATGGACCCCAGCGCGACGGCCCGCCCGGGGTCCCCGCCGGACGCCACCAGCGGCAGCACGGTGGCGGCGATCATCGGCCCCAGCGAGGAGTCCGGGCCCAGCACCAGGATCCGGGAGGGCCCGAACACCGCGTAGGCGAGCAGGCAGAGGATCGTCGTGTACAGCCCGGTGATGGCCGGCAGGCCCGCCAGTTCGGCGTACGCCATGCCCTGCGGCACCAGCAGCGTGGTCAGGACGACACCCGCCACCAGGTCCTTGACCAGCCACTCCCGCCGGTAGGACGCTGCCGCGCGGACCCCGGGAACGGTCCGCAGCCGGGGGAGCAGCCCGCGGCCCTCGTGCCGGGTGGTCACCGGCCCTCCTTCCCCCATCAGGTGCGTCGCGACCGGCGGGCCACGAGCTTGCCCAGCTCCCACAGGAGGAGGAGGGCGAAGGCGGCCAGCAGCGCCCAGCCGAACTGCCGGGCGTCGATCTCGGTCGTCCCGAGGAGCCGGCGGAAGCCGTCCATCTGGGTCACCAGCACGGCGAGCACGAACTGGGCCAGTGCCGCCCGGTTCATCTGCTTGCTGTCGAAGGTGGTGGTCGTCAGCACCGAGTCCGTCTCGCTGCGGCACTCGAACGCCGCCACGATCAGACAGAGGGCGAACGCGGTGAACGCGATCGACTGGCCGGTCGCGGTGCTGTCGTAGTGGGCCTCGCCGAGTTCGATCAGCCCGAGCAGGACGACGGTGATCGCCAGCCCGCCCAGCCCCACGGTCACCAGCACCGGCCGGGTGAGCACCGATTCCCCGCGCGGACGCGGTCTGCGGCGCATGAGCCCGGGGCTCTCCCGGTCGAAGCCCAGCGCGAAGCCGAACGAGGCGTTGACCACGAAGTGGATCCACAGCACCTGCGGCGGGGTGAAGGGCTCACCGGCCGCGATGTTGAAGACGGTGGCCCCGAGGAAGGTCAGGACGAAGGTGACCAGCAGGAGCAGGACGAACCGGATGTACTTGGTGAGGTTGTCGTAGATCCGCCGGCCCTGCTCCACGGCGTAGACGATGGTGGCGAAGTTGTCGTCGGAGAGGATCATGCGTCCGGCGTTCTTCGCCACGTCCGTGCCGCTGCCCATGGCGATCCCGATGTCGGCGGCCTTGATGGCGGGCGCGTCGTTGACGCCGTCGCCGGTCATCGCCACCACATCGCCCTTCTTCTTCAGCGTGTTGGCGAGCAGCACCTTGTGCTCCGGCGCGACGCGCCCCACCACGCCGATGCCGTCGATGCGGGCGAGCTGCTCCTCCTCGCTCATGGCGGCGAAGTCCGCACCGAGGACCGCCTCGCCGGGGATGCCGAGCTGCCGGGCGATCGCCGCACCGGTGACGACGTCGTCGCCGGTCACCATGCGGACCCGGATGTGCCCCGCCTGCGCCCCGGCCACGGCGGCCTTGGCCTCCTCCCGGGGCGGGTCGACCATGCCGACGAGGCTGCTCATGCGCAGCCCGGTGACGTACGCGAGCAGGTCGCCCTCCGGATCGAACTCGTCCGGGTCCAGTTCGCGGGTGGCGGCGGCCATCACGCGCAGCCCTTCCCCGCCCATCCGCCGGGTCTGGGCATCGGCGCGCTCGGCCAGTTCTGCGTCCCACGGGATGGTCTCGCCCGCCGCGAGCACGTTGGCGGCCCGCGCCACCACCGCCGGGACAGCGCCCTTGACGAAGCAGCGGACGACCTGCCGGCCGGAAGCACCGACCGCCGAATGGAAGGTGGCCATCAGCTTGTACGTCGGGTCGAACGGCAGCGTCGCGAGCCGGGGGAGACCTTCCCTCGTGCCGTCGATGTCCAGTCCGGCCTTGTGCGCGAGCACCAGCAGGGCGCCCTCGGTGGGGTCGCCCACCACCTTGCCGTCCACCAGTTTCGCGTCGCTGGCCACCAGGTAGGGCAGGATCGCGTCCTCGAGGCCCGCGGAGGACCCCGCGGCGTGGTGGACCTTTCCCTCGAGCCCGTAGCCGGTGCCCGAAACGGTGTACCGGTCGGTGGGACTGAGTACTTCGACGACGGTGACCTCGTTCATCGTCAGCGTGCCGGTCTTGTCCGAGTTGATCGCCGAGGTGAAGGCGAGGGTCTCGACCGACGGCAGTTCCTTGACGATCGCGTTGCGTTCGGCCAGGTTGAGGCTGCCGACGGACAGGATCGCCTGCGTCACGGTCGGCAGGGCTTCGGGGATGGCGGCGATGGCCAGGGAGACCGCGCTGACGAACAGGACGTCCCAGGCCTGGTCGCGCTGGCGCCCCAGGGCGAACATCACGATCATGGTCAGGCCCGCCGCGCCGGTGATCCACAGCGTCAGGGTGTCGAGCTCCTTGGTGAGCGGCGGCACCTCCTTCTCCGTGGCCGACAGCATCCCGGAGATCTTGCCGACCTCGGTGCCGGCACCGGTCGCGGTGACGACCAGTACCCCGCTGCCGTGGGTGACCGGGGTGTTCATGAAGGCCATGCAGGTCTGGTCGCCGGGCGCGGGCAGGGGGCCCGGCAGCGTGCCGACGTCCTTCGCCGCCGGGACGCTCTCGCCGGTGAGCGCCGACTCGTCGATCTGCAGGGCGCTGGCCTCGATGATGCGCCCGTCCGCCGCCACCTGGTCCCCGGCCGTGATGAGCACGATGTCGCCGACGACGAGCTGATCGGCCGGGATCTCCGCCTCCGTCCCGTCCCTGCGCACCCGCGCCGAGGCCTTCATCATCGACTGGAGCGCGTTCATCGCGCTCTCCGCCTTGCCCTCCTGGCGCAGCCCGATCACCGCGTTCAGCAGGGTCAGGACGATCAGCAGGACCGCCGTGGTCCACTCCTGGATGAGCAGCGAGACGGCCGCCGCGGCCAGCAGGACCAGCTGCATGTAACTGCGGTACTGCCCGAGGAACCGCTGCCAGGCCGGCGTCTGCTTCTCCTCCGGCAGCGCGTTCGGGCCGTGCGCGGCCAGGAGCTCCGCGGCCCGCCCTGAGGAGAGGCCGACTGCCGGATCCACGCCGAAGGCCGCCACGACCTCTCCGGGATCACGCGTGTACCAGGAGTCCTGCAGAGCCCGCGGCTGTTCTCCTGGGGAAACGGACCGCACGGTCATCGTTCTGCCTCCGATCCGTGGCCGCGGACGGGTCCGGGCCGGTACGACAGTTACTGGCTCCTAGCCGCGCCTACCGTGCTTCCCCTTCTTCCCCTTCCCCTTCCCCTTCTTCCCCTTCTTGCCCTTCTTCCGCTCGCTCCCCGGGTGCTCGGCGGCGTACGGGTCGGCCTCGGCCCAGTCGGGCGCCTCCCTCTCCAGCGCCCGTTTGGTGACGAGCAGGTCCTTGCGCGCCTCTTCCCCCACGTCGGGGTACTGGGGATCGATGTCCATCAGGGTGTGTACGAGGACCGCCGCCGCACAGATCCGCGCGAACCACTTCCGGTCCGCCGGCACGACGTACCAGGGCGCCCACTTCGTACTCGTGGCCGACAGCATTTCGGAGAACGCGTGCTGGTAGTCGTCCCAGCGGCGGCGCTCCCGGACGTCGGCCGCGGAGAACTTCCAGTTCTTCTCCGGCAGGTCGATCCGCTTCAGGAAGCGGGTGCGCTGCTCCTCCTTGGACAGGTTCAGGAAGACCTTGACCACCTTGAAGCCGTTGTCCGTGAGGTAGTGCTCCCAGCGGTTGATCTCCCGGTAGCGCCGGTCCCACAGGTCCGGCCCGCACGAGTCCTCCGGCAGGTGCTGCCGGAGGAGGAGCTCGGGGTGGACCCGCACGACCAGGACCTCCTCGTAGTGCGAGCGGTTGAAGATGGCGATCTCGCCCCGCTCGGGCAGCCGCTGGGCGTAGCGCCACAGGTAGTCGTGGTCGAGCTCCTCCGTGGAGGGCACCTTGAAGCTGCTGACCCGCACGCCCTGGGGATTGACGCCGCTCATCACGTGGCGGATCGTCCCGTCCTTGCCCCCGGCGTCGAGTGCCTGGAGGCAGAGGACCACGCCGTACGTGTCCTGGGCGGCCAGCCGATCCTGGTACTCGGCCAGCAGCGACACCCCGGTCTGCAGCAGCTCGACCCCCTCCCGCTTCTTCATGCCGGACTTGTAGCGGGGATCGAAGTCCCGGCCGAGGCGCACCTCCGACCCCGGCTCCACCCGCAGAGGCCGGATGAACTCCGCGATGCGTTCGGCTCTCTCGTCGGACATCACCGATCAGTCCCTGTCTGCTGCGAGGTGATCACGGCCGGCTCCGGGGCCGCCCCGTCGTCGCCGGCCCGGGCCGGTGCGTCGCGCCCGGCGGCGCCGAGCGCCCGCCGGGAGCGGCGTTCGACCAGGATCGGGATGTAGGCCCTGATCCTGGCCAGGCGGAACGAGTCGTACGCGCTCCTGACCGTCGCCTCGACGGTCGCCGCGTCCACCGCCGGGAAGGCGGCGCACAGCCGCTCCACCAGATCCCGGATGGTCACCGATTCCTCGTACGAGCCGGGCGGGGCGGGGCTCGGCGGCGCCTCGGCGTCTGCGCGCTCCACCGGCACGGAAGGGTCGGCCACGCCTTCGGGGGGAAGGCACAGGCCGGCCCCATGGGTCTGCTCCTCGACCGTCATGGCGGCACCGATCCCATGTTCCACGACCTCCAGACCGCAGAACCGCCCATCTCGCCATCGCCACGAGAAGGTCCTTGCCGCTCATTGTCTGCTCACCCGCGCAAGATCGCCCTCCGAGACCGGGGCCGCGGACTCGCGGCCGCGAACTCATGGGCGAGGAGGGGCGGATCGGCTCCGGCCGGGCGGGAATTCCCGTGCGGTCAGGGGCCCGGTGGGGCCTCCACCTCCACCCACACGCACTTCCCGCCGTCCACCGGCTCCGAGCCCCACGCCCTGGCGAGCCGCTCCACGATGAGCAGCCCGTGGCCGCCGGGCAGCCCGGGATCCGGGCGGGCTTTGGCGACGGGGGTCACGGGGCTCGCGTCGGTGACCTCGATGCGCAGCCGCTCCACGGTGCAGCGCAGCAGCAGCGACCTCACCCCGCCCGCGTGCATGCAGGCGTTCGCCGCTACTTCGGACACCAGGAGCAGTACGTCCTCGGCGGTCTCGTCCCCGGCTGACCCCTCTTCGGCGGACCCCGCCCCGGGGCCGTCGCCGTGGCGGACCCCCGGCGGCCAGTTCCACTCGGCCAGAGCCTGGCGCGTGAAGTCGCGGCACCGGCTGACCACGTCGGTGGTGTCGTGCAGCAGCAGGCGCCGGCTTCTCTCCGGTGCCCGGCGCTCGCTCATCGGGGCTCCTTCGCTACGCGGGCCGGTGCTGCGCCAGCGCCGACTCGACATCGGTGTGGAGCGGGAAGAGCCCGTCCGCGCCGGTGATGTGGAGCATGCGTTCGACCGGCCGCCGGATCCCGACCAGTTCGAGAGTGCCACCGGTTTCGTGCACCGCGAGCCGGTTGCGCAACAGCACGTTCAAGCCCGTGGAGTCGCAGAACCTGAGCCCGCTGAAATCGACGAGCAGCCGCCGGCCGCCGCCCGCCCGCGCGGCTTCGAGCGCCGCTCTCAGGGGCTCGGCGGTGTCGTGGTCCAGCTCCCCGGCCAGCGTCAGGACGGTGGCCGTTCCGACGGGCCGCACGTCGACCGTGAACCGGTCGTTGCCCGCAGTCGGCATCGTGCACCTCTTCGTGCTCGTCCGTCTCCTGATACGTCGGGCGTCTACCCCCTCGCACGGGGTCGCACACGGCCAGGCCCGACCGCCGCACGGGGCCGCACGGGGGACCCGGTGGAGGCGGAGGCGGTCACATGTGGGGCTGGCTGTAGTACCGGGCGAACTGCTCGAGGTAGCCGGGCTCGCCGCCGTACTTGCCCTCGTCGAACTCCGGGGCGTTCTTGATCTGGTCCTTGCTCCGGTCGACGTAGACCTTCTCCTCGGCGGTGTCGATGCGCCTGATGGTCCCGGCCGGGAGCAGCACGTGCTTGCCGAAGATCCAGCCACCGGTGTCGACGACGAGGTGGGACGCGCCGACGGCCTCGGAGTGCTTGTCGATCTTTCCGATGTCGCCGTCCGTCGCCTCGACCTTGTAGCCGACGAGATCGATGCCCATCCGGTATCCCGTCTCCTGCTGATGGCCCCAGATCGTCTCTTCGTCCATGGCGGGTACCTCTCCGTGCGCGGCGGCGTTCCGGGACGGCCGGGACGACCGGTTCCGTCGCCGTCGCCCAAGCGTCTGCCCGGAAAGGGGGACGGCACACGCCCGGCTGCAAGCGCCGCCCATGGCCGGGCATGGGGCGCGGGCCGCGGGGGTAGGCGCCGGTGACGAGACCCTTCAGGGAGGCGCCGGATGCCGACCGATGGTCATGACGGCCGTAACGAGTCCGTGGAGGAACGCGCGGACCGGCAGTGGACGGAGCTCCTCCAGGAGATCCGCGTCGCCCAGACGGGAGTCCAGATCCTCTTCGGATTCCTGCTCACGGTGGCCTTCACCCCCGCGTTCGACGGACTGCCCCAGACCGAGAAGACGATCTACATCGTGACGGTGGTGCTGGGATCGCTGGCGACGGGCGCGCTGATCGGGCCGGTCGCCTTCCACCGCATCGTCTCCGGCCGCCGCATCAAGCCGGAGGCGGTCGCCTGGGCCGCGCGGCTGACGTTCGTCGGTCTCGTGCTGCTCCTGGCCACCTGCACCGCCGCCCTCCTCATGGTGCTGCGGGTCGCGACCCACAACGACCTCGCGCCCTGGCTGGTGGGCGGGGTGTTCGGCTGGTACCTGCTGTGCTGGTTCGTGCTGCCCCTGTGGGCGCGGATCCGACACACGGACATGGACCGGGACTGACCCGGGCGCCCACCGGGCCCACTGGGGTCACGGCCCCGCGGTGGCCTCGGCGAGCCCGTCGACGACGGCCTCCAGGCTGCGGGTGCGCCGGAAGGCGCTGCGCTGGCGGTCCGCACCGGTGCCCTTGCGGCCGAGGCCGTCCAGGAGGGCCTGCACCTCGCCCAGGTCGCCCGCGGCGCGGAGTCCCGGCTCCGCGGCCGTGACGAGGTCGGCCGTCAGTGCCCGGGCGGGTGCGGCCGTGCCGGTGAAGGGGTCGAGGGCGGGGCCGGTGGCTCCGTACCGGGCGGCGTAGCCGTGCGCGGCCCGCAGCAGGGCCGAGGGGACGGACGCCGGCGGGCGCCCCGCCCCGGCCTCGCTCAGTACGGTCGCGCACAGCCCGCGCAGCAGCAGCGCGATGAGCACGGTCGTGTCCAGGTCGGCGCTGACGTCCGCGAAGCGGAACTCGACGGTCGGTACGTGCTCGGAGGGGCGGGCGAACCAGTAGATCATCCGGCGGTCCATCAGGGTGCCCGAGCCGACCAGGGCGTCGGCCGTGTCCTCGTAGGTGTCGGGGTCCAGCACCGGGGCGGGACCGGCCGTGGGCCAGCGGCCGAACTCCAGACAGCGCCGGCTCGCGAACCCGGTGTCACGGCCGCCGGCGAACGGCGAGTTGACGGCCAGTGCCTGGAGGGTGGGGAGCCAGGGGCGGAGGTGGTTGGCCAGCAGCAGGGCCTGCGCGCGGTCGGCGGTCCCGATGTGGACGTGGCAGCCGCACACGATGCCGAGGCTGCCGTCGACGAGTGCGCCGAACATCCGCGCCATGCGGCGGTAGCGGGCGGTGTCGGTGACCGGGATCGGGTCCCCGGGCGGTACGACCGCCGTGCCGGAGGCGACGAGCCGGCAGCCCGCCTCACCCGCCGCGTCGGCGAGCACGCCGCGCAAGGAGGAGAGCTGGGCGCGCAGGTCCCCCGCGGTGGTCGCGGGCCGCGTGCACACCTCCGCCATACAGCTGTAGAACTCGTCCTGCACCTGGTCTCCGAGTACGGCCGAAGCCGCTCGGATCACGGGGTCCGCACGGCCCACGGGCGCCCGGGTGCGCTTGTCGACCAGGAGGAACTCCTCCTCGACCCCCATGGTGGACACGACGGGCCCGGCATGCGCCGAGCGGGCCGGATCCGGCCCGGCTCCCCTCGGGGGGAGGCCGCTCGTTCCGTGTCCCACTCCGGTGGCTGCCATGCCCCATGTCTACCCGGCCGGGCGGTCCGGAACCAGTCGGCCGGGGCGGGCCAGCAGCGCTCCGCGTCCGCCGCCGGAGCACACCGCGATTCCGGTGCCGGGACCCGCGGCCGTGCCATGCTCGAAGGGTGGAGACGGATCCGACGGCCACCGGCGATGGTGCGTCGCCCGAGGTCCTCGCCCTGGCCAAGGTCGTGGCCAGGCTGCGGGCCGAGGTGGCGGACCTGGAAGGCCTTGCCTCCGCCACGGCGGTGGTGGAGCGGGCCAAGGGCGTGCTGATGGCCCGGGAGGGGTTCTCGGCCGACGCGGCCTACGAGGCGCTCGTACGGGACGCCGCGCTGCGGTCCCGGACCCTGATGGAGCAGTGCTGGATCACTCTCGGCGGGATCCGTCCGCGCCCCGCCGCGGTCCCCCCGCCGCCCTCCGCGGCGGACGGCGGTCCGGCCCCGGACGCGGGGGACTCGGTCTTCAGCTCCGACCGCTATCTCATCGGACACCGCGCCGCCTCCGGCTCACGCATGCTGCTGGCCCGCCTGGCCGGCGCGCTGGCCGGCGCCCGGACCCCGGACGACGTCGCGGAGGTCCTGCGCGAGGCGCTGCGCGGTCCCCTCGCGGTGGACGGCGTGATGATCTACCTGAACGAGTCGGGGAGGCTGGAGCTCGTCGGCCATGCCGGGGTCGAGGAGGCCCTGGCCGCACAGTGGCGGGACATCCCGCCGGTCCCCGGCGTCGCCCCCCTCGACGCGACCACCTCCGGGGAGCCGCGATGGCTGGACGACCCGGAGCGGGACGCCGAGACGTACCAGCTCATCGGCTCGCCGGAGCGATGGCGCACGCGTGCGTGGATCCCCCTGCCCGGGAAGGGCCCCACCGCCGGCTCCATCGGATTCTTCCGGAGGCGCGCCGCCCCCTTCGGCGACGCCGACAAGGACCTGCTCCAGCGGGCGGTGCTGCTGTGCGGCGGAGCCCTGCGCGCCTTCGAGCCCTCCGAGGCCGGGCAGGAGGACGAGGAGGTGGCCGCCGTCCAGGCCGTCCTCGACACCCTCCCCGGGTCCACGCTGCTCCTGTCGCCCCTGCGCTCGCCGGACGGCGAGGTGGAGGACTACCGGGTCGAGGCGGCCGCTCCGGGTGCGGTCGACGTGGCCGGCCGCCGCGGGAAGGAGCTCGTGGGCCGGCGGATCCTGGAGACCTACCCCACCGTGGCGGGAACGGCGCTGTGGCAGGGTTACGCCGAGGCTCTGGAGACCGGGACCGTCTACGAAGGAGAACCGTTCGAGTACCAGGAGGCCGTCGGGGGCGTCCTCGAGACGTCCGTCTTCTCCGTACGGGCGGCGCGGCTCGGAGACCGGCTGGTCGTCTCGTGGATCCGCCACGACACCGGCGAACGCGAGATCCGCCGCATCGCCACCATGGGGCGCCTGGGCAACCTCGGCTGGGCCGAATGGGATCTGACCACGGACACGATCAACTGGTCGGAGCAGGTCTACACGATCTTCGGCCGCATGCCCGAACAGGGGCCGGTGACGCTGGAGGAGCTCCCGCGGTACGTCGTTCCGGACGACCTGCCGACGCTCGCCGACGCGGTCCAGCGGCTGCTCGGCGAAGGGGCCCCCGTCGACCAGCCGTTCCGCGTCGTGACCGCGACCGGAGTCCGGCACCTGCGGATCGTCGCCGAAGCCGAGACGGACGCCGCCGGCACACCTGTCGGCGTACACGGGCTCTTCCAGGACCTCACCCCGCTGCGCGATGCCGAACTCGCCCTGCTGGAGAGCGAGCGGTCCGTGCTCCTCCAGCGGGGCATGCTCCGGGCCGAACGGGCGATCGCCGCGGGTCTGCGGTCCGCGTTGCTGCCCGTACCGGAGCAGTCGATCGATCTGGTGGGGCTGTGCGTCGACGTCGCCTACGTGCCCTCCGACACCGGGGTGAACGTCGGGGGCGACTGGTACAGCGCCATCGAACTGCCCGACGGGAGCGCCCTCTTCGTCGTCGGGGACGTCGCCGGGCACGGGCTGGAAGCCGTCGGAACCATGGCCCAGCTGCGGTTCACCGCCAAGGGGATGATCGTGACCGGCTCGGCCCTGCCCGACGCCATGAGCCGGCTCAACAGGCTCCTCATGCACACGACGACCGGCCTGCCCGCCACCACGGCGACCATGATCATGATGCGCTACCGCCCGGCATCGCGGCGGATGTCGTGGGTGCGGGCCGGGCACCTGCCGCCCCTGCTGGTCCGCGGCGGCGAGGCGCGGTTCCTCCCCCTGCCCGAAGGACCCCTGCTCGGAGCCTCCTTCGATTCCGCCTACGTGGAGGAGACGCTCGACCTGGAGCCCGGCGACCATCTGCTCCTGTACACCGACGGACTCATCGAGGTGCCGGGGGAGGACATCGGCGAGGGACTCGTCCGCCTCGCGGAGGCAGCCGTCGGCGCCATGGGCGCAGGCTCGCCGGATGCCCTGGCGGACCTCCTGTCCGCCCTGCACCCGGCCCGGCGCGACGACGTGTGCGTCGTGGACATCCACCTGCCGCGGCACACCGCCGACTGAGCCGCCGCGCGGTGTGCGCGGCACATGGGCCCGGCGGCAGGGGTAGGCGCCGGTCATGGACACGAACCACATGGATCCCGCGGTCGCCGGAGCCGGTCCCGGGCTGCTGCCGGCCGCGGTGGAACGCCTCGAACAGGCGTCGGCGGCCGACGCCCTCATCGGCGCGGTCCGCCGGGCCGTACGGGCCGTCCCGCTCGGGCCGGCCCGTGACGTGCTGCACGGACGGTCCCTGGGCCATCCCGCCCACCCCCTGCTCGTCCAGGTCCCCCTCGGCGCCTGGCTCTCGGCCGCGGTCCTGGACCTGGTGCCCGGCCAGCACCGCGCCGCACGGATCCTCGTCGGCACCGGGCCGGCCGCGGCGGCTCCCGCGGCGGCGGCGGGCTGGACCGACTGGGCGGAACTGCCGCCGGAACAGGCCCGCACCGGCATGGTGCACGCCCTGGCCAACCTCGCGGGGGCCGTCCTGTACGCGAACTCGTTCCTCGCCCGGACGCGGGGACGCCACGGCCGTGGCAGGGTACTGGGCATGGCCGGGCTCGCCGCGGTCGGTGCGGGTGGCGCGCTGGGCGGCCACCTGGCCTACCGCCAGGCGGCCGGCGCGAACCACGCCGAACACGTGGCGCACCTCGTCGGGGACGGCTGGCACCGGGTCGGCCCGGTGTCCGGGTTCCCCGTGGGCCGTGCGGTGCGCGCGGGCGTGGGCGGGGTGGACGTACTCGTCGTACGCGAGAGCGGCGGCTCCGTCCGCGTCCTGGCCGACCGCTGCGCCCACATGGCGGGCCCCCTGTCGGAAGGGGAGATCGCCGACGGCTGCGTCCGGTGCCCCTGGCACGGCAGCCTGTTCCGCCTGACGGACGGATGGAACGTCGAGGGCCCGGCCACCGCCCCCCAGCCCGCCTTCGACACGCGCATCACCGACGGCGACGTCGAAGCACGGCTGCGCCGCTTCCACGACGCGGGGGCGACGGCGCCCGGGCCGCAATGACCCGCCGGGGCAGTCCGACACCGCGTCCACCAGCAGTTCCGGGACCGCCCCCGCCGCCGCGGCCGGGGCGCAGGTCCAGCCGGTGCCCCGCCGCCCGCCGCCCGCCGCGCGTCGGTCGCGTCCGCGCCGCGGCTTCCCGCATCGAAGCGGACCTCGCCGTCGACCTCGGCCCGCAGGGCGTCCTCCGGCCCGGCTGTGCCGGGACCGGTGCGGGCCGGCACGGTCAACTCCCGGATCCGGGAAGGAACTCCTGGATCTTCGCCTTCAGCCCCTGCCGTACGACGGCGCCGCGGTCGGAGTCCCCGTGCAGCACCGACGCGGCGGCGGACTCGATCTGGTCCCAGGTGGAGTGCGGCGGGATCGGCGGCACCGCCGGGTCCGTCCGGAAGTCGATGACGAACGGCCTGTCGGCCGCCAGGGCCCGGCTCCAGGCCGGCGCCACGTCCTCGGGCTGCTCCACCCGTACCCCGCCCAGCCCGAACAGGGCGGCCACGTCGGCGTACGGGACGTCGGGGATGGCCTGCGAGGCCTCGAACCGGGGAGCGCCCTGGAGGGCGCGCATCTCCCAGGTGACCTGGTTGAGGTCCTGGTTGTTCAGGACCGCCACCACCAGCCGCGGATCCGACCACTCCCGGTAGTACTTCGCCGCCGTGATGAGCTCCGCCATCCCGTTCATCTGCATGGCTCCGTCGCCGACGAGGGCGATGCCCGGCCGGTCCGGGTGCGCGAACTTGGCGCCGATCAGGTACGGCACCCCGGGGCCCATGGTCGCCAGGGTGCCGGACAGGGAGCCGCGCATGCCGTCGCGCATCCGCAGGTGCCGTGCGTACCAGTTGGCCGCCGAACCGGAGTCCGCGGTGACGATGGCGTTCTCGGGCAGCAGCCCGTCCAGCGCGTGGACCACGTACTCGGGGTTGACCGGGTCCGCGGCCACCGCGGACCGCCGCTCCATGACCTCCCACCAGCGCGCGGTACCGGCTTCGATGGTGGCGCGCCACTTGCCGTCCTGATGCCGGTCCAGCAGCGGCAGCAGGCGGCGCAGCGTCTCGGAGGCGTCACCGACGATGTTGAGTTCGAACGGGTAGCGGAGCCCGACCATGACCGGATCGACGTCGATCTGCACCGCGCGGGCCTGCCCGAACTCCGGCAGGAACTGCGTGTACGGGAAACTGGATCCGACCACCAGCAGGGTGTCGCAGTCCCGCATCATCTCGTACGAGGGACGGGTGCCCAGCAGCCCGATCGACCCGGTGACGTACGGCAGGGTGTCGGGGAGGGCGTCCTTGCCCAGCAGCGCCTTCGCCACGCCCGCTCCCAGCACCTCGGCGACCTGCTCGACCTCCGCGCGGGCGTGCCGCGCACCCTGCCCGATGAGGATCGCGGGGCGTTCGCCGGAGTTGAGGATCTCCGCCGCGCGGGCGAGGTCCCCGTCGGCGGGGACGGGGGAGTACCGGCCGAGACCGAGGCTCGAGGGGACCTGCTTGAAGGTGTGGGAGGGTGCCTCGTGGTCGAGTTCCTGCACGTCGGCGGGGATGATCACGGCCGTCACCGTGCGGCGTGCGGAGGCGATGCGCAGGGCCCGGTCCAGGACGTTGGGGAGCTGCTCGGGGACCGTGACCATCTCGCAGAAGTCGGAGGCGACGTCCTTGTAGAGGGAGAGCAGGTCCACCTCCTGCTGGTACGCGCCGCCCATGGCGCTGCGGTCGGTCTGCCCCACGATCGCGACGACCGGGACGTGGTCGAGCTTCGCGTCGTACAGGCCGTTCAGGAGGTGGATGGCACCGGGACCGGACGTGGCGGCGCAGACCCCGGTGCGGCCGGAGAACTTCGCGTAGCCGACGGCCTGGAAGGCGGCCATCTCCTCGTGCCGGGCCTGGATGAACCGCGGCCGGTCCTCCGCGCGTCCCCATGCGGCGAGGAGCCCGTTGATCCCGTCGCCCGGGTAGGCGAAGACGTGCTCGACGTCCCACTCCCGCAGGCGCTGCAACACGTAGTCGGCGACCTTCATCTTCCTGATCCCTCCTGCTCGCCAAGCCTCAGCAGCGCGCCTGCCCGTGGTCCCGTTGTTCATGCTCCTCGTGCGTCGAACTGGCGGTGGCCGTCGTCGCAGCGGTGGGCGGCGCGTTCGCGGCCCGGCGGGTGCGGCTCGCCGCCGGTGCGGACGTACGGGGCGGTCACGGCGCAGCCCGGGCTGATCGGAGCCTCCGCGGAGTCGGCCTACGACCGGTCCGCGTACCAGGACCTCGCGCTGGTCCTGGCGGTCCTCGCCCCGGCCGGCACGCTGGTCTTCACCCGCTTCGTGGCCGGACGGCCCCATGACCGGCAGGCCGGATGACGGTGCGTCATCCGGCCGTGCTCGTGCTGCTGTGGCTCGGCGTCGGCTGCCTGCTGCTCTCGGCGCTCGAGCTGGTGCGGCTGCGGGGAACCCCGATGCGGCTGCACGCCCTGGCCCCGGCGTCGGTCGTCGGGCTGTCGCTGATCGCCGCCGCCGTGGCGCGACCCGAGATCCGCACCCCGCAGCGCACCCTGCCCCCCGCCATGACCGCCGTCCCCGCCGTCCTGCTCGTCCTCGCCGCCGTCCTGGGCTGCGTGCCCGCCGTCGCGGAGGCCCTCGCCCGCGGGGCGGCCCTGTTCACCGGCCCGGCCCGCTACACGGCCGCCGTCACCGCCG
This sequence comes from Streptomyces sp. NPDC085524, assembly GCF_044541755.1. Lineage (NCBI taxonomy): Bacteria > Bacillati > Actinomycetota > Actinomycetes > Kitasatosporales > Streptomycetaceae > Streptomyces > Streptomyces sp. NPDC085524. The sequence continues at coordinate 28,879 of NZ_JBITTH010000008.1, forward strand.
TGCCGGCCGCCGAGTGGACCACCGCGGGAGTGCTCCTCGGCCTGCTGTCCGCGGGCCTCGCCGCCGCGCCCGCCTTCGCCGCGGTGCACCACCGCACCCCCGAACTCCCCGGTGCCGGCATCCGGCGGCCCGCACCGTACGCGCGCTGCGCCGCCTGCACCCCTGGCGCCTGGGCGACTACCTGGCCTGGCTCGCCCTCGGCATCGCGGTCCCGGCCACGGCGATCGCCGCCCAGACCTGAACCCCGGCCCCGTCCGGCCGGGCGATCTACCATGAAGGGCAAGGTCTTCTCGCTCCCCGCACCTGCTCAGGGCCAGACGGTAGGGAGGCCGGCATGGAATTCGGGAACGGATCCGGGGGCGCGGACGGCACGCGCTACCTGCCGATCTCCGAGCACGGCCTGATCGGTGATCTCCGTACGGCCGCGCTCGTCGGGACCAACGGCACCATCGACTGGTACTGCTGCCCGCGCTTCGACGCACCGAGCGTGTTCGCCTCCATCCTCGACGCCGACCGGGGCGGATCGTGGGAGCTGGCTGCCGACGTGCCCGCCCGTACGCGGCAGTTCTACTTCCCCGACACCAACGTACTGATCACACGGTTCTACGCCGCCGACGGCGTGGCCGAGATCCAGGACTTCATGCCGGTCGCCGACGAATCCCGCGAGGCGTCCCGGCACCGGCTGATCCGGCGCGTGATCTGCGTCCGCGGCACCCTGCCCTTCAGGGCACGGGTCGCTCCCCGCTTCGGCTACGGCGCAGAACCGCACACCGTGCGCGCGCAGGCCCACGAAGCAGTCTTCGAGTCCCCTTCCCTGTTGCTCGCGCTGTCCTCCACGGCGCCGCTGGAAGCCGACGGCAAGGACGTCACGTCGCACTTCAAACTCCTCGAAGGCGAGTCTGCGGTGTTCGCCCTCGACCGGATCGGCGATGACCTCCGCCCGCAGGCATGTCCGCGCGCCGAGGCCGAAGAGCAGTTCGAGGCGACGGTCCGGTTCTGGAGCCGGTGGCTGAGCCGCTCGCGCTACCGCGGCCGCTGGCGGGAGATGGTGAACCGGTCCGCGCTGACGCTGAAGCTGCTCACCTACGTGCCGACGGGTGCGATCGTCGCCGCGCCCACGACCAGCCTGCCCGAACGGGTCGGCGGCGAGCGCAACTGGGACTACCGGTACGTATGGATCCGCGACGCCGCCTTCTGCGTCTACGCGATGCTCCGCCTGGGCTTCACCTCGGAGGCCGAGGCGTTCATGGGCTTCCTGTCCGAGCGGTGCATCGAGCCGGGAGCCGGCCCCGCCGGTCCGCTGCAGATCATGTACGGCATCGACGGCCGCACCGAGCTGCCCGAATCCGAGCTGCTCCACCTCGAGGGGCACCTGGGATCCACCCCGGTGCGGGTGGGGAACGCGGCCACCGGTCAGCTCCAACTGGACATCTACGGAGCGATGGTCGACTCCGTCTACCTGTACGACAAGTGGGGGAAGCCCATCAGCAGCGCCCACTGGGACGAGGTCGGCACCGTGGTCGACTGGCTCTGCGAGAACTGGGACCAGCCCGACGAGGGGGTCTGGGAGACCCGCGGCGGCCGCAGGAACTTCGTCTACTCGCGGCTCATGTGCTGGGTGGCGATCGAACGGGCCATCCGGATGGCCAACCGGCGCGGCCTGCCCGCCGACCTCCCGCGTTGGCAGCAGAGCCGGGACGCGATCTACCGGCAGATCATGCGGCAGGGCTGGTCCGCCGGCCGGGGAGCGTTCGTCCAGGGGCTGGGCGACGACGTACTCGACGCCTCCGTGCTGATGATGCCCATGGCCAAGTTCATCTCGCCCACGGACCCCAAGTGGCTCTCGACCCTGGACGCGCTCACCACGGACCTGGTCTCCGACTCGCTGGTCTACCGCTACGACCCGGAGGCCAGCCCGGACGGCCTGCGCGGCTCCGAGGGCACCTTCTCGATCTGCTCGTTCTGGTACGTCGAGGCACTCACCCGCGCCGGTCGCCTGGAGGAAGCCCGGCTGGCCTTCGAGAAGATGCTCACCTACGGCAACCACCTCGGCCTCTACGCCGAGGAGATCGGCCGGAGCGGCGAACAACTCGGCAACTTCCCCCAGGCGTTCACCCACCTCTCGCTCATCAGCGCCGCCTTCAACCTCGACCGCGCCCTCGGCTGAGCCGTGCCCTGCGCGACCGTGCCGACCGGCGGAACCGAACCCACCGGGTATCTTGTTGCGAACAACTTGCAATAACGACACTTGAGTGAAAGGGGCGGGCGTGGGCGCTCCCGTGGTGCTGGGCATCGAATCGTCGTGCGACGAGACCGGGGCCGGGATCGTCTCCGGCGGGCGGCTGCTCGCGCACGTCGTGGCGTCGAGCATGGACGAGCACGCCCGGTTCGGCGGGGTCGTGCCGGAGATCGCGGCCCGTGCGCACCTCCAGGCCTTCGACCCCGTGGTCCGGGAGGCCCTGGACCGGGCGGGGCTGCGCCTGCGCGACATCGACGCCGTCGCCGTCACGACCGGCCCCGGCCTTTCGGGCGCGCTCCAGGTGGGCCTCGCCGGAGCGAAGACGCTCGCGTACGCGGCCGGCGTGCCCCTGTACGGCGTGCACCACCTGGCCGGGCACGTGGCGGCGGACACCCTGGAGCACGGACCGCTGCCGAACCCCTGCATGGTGCTGATCGTGTCCGGCGGGCACACCTCGCTCCTGCTCGTACGGGACCTGGTGCGCGATCCGATCCTGCACCTCGGCGACACCGTCGACGACGCGGCGGGGGAGTGCTTCGACAAGGTGGCCCGGGTGTTCGGGCTGCCCTACCCCGGCGGGCCCGCCATCGACCGGACCGCCCGCGGGGGCGACCCGTGCGCCGTGGCCTTCCCGCGCCCGCTGACGGGCCCGCGCGACGCCCCGTACGCCTTCTCCTTCTCCGGGCTGAAGACCGCCGCCGCCCGCTGGGCCGAGCGGCACCGGCAGGCCGGCGAGGGGATCCCGCTGGCCGACGGCGCTGCCTCGCTCCAGGAGGCGGTCGCGGACGTCCTGACCCGCAAGGCACTGGCCGCCTGCCGCGCGCACGACGTGCGGACGCTGGTCGTGGTGGGCGGCGTGGCGGCCAACTCGCGGGTGCGGGCCCTGGCCGAGGAGCGCTGCGCGGCCGCCGGGGTCGAACTCCGGGTACCGCCGCCGACGCTGTGCACGGACAACGGGGCGATGATCGCGGCCGTCGGCGACCTGCTGGTCCGGGCCGGCTCCGAACCGGCCCGGCTGGACCTGTCCATCGACCCGTCCGCACCCCTGGAGTACGCCGCCCTGCACCCATCCGCCGCCGACCGGAGCCGCGGGGTGACCGCTGCTGCTCCGGCCGGCCGGAGGCCGGGGCCTCAGTGCTCGCAGAGGGAGAATTCCCGTTCGTAGAGCTGCTCGTTGTGCTCGTCCACGAAGAACTTGCGTTCCTTCATGAGCTGTTCGCGATAATCCCGGGCCTGCTCGAGCGTCATGGTCGAGGTGTCGGACCACGGCTGCTGCGGCGGCACGTCGGAGGTCGAGACGATCTTCGACGACGGGTCGACCAGGAAGAACGCGAGGATCTTGCGGTGCCCCGGGCGGCTGCCGTCCTCGAGGCGGAACGAACCGACGCGGTGCTGCAGGACGTTCGGGAACGCCAGACAGCGCCCCGCCGGGGTCGATGCCGATCCCAGTACCTGGTTCAGCGCGTCCTCGTTCTCCAGGCCGTAGACCTCGCGCACGCCGTTGTCGTCGCTCTGCTCGTAGTCCGGGTCGTCGAGCGCCGCACGGAAGCTCAGCCGGCTCTCCGTGATGTTCTCGCTGTCCCAGTAGTAGATGCCGGTCGAGACGATCCGCTCGTTCATCATCCCCTCGACGTGCCAGGAACCGCCCGGGTACTCGGGCTTCTCCGGGGTGAGGTGGATGGTGGCGAGCTTGACGACGACCTGGAGACCGCGGCCCCGGAGGCCGACCCGGGCGGATGCGCCGGGCACCTCGGGCGGGGTGAAGTCCGGGGCGTCCGGGACGACCGGGCGGCGGTTCTCCCACCAGTCGTCGTGGGCCTCCTGCCACGCGTCGACGGCCTCCGTGTAGGCCGCGCCGTCGCTGTACGAGGCCTTGTCGGGATACTCCGGCTCCGAGTCGTACCACCCGTAGGGATCGGCCTCGATCCGCAGGGGCCGCGGGTGGCGCAGATCGGTGAGCACGTTCTCCCACAGCGGGAGCATGCGCGCGAACAGGTCCGGCAGGACGGCGGCCAGTTCGCGGTGGTGTTCGGGGTGGACGTTGTTGACGTAGGAACGGAAGGCGACGTCGCCGTCTTCACTGACGTCGACGTCCGTCGGCAGCCACTGGAACTTCTCCGAGAACTCGTACTTCGAATAGTGGTTCGTCGGGTTGTGCCAGGCCCGCTCGGGGGCGCCACTCGCCTCTCGCACCAGGCAGAACAGCGAGGGGTGGACCAGATCCAGTACCTGGCCGTCGGATCCGGGATGCCAGTCCCGCTCGGCTTCGGGGACCTCTTCCAGAACCCGGACCGCCGCGCGCAGCCGGGACCTGAGCCGTTCGTCGATCAGCGTGTCCGACTGCCACACCCCGTCGACGGCGGACACCTCTGCGCCGGTGCGCCCGTCCCGCAGCGCGGCGTAGTGCGCGAGTTCGGCGAGCACGTAGCGGACCTGGGCTTCGGTGAGTCCCTGGGCGACCGCTTCCTGCGTCCACCGGGCGACGACGTCGGCATCGTGCATCTTGTCGAACCACGCCGGCTTGGCCCGAATGTGTGCGCTGCACTGCATCATCTGAAGTTCCCGCAGCGTCCGGGGTGTTGCGAACGCTATGGAACTGGATGCTTGAAAGGGCAGCGGGAAAGCAGTCAGGCCGGACAATTCTCTTGGTCCTTCGGGTCGGTGTGCGGTGGCCGGAAGGATACTTGAGCGGACTGACACCACAGCCGCGGTCCCCGTCACGGAGAATCCGGGACCGGCGGCAGGGCCACCGGTCCCGGTCCTCCCGGGTGCCGGCCCGTTACATCGGCTCGGGGAAGATGTCGCTGATGCTCCAGGCGACGCTGAAGCAGGGCGGGAAGAACTCGGACTCCGACTCGGTTTCCAGCGCCTGCAGCGCGAGGATCTGGCTCATGGATGCTCTCCGCTTTCTTCTCGGGGTCGTGTCGGTCGGTCACTGCAAACCCCGGCACGGAGCTGCTTTCCGCCGTGACGGGGCGTTCATGGGGCGCGCCCGGGTACGGTCAGCCGGTCGCCGTGACCCGGGGACGCGCGGGGTGGGGCTCCGCCAGGAGCGGGCCGTCCAGCAGGCGGTGCAGGGCCAGCAGGACACCGGCCCCGCCGCTCGCCAGGTCGGCGGTGAACCGCTGCGAGCCCGCTCCGAGGAAGCGGACCCCGCGCCGGTACGGTACGGCGTACTTCACCAGGCCCGTCGCGGCGCGCACGGCGTCCTCCCGGGCGGCGTCCGTGCCGGTGAGCTCGGCGTGCCCGGCCAGGAACCAGGCCAGTCCCGCCAGCCCCCGGTACAGGCCGGCCTCCTTCGTGGCGACGGAGACCCGGACGCCGGCGACCAGCCGCGGCAGCGCCGCGGCGCAGCGCTCGTCCGGCGCGGTGGCCGCGTAGCGCGTGAGCACCGCCGCGACCCCGGCCGCACCCGTGGCCAGGTACGGCATGGCACGGGTGAGCCGCGCGTCGTCGGAGACGGACAGGGCGCCGTCGTCCAGCGGGAAGGTCCGGTCCAGTTCCCGGTGGAGCAGCAGGCGGCCCGCCTCCAGCCAGCGGTCCTCTCCGGTGGAGCGGGCCAGGCGGTGGAGGAAGAGGGCGATACCCGACCGGCCGTGCAGCAGACCGCGGGCATCGTGCTCGCCGAGGCCGGCCTGCAGGTCGGGCGTGCGCAGCAGGCCCTCCCCGGCCGCCGCGGCCCGCTCCAGGTGGTGGCTCTCCCCGGTCAGCCGGTACAGGGCGAGCCAGCCCAGGCCGACCCCGGCCCGCCCGCCGGCCAGCGTGGCGCAGGAGGCGGTGAGCGGGTGGCCGTCGGCCTCCCGGAGCAGGTCGACCGCCTCGTCCAGCAGGCCGAGGCCGGCCAGCACCGGGGCGATGCCGGCCGTGCCGACGAGCAGCCCGGGGGGCAGCGCCCCGCTCTGCGCCAGCGTGTCGCGGCGCAGCCGTTTGCGGATCTCCTCCGGCACCGGGGCCCCGGCGCGGTGCAGGGCGTGCACCACCCCGGCCGTGCCGTAGGCCAGGCACACGTTGTTGGTGCGGAACGCCTCGGGCGAGGGCGGGAAGGCCCAGTCCGGCCGTCCGGCGTCGGCCGTCTCCAGCAGCCCCGCGGCCACCTCCCCGGCGAACCGGGTGAGGCTGCCGCGCGGATCGGCGTCCAGCTCGGCGGGGGAGGGCAGGCGGCCGGAACCGTCCTGCTCCGGCGCCCGGTCGGGTGCCCGGTCCTGCGCCCGGTCCTCCGGCAGGTGGAAGGCGGTGGCCCGCTGCCACAGGTCCTGCGGCGGAGCCACGTCCGCCAGGTCGCGGCGCAGCAGAGCGAGGTTGCCGGGCGCGTGCTCGGCGATCTCGTGGAACGGCGCCAGGAAGGCGAACGCGACTGCCGCCGTGCCGTACCGGTCCTGCAGCAGCGGACCGGTTTCGGCCCGGCGCAGACCGGGCGGCGGAGTGAACCCCGGAGTGCCCATCCGGGAGGGCGCCGCGGACAGTGCCGAGGCCGCCTCGAAGTCCACCAGCCGGACCCCGCCCGACGGAGTGACCATGACGTTGCCCAGGCTGAGGTCGCCGAACCGGTAGCCGGCGCCGTGCAGCCGCTCCAGCGAGGCGTCCAGCCCGGCCAGCAGGTGCCGGCACGCCTCGTGGTACGCGGCGACGGACCCGTCCGTGCGGTCGGCGCGGGCCAGCGGGGAGGACCGGCTCAGCCAGCCCACCAGCGGCTGCCCGGCGATGTACTCGGTGACGAGGAAGTCGTGCTCCCACTCCGTGAAGTGGTCCAGCGGCTCGGGGCCCACCCCGGGGGCGGCCGCGTGCAGCTCGCGCAGCACGCGGTGCTCGTGCCGCAGCCGCTGCTGCGCGTCGGTCCCGTCGAAGACCAGGCCGTTGTGGGCGCGGGCCTCCTTGAGGAAGACGGTGCGGCCGGTCCGCCGGTCCACGGCCTGGTAGGTGCCGCCGGCGTTGCTCAGGCGCACCGCGCGGGTCACCTCGTAGTCGCGGATCAGGATCGGGCCCGCGTGCGGCTGCTCCTCCTGCCCGACGAAAGGGTCCGTGATCCCCGGGGGCAGGTGGAAGGCCGGCAGCCGCAGGTCCGCGACCTCGCGGCCGGAGCCGTCGCGGACGAGCGCCTCCCGCGTACCGTCGGCCCGCAGCCGGCTGCGCGCGCCGAAGGAGCCGTAGCGGTAGTGGACCGTCCGCGAGCCGCGGAAGCGCCGGTCGGTGAGCACGTACGGCCCCTCCTCACCGTCGAGCGCGTCGCTCAGGCGCTCCAGCAGCCGGCGGGCGGTCGCCGTGTCCGGCGGGTAGACGGAGCAGAACTTGCCCGACTGGGCCCGCCCGGCGTGCTTGTGATGGAGGAACAGGAAGAAGAGCCGGGCGCTGAGGTGCTTGAACGGCACGCCTTCGGAGAAGCAGACCCCGGCGACCGTGTCGAGCACGTGCTGCGCCCGGTCCAGCCGCGCCGACACGTGGATCTTCCAGCCCTGCTCGGCGAGCGCGGTCCGCGGACCGCCCCAGACCGTCCAGATGCCCTGGGCGCCGCCGCGCAGGCCCGCCGGCACCTCGCCGGGAACGAAGCGCGGCCCGGGGTCGGCCACGCCGGTCAGCGGCAGGTAGTACTCCCGGTCCGCGAGCGCCTCGCCGAAGCCTTCGAGCACGGAATCTCCTCGCAGGGTGGTCGGCGGCATGCGACCGGCATCGGGCGGGTCCGCCCTCGTCGTCGATGCCGCAGGGGCACGCCGAAGTCTCGCCGCCGGCGGTCGAGCGGCGGTGGTGCGACGGGCTCGCCGACGGCGGCGGCCGTCAACGGCGACCGGACGCCACGGTCCGCCCCGCCGGCGGGCCCTTGTCCCTGGAACGGGCCGAGACGCTTCGGCGAGTACGACACCAGCATGTCCTTCGTCTCCTGGTGGTACAGCAGACGCACCCATGCTGACCAGGTGAAGCGGTAGCTGGCGCGGCCTTCTGGTGGAGGCTGGTCCGGAAATGGTCCGGATCTTGGTGCGTGCGGTCCTGGGGCGGACGCGGGAAGCCGTGGGAGCCATCAGGAGCGTGGAGGGCCGTCGGGCGGGAGCCACCGCGCCGCGCAGGGTCGGGGTGGCACCCCCGGCAGCACAGGGCCTCGGCCCGTCCGGCGTGACCGATCGGGTGGCGTGGCGTATGCAGGGCATGCGAAAGATCATCGCGTGCGGCCTGCTGGCCGCTGCAACCCTGTCCGGTGCCACGCCCGCCTTCGCCGACGGCGACAACGCCTCCGACAGCGGGTGAGGTCGGCGATCAGGGGGCAGACCGCCGAAATCGCCGAGATGCGCACCATGATCAATTCCCGCTGAGGGCAGCTGGTGGTCCGGCACGGCGGATACCGCGGCCGACGTGCGAACCGGCTCGGCAGGGGCCGGAGGGCCGATGGCGGCGGATGCTGTCACGTCCGGCCGGCGTCGAGGTGGAGGGCCAGGAGGGGGCAGGACGCCGCGGCCCGGCGGGCGTGGGTGCGCAGGTGGTCGGGGACGTCCCGGGCCTCGATGACGGGGTGGCCCCATTCGTCGAGGCCGATCAGTTCGGGGAGCAATTCACCGCACAGGCCCTGTCCGGTGCAGGCGATGCGGTCGATGCGCAGGGTCCGGGTGGGGGTCATCGCCAGGTCTCCGGGGGAGTGGGGGCCGGTACGGGCAGCCGGGGAGCTCCGGCGGCTGCGGGGCAGGGGCCGTGGGTGACGTGGTGGTCGACGTCGTCTGCAAAGGTGCGCAGGGCGGAGGCGGCGAGGCGGGCGGCGCCGTCGGGGTGGCGGCAGGCGCCCCGGTCCGGCAGCAGACCGACCCGCCGGTGGAGCCGTGGCAGCAGGTCGGGGTCGGCCTGTCCGGCGGCCAGCATGGCGAAGTCGTCGGCCACGGCGGGCAGTCCGAAGCGGCAGGGGCCGCACTGGCGGGCGCCGTGGGCGGCCAGGTAGGCGAGCATGCGCGCCGTCTCCCCCAGCCCGCAGGCCGCGTGCGGGAGTGCGATGAGCACGCCCGCCCCGGGTGCGGCGCCCAGCGGGGCCAGGTCGCGCCGGGTGAGCGGGGTGCGCAGGTGTTCCGCCGGGAGCCAGGTGCCGGCGAAGCCTCCGAGCAGGACCGCCTGTACGGGTTCTGTGGGGCCTTTGGCGCGGTCGAGGATCGCGGCGAGCGGTGTGCCGAGCGGGACCTCCTGGATGCCAGGGACGGCGACGGTGCCGGTCACGGTGACGAGCAGGGTGCCGGGCTCGTGCGGGGTTCCCGTCTGCCGGAACCAGTCGGGGCCGTGGCGGGCGATGAGGGCGAGGTGGGCGAGGGTCTCGGCGTTGTTCACGAGGGTGGGGCGGCGGGAGACGCCGCGTTCGTGGGTGCGGGGCGGGCTGCCCTGCGGGCGGGCCGGGCCTCTGTTGAGCCAGCGCACCAGGGCCGTCGATTCGCTGGAGACGTAGGCGTGCGGAAGGGCGTGCAGCCGCAGCCGCACCGGGTCGAGGCGGGCGCGCCGGCGTTCGTCCATGGCCGCATTCAGCTGTTGGTGCTGGGCGGTGCGGGTCCGGGGCAGGCACACGTGGACCGTGTCGGCACCGACCGCGACTGCGGCCAGGACGGCGCCGTCGAGGACGAGGTGGGGCGCGACGGCTAGCAGGAACTGGTCCTTGCGGCTGGCAGGTTCGCTCTCCATGGCGTTGACGACGACCACGGCCCGGCCACCGCGTTCCGCAACGGCCCGCAGCTTGCGCGCGGTCGGGAACCCTGCACCACCGCGCCCGGTGAGCCCGGCCGCCTCGACCGCTTCCACGAGGGGCGAGGAAGTGCTGCTGCTGACGGGGGCCGGCCCATGGTGCCCGAGGTGATCGGCGAGGGTGGCCGGCCGTTCCGCGGCGTACCAGCCGGAGAGCAACCGGGCTTCGACGTCGTCGTGCGGGCCGGCCCTGTCCGCGTCGGGCGCGACGGGCACCGCGGCCCAGGCGTTCATCGTCCACCTCCGAGCAGGATCGTCGTCGTTGCGGCACGCTGCGCCCAGCCCGGCTGGAGCGGCCCCGCGGCAAGGAACACGGCCAGCACCACGGGCACGGCCGTCGCGGCCACGGTGGCCACCCAGCGTCCGACGACACGTTCAGGACCGGCCTTGGCCAGTCGCCACCACACGGCGCCGACCACCGACGCGAGGCAGGCGGCGTAGAGCCACAGCTGGAGGGGGAGCCGGGTGTCGGTGCCGGTCCCCACGCTGTGGAAGAGGGCGATCGGCCAGGCCGCGTAGGCCAGCCAGTGCACCGCCTTCCAGCGGCGCACGCCGAGCCGGTGCCGCAGTGCGCTGGTGACCAGCACCGCGAGCAGCAGGTCGAACGCGGCCGTGCCGAGCCCGAGCCAGAGCGGACGATAGGAGGCTCCGAACGGCACCACGGACACGGCCCAGCTCAGGTGCACGAACGGATCGAGCACCGCGGTCACCACGTGCACGGCGATGAACATCAGGGTGAGCAGGGACAGGTTGCGGTGCAGCAGCCCGATCTCGAAGCGGCCGATCCGGCGGGGCGAGGCCCGTCCGCCGGAGGCGATGCCGAGCACCACCGTGGCGGTGAGCAGAAGCAGGGCGAGGGTGCCGCCCGCACGGCTGCCGTACCACAGTGGGCTGCCGACCAGTGCCAGTGTCGTCATCGCGGGCCTCCGGGGGCCGTGGCCGCGGAGCTTACGGGGGCGGGGGCGGGGGCGTGGGAGTCAGGTGGCCAGCCGCCGAGGCGGACGACCGTGTCGTCGAGGCCGGTCAGCCGGGCGGGCAGGGCAGTACCTCGCAGCCAGTCCAGGGCCCGGTCGCCGAGCACGATCGCCGCCGTACTGACGGCATTGGCGTCCACACAGGTGGCGGCCGCGACCGTGACCGTGCGCCACCCGGGTGTGGCGGGTTCGCCGGTGGCCGGGTCGACGATGTGGTGCACGACCCGTCCGCCGCGCCGCCAGGTGCGCACCCGGATGCCCGAGGTCGCCAGCGCCCCGCCGGTCACCGCCACAGCGGCACCGCCCTCTGGGGCGGGCCGGGCGTGGTCGTCGGCGAGGGCGATCCGCCAGCCGCCCTCGGGTGCCGGCCCGGCGGTCGCCAGGTCCCCGCCGAGGCTGACGAGAACCCCGCAGCCGGTCACTGCGGCGGCCTGCCGGGCGGCCCGGTCGGCAGCCAGGGCCTTGGCCGTGGCGCCCAGGTCGAGGCGGGTGCCCGGGGGCAGGCGCAGCCGACGGGCGCGTGGGTCGAAGGCGATGTGTCGCCAGCCGGGCGCCGGCCGGGCCACGGGCACGGGGCGGGCGTCGTCGGGGCGCACGGAGGCGAAGGTACGGTCGTAGCCGAGCGCGATCACCGCGCTGCCCACGGTCGGGTCCACGGCGCCGTCGGTGAGCCGGGCGGCCCGCAGCGCGGCTTGCAGGGCCTCGGCGAAGTATTCGCTGACGGCCCTCGTGCCCTCCGGGTTCAGGTTCACGCGGCTGAGTTCCGAATCCGGCCGGAAGCGGCTGCACGTACGGTCGACGGCGGCCAGCTCGGCGCGCAGCACCGCTTCCGCGGTGGGCAGGGCGCTCGGGTCGGTGACGAGCAGGGCGGCCGTGGTGCCCAGGGCCGGGAAGTGGCTCCGGCCGGGAGCGGGCGCCGAGGGGTGTGTGGTCATGACGCCCCCGTCGTGGTCTGCGGCTGCTGCCGGGTCGCGGTGGGCGGCTGGGCCGGTGGCTGCGGAGCGGGTTGCGCCACGGAAGGCGGCTGGGCGGGCGGCTGCGGAGCCGTTTGCGTAACCCGGGCCGAGCCCTCCTCGTCATCATCCGCGTCGTCCTCGTGGCGGTTCGGCTCCTCGCGACCCTCGTCGTTCTTCCCCACGGTGGTGGCGGTCGACGCCGCAGGGTATTGCACCTGCGCCTTCGCCGGCGCTGGGGCGGCCGAACCGCCCGGCAGCAGGTGCGTGTAGAAGCCGCCCAGGGCCGCAGCGCCGGCCGCGGCGGTGACCGCGATCCACCGGGTGGTGCGGCGGCTGCGGCGCAGACCGTGATCGCGCGCGTACGAGGAAGCAGTGGGGGCCGGTGTCGGCTGGAAGTCGTCGGACGGGGGGGCCATGGCAGCTCTCCTGGAGAATCGGCGGCCCGGATCGGCTGCGTGCACCTCCAGGCTGTGCTCACGGCGCCCAGGAAATCGCTCACGTCTCCTTCAGAACCGGTAAAGATCTCTACGCCGGGAATCTCTGTGCCCCGCCGCGCTCGTGCGCGGCCTCCGGGTGCAGGGGAAGATCCAGTACGACGGTCAGCCCGCCGCCCGGGGTGTCCGCCAGCCGCGCCGTACCGCCGTTGGCGGTGACCAGCCGGTGGACGATGGCCAGCCCCAGGCCCGTGCCCCGGGCCTGGGGGTTGCCGAACCGGCGGAAGGCGACCGCCTTCGCCTCGTCCGTCATCCCGGGACCGTCGTCCCTTACGGACACCCGGGCCGCGCCCTGCGCCGTGCCGTGGCCGAGGGTGATGCTCCCGCCTTCGCGCACGGCGTCCACGGCGTTGGCGATCAGGTTGTCGAGGATCTGCTCGAGGTGGCCCGCGCCCAGCGCTGCGGTCAGCGCCGGCCCCTCGGGCACGGCGGACAGCCGGATGCCGCGTTCCTCGGCGACGGGCGACCAGGCGGTCACCCGCTCGGCGACCACCTCGTCGACCCGCACCGCGGCCGGACGAGGCGTCGCCTGCTCGGCACGCGCTACCGCCAGAAGTCCGTCGACCAGCCGGGACAGCCGTGCGATCTCCTCCTGCGCGGCGCCGAGCTCCACAGCCGTGTCGCCCTCGGCGCCGGCGGCCAGGACGTCGAGGCGCAGCCGCAGCGCGGCAAGCGGGGTGCGCAGCTGGTGGGACACGTCGGCGATCACGGCCCGGTGGCCGTGGACCAGGGTCTCCGTGCGGGCGGCCATGGTGTTGAAGGTGGCGGCCAGGCGGCGCACCTCCGGCGGACCGTTCCCGACGTCGGCCCGCTCGTCGAGGACACCCTCACCCAGCCTGCGGGCGCTGGCATCCAGCGTCGACAGAGGCCGGCTGACCCAGCGGGCGAGCCGTACGGACAGCAGCGCGGACGCAGCCAGCCCCGCGACGCCGATCGCGGTGGACCAGCCCCAGATCGCCACGATCCGGGTATTCAGCGGCCCCGCAGAGCGGGCCAGAACAACGGCTCCGGCGGGCTGGCGCACCTCACCGGCCGGTTCCGCGGTCTGCAGCCATCCCCCGTTCTCCGGTGGCTCTGGCTCATGCCCCGCCAGTACCGCCTCCACCAGCTCCTCCGCCTCCCCGCCCTGGGCCGCCGTGCACGGCGTACTGGCCACCAGGCGCCCGGCGGCGTCGTACACGGCGGCGCAGTCCCCCGCCCGGGCCGCGCCGTCCAATTCCTGGCGCATGACGATCGGCGGCTTGTTGTCGGACAGGTGTTCCTCGGCCGCTGCGGCGATCACACGCGTAGCCGCCCGCTGGCTGTCGCGATAGGCCACGCGTTCGCGCGCCGCCAGCGACACTGCGAGCGGCACGACCGCCAGCACCAGCAGTACGGACGTCAGGGCCAGCAGCGTCCAGGTGATCCGACGCGTCACGACTGCACCTCCGGCACCTCGACCGCCCCGAGCCGGAACCCCTGCCCGTAGACCGTCTCGACCAGCCCAGGCACGCCGAGCTTGCGGCGCAGCGCCGCTACATGCACGTCCAGCACCTTCGTCGGCCCGTACCAGTGGGCGTCCCACGCCCGCTCCAGGATCTGCTGCCGGCTCACCACCCGGCCCGGATCGGCGGCCAGGCACTCCAGAATCGCGAACTCCTTGGGCGTCAGCGCCACCTCGCGCCCGTCGACCGCGATCTGCCGGGTCCGGAGGTCGACCGCCAGCGGCCCGTGCCGCAGGACCTCCGGCTCCGCCGGACGCCTGCGGCGCAACACCGCCCGGATCCTCGCCAGCAGCTCGGCCAGCCCGAACGGCTTGACCAGGTAGTCGTCGGCACCCTCGTCCAGGGCCACCACCCGGTCCGCCTCCTCCCCCCGCGCGGTCACCGCGATGATCGCGGCGTCCGAACGCGCCCGCAGCCTCCGGCACACCTCCACACCGTCGATGTCCGGAAGCCCCAGATCCAGTAGGACCACGTCGGGTGTGGGTGCGGACAAGGCCGCCCGCCCCGTCCGCACACCCTCGGCCTCGTATCCGGCCTGCCGCAGACCGCGCACCAAGGACTCCGCGATGCCCCGGTCGTCCTCCACGACCAGCACCCGCGTCTCCTCGACATGGCCCCTGACATGGGCGCTCATACTCGCTGCCCGCCTCCCGGGTGAGGGGATCGACTGCGCCGACCCTTCCAGGCTGCGTCGACACCCCGTGCTGACGGTAGGGGCCGTTCGGGTCCGTGATCCGCACAGAGAGTCGAGGCTTGGTCCGTCACCGGTCCGGAAGCGGCACCTGAAACGCAACGCGATCACTCAAGGCTTCGTATCGCTTACGCCGAGTGTCTGGAGCGGGCGCTGCCCGAAGAGAGCAACGCCCGAACCAAGCAACGGACTTCACTGCTCCAGAAGAACCCGAGCTGCTTGGCGAGTAGCTGACCAGCAGGTTCTTCGTCTGCTGGTGGTACAGCAGATGCACCCGTGCTGACCTGGGAAAACGGTGCTCCGTAAGTCTTTCGCGCGGGGGCTGGTCCGGAAATGGTCCGGATCTTGGTAGCCGCCGGCCCGGGCGGCAGGGATCGGTCAATAGTGGGAAGTCGTGGGAGCGGTCGGCAGCAGGGGGCACTCCGCGGGTAGCCCGCCCTATTGACTACGGCTGGTGGTCGTCGCAGAGCCATCCGGCGGGACAGAAGCGTGCGGGTGCCCCCGCAGGGCTGAACCCCAGCCCCGCATTTGCCGCGGTAGGCGATCGGCGGTGTCCCGTCACCGCAGGCCTTGTGCTCGGGGCGGACTCTGGCGAGCGGGGTGCCGGGATGTAGGGGAGCGGCAGGGGCTCGTGGTTCGGCGCGGCCGGCGGCCGGACGCGCGGCAAGGACCGGGCCCCTGGAGGTGCGAGGCACGGCAAGCGGGACGGCTTGTCCCGCGCATTGATCATGCCTGCGGCGCTCGCCCGGTCCTGCCTCCCACAGCCCGACGCGTAGGCGTATGAGGCGCACCCCTGACGGTCAATTCGGCTGGGCTTCTGCCTCGCGACGGAGCTCGCCTGACCGGATTGCGATGACCCGCTGGAAGTGCGGGCATGTGGTGATGTCGTCGTGGTCGCAGTACAGGGCGCCCTCGATCAGTTCGAGCTGATCCTGAGCTTTCGTGATGGTGGTACGGAGGGCGTCCCGCCGTGCCGACAGCACCTCGTCACGCCGGTGGGAATCCCGGGTCGTCGCCATGGCGCGGATTTCATCAAGGCCGAGGCCGGCTTCCTTGGCCAGCAGGATCATCGCCGTCCGTACCAGCTCGTCGCGGCCGTACCGCCGGTGCCCGTTCGCGTCGCGCGCGGGAGTAAGGAGGCCCATGCTCTCCCAATGCCGTAGTACGTGCGTGGCGAGCCCGAAGCGCTCCGCGACGGCCCCGATGCTCATCAACGTCCCTGATCGGCTGCTCTCGCTTGACTTCACGTCAACATTAAGCGCCGGCCTGACAGTCATGTCCAACACACAGGTGCGTGATGATTCGGCCGTTCAGGCGCTCCAGCTCATCTCTCTGCTGGATGCTGTGGATGCCCTTCCTGCATTTCGGCAACTTCGTTAGCAATCATATGAGTTGCTGACCCTGAAGCGTGGGTCCGCAGTCGTCGACGTCGGGTGTGGAGCCGGCCGGGCGGTGGCGGAGATGGCAGATCGGGGCGCGCGGGCGATCGGAGTGGACACCAGCGAGGAGATGCTCGCCGAGGCCAGGCGGCGGAGGTCCGACTGCCGCTTCGAGCACTCCAAGGCGGAGCAGCTCCCCTTCGAGGACGGGGAGTTGGATGCATACCGGGCCGACAAGGTGTTCCATGAGCTGGACGACCCCTCCCGCGCCCTTGCGGAGGCGCGCCGAGTCCTTGTGCCTGGCGGCCGAGCAGTCCTGGTCGGCCAGGACTGGGACACTTTCTTGATCGACTCCGACGACGCCGCGCTGACCCGGGTCATCGTGCACGCCCGGGCGGACCTCGTGCCGGGTCCTCGAACGGCACGGCGCTATCGCAGCCTGCTGCTCGACGCAGGCTTTCGCGACGTTGACGTGCAGGTGCACACGGTCGTGTTCGCCGGAGACGGCGCGCTGCCCATGATCAGTGGCCTCGCCGAGGTGGCGCATAAGGCCCGAGCGATTAGCCGAATGGAGGCTGAAGGCTGGCTGGCCGAGCAGCGTGCACGGGCCGAAGTCGATCGTCTGTTCGTGGCCGTTCCTCTCTTCATTGCCTCCTCCACTCGCGCGTGAGCGGACGACCGGACCTGGAGGGCAAGGTGCTCGGAGGATGCCCGGCATGCGACAGCCGAGGGACTGTTCGGTCGTCCAAGACCGGGATCGCACGGCAGGGAGGAGGTCGCGCCGCGTGCGCCCCACCGTGCGCCCCCCATTCAGTCCGTCGGCGTTGCTGAGTGAAGAGGGGGCCTTGACAGTGGGCTGAGGCGGCTTGCTGGTGTCGCGGGCAACGGTGCCATCGCGTACAGGGGGGCGAGGGTCGGTCGGCGGCCGCATGGGGACAGCACTCGTGCAAGGAGCAGCCATGGCACTCGGAGACGGCATTCGCCGCAACATCGCCACCGTCGACCCCAAGGAGCGCACCCTGCTGCGCGACGCCATCCTGAAGCTGAACAAGACCAAGTGGGATGGCAAACGAGACGACACCGTGCCAGGTGGCGTTACATGGTGGTTCAAGCAGGACGAGATCCATAAGGCCACCCATGTCCACGGCGGACCGGAGTTCCTTCCGTGGCACCGGGAAATCGTCAACCGCTTCGAGGACCAGCTCCGCGTGATCGACCCTCGGGTGTCACTGCACTACTGGGACTGGACGCAGGACCCGCGCAGCATCCCGAACGCCAACCTCGGCAACGGCAACTCCGGATCCCTGAACCTGTTCACCCCGGAGTTCATGGGGTACGGCGGCCAAGCCCTTCAGCCTATCGGCCAGCCATTCGAAGGTGCGGGGTTCTACGACCCGCAGGCCAACCCGTTCCGCTCGGACAACGCCTTCGACCCGAACAACAATCCAGCCGACAAGCCGAGGGCGGTGCGCAGGCAAGTCAACGGCCTGCCGATCGACCCCGGCCGGGATCAGAGCGTGCTGGCCGCCGACGACTACGCGGACATGACCTCGTTGCTCGAGGACAGCCACAACGAGATGCACGGCTTCGTCAACATGGGGAACTCGCACATCTCCTTCCGCGACCCGTTCGTCTTCTTCCTCCACGCGAACGTGGACAGACTGTTCGCGTCGTGGCAGCTGCAGCCCGGCAACCCCGAGCGACTCGACCCTGAGCACGTGTACGGCACGATGAGCGGGGACCCGGAGCTCAACGACAACATCGAACCCTGGGCGACGGGGTCCGCGAACAAGGTCCGGCCTTGGGGCGGCGCTGAAGGCCTCGGCATCCCGAAGACGTACAAGGACCTGTCGGTGGTGATCCCGCGCCGCTACGACACGAACCCGGGCGTGGTCTGACGTACGCCCCGCACGAGCCGGTGAGCCTGGTAGCGGGCTCACCGGCTTTCGTGTGCGGTGTGGGGCGCGGTGGTGTATCGGATCGGGTCGGCGTCGAAGGCGGCGGCGCAATGCGCTGAGCAGAAGAAGTACTCGCCGGTGCCGGTCTGGCGGCGCTCCGCGGCTCCTGCCGGGTCTATGCGCATGCCGCACACGGGATCCACGACCTGTCGTGCGGTGCCGGCGCTGTCCCGGTGCGCGTGCGGGCCCGTAACCGCGGGGTGGCCGCGGGACGGCACGGGGTCTGCCGGAGTTTCGACTCGTGGCTGCACGTGGGCCGGTGCGGTGTGCGGTACGGGGGCGGGGTGCCAGCGGCGCAGGCGGGAGGCGTTGGTGACCACGGACAGGGAGCTCAGTGCCATGGCTCCGGCGGCGATGATCGGGCTGAGGCGGATGCCCCACAGGGGGTAGAGGGCGCCGGCGGCGAGGGGGACGCCGATGGCGTTGTAGACGAGGGCGAAGAACAGGTTCTGTTTGATGTTGCGCATGGTGGCGCGGGAGAGGTTGACGGCGGTGACGACTCCGTTGAGGGAGCCGGAGATCAGGGTGATGTCGGCGGCTTCGATGGCGACGTCGGTCCCGGTGCCGATCGCGAGGCCCACGTCGGCGGCGGCCAGTGCGGGGGCGTCGTTGATGCCGTCGCCGACCATGCCGACGGTGCGGCCTTCGGCTTGAAGCCGACGGATCTCGTCGGCCTTGTGCTCGGGCAGCACCTCGGCCAGCACCCGGCCGATGCCGACCTGGGCGGCGATCGCGGCGGCGGTACGCGCGTTGTCGCCGGTGAGCATGACCACCTCGATGCCGAGCCGTTGGAGGGCGGCGATGGCGTTCGCGGAGTCGTCCTTGACGGTGTCGGCCACGGCCAGGACCCCCGCCGGCCTACCGTCGATCCCGGCGAGCACGGGCGTCTTGCCCTCGGCCGACAGGCGCGCCGCCTCCGCGCTCAGGGAGCCGGTGTCGATGCCGGCGGTCGCCAGGAGGCGGGGGGCGCCCACGAGGACCGTGTGGCCGTCGACGGTCGCCTTGACGCCTTGGCCGGTGATGGAGTCGAAGTCGGAGACGGAAGCGGTCGGCGAGGTCACGCCGCGTTCTCGAGTGCCGGTGGCGATGGCATGTCCGAGCGGGTGTTCGCTCGGTTCCTCGGCTGCGCCCACCAGTCGCAGCAGTTCGGTCTCGTCGGTGCCGTCGGTGGTGTGGACGTCGGTGAGGACGGGTTTTCCGGCGGTGACGGTGCCGGTCTTGTCGAGGACGACGGTGTCGAGCTTGTGGGCGGTCTCCAGGGCCTCGGCGGAGCGGATGAGGATGCCGGCCTGGGCGCCCTTGCCGGTGCCGACCATCACTGACAGGGGGGTGGCCAGCCCGAGCGCGCAGGGGCAGGCGATGATCAGCACGGCGACGGCCGATACGAGGGCCAGGGTGAGCGCCGGCTCGGGCCCGAGGGTGAACCAGATGGCGAACGTGGCGACGGCGATGGCGATGACGGCGGGCACGAAGTAGGCGGAGACGGCGTCGGCCAGACGCTGGATGGGTGCCTTGGACGCCTGTGCGGCCTGTACGAGGCGGATGATCTGGGCGAGCATCGTGTCCGAGCCGACCTTGGCGGCGCGTACGCGCAGGGAGCCGGTGGTGTTGACGGTGGCGCCGATGACGGTGTCCCCTGTGCGCTTGGTGACCGGCATCGGCTCGCCCGTGACCATCGATTCGTCGACGGCGGAGGATCCGGTCAGCACCTCGGCATCCACGGGGATCTTCTCTCCGGGCCGGATCACGATCTCGTCGCCGACGGTCACGTCCTCGACGGGGATCTCGCTCTCGGTACCGTCCCGTACGACGCGCGCGGTGCGGGCCTGGAGTCCGAGCAGGGAACGGATGGCCTCGCCCGTGCCGGCCTTCGCGCGGGCCTCCAGCAGTCTGCCGAGCAGGATGAGGGTGAGGATGACGCCGACGGCCTCGTAGTACACCTCACGCACGTCCTCCGGAAGGAGGCCGGGGGCGAGGGTGACGAGGAGGCTGTAGCCGTAGGCGGCGCTCGTGCCGAGGGTGATCAGCGAGTTCATGTCGGCGCTGCGGTGGCGCAGTGCGAGCCAGCCGGTCACGTGGATCGGCCACCCGGTGTAGAACATCACCGGGGTGATGAGGGCCAGCTGGAGCCAGTGGTTCAGCATCCATCCCGGTACCCAGGTGGCACCGAACAGCTCGTGCGCCATCACCGCGAACAGCACCGGGGCGGTGAGAATCGCACCGGTGACGACCCGGCGGGTCAGGTCCGCGATCTCCGCCTGCCGCTCGGCGACGTCGGCGGCCTCCGCCTCGGCCGCCGACCGCTCCACGGCGGATGCCGGGGAGCGGTCGGGCGCGTCGGTGGCCCGGTGGGCAATTGGTGGTGAAGTGGACTCCGGCCGGCCGTCCGGTTCGACGAGCAGGGTGCCGTGGATCATGTTCATGCCGCAGGCGAAGCCGAAAGCGCCCGGTCTGTCCGGGCTCAGGCGCACCGTGGTGCGTGTGTGGGCGGGCAGCCCGGCGCTCACGTGCAGGTCCGGGAACACGACCCGGGAGGTGCACTCTCCGGACTCCTGCCGGTCGAAAACCAGTTCCAGGGGCGTGCCCTGGCGGACCTTGATCAGGTTCGGGCTGTAGCCGCCCCGCACGACCACGTCCATCCGCTGTACCCCGTCCTCCAGTCGGGTGTATCCGGCCCGGCGGGGGCCGAAGAAGTACCAGCCCAACCCGCCGATCACCGCCACGGCAGCTACGACGACGACCACATCAAGGGCGCCCATGGGGTCTCGCCTCCCTGTTCGGCCCGTCCCTTCCAGCATGCGCCCGCTTGCGGTGCGGCGCGGCAGGGACCGGGCGGCCCCGGGAGGGGCCCATTCGGCCCCCTCCCGCGCAGCCCGGTCGGAGTGACGATGCAGGTAGGACAAGCCCCCGTAGGTGAAGAAGGTGAGCGGTGATGATGTTCTGGTACGACCACGACGTCAGCGGGTGGGGTTGGTTCGCGATGTCGGCCGGCATGATTCTTTTCTGGGCGCTGATCATCACCGCGGCCGTGCTGCTCTTCCGGGCCTTGGACCGCCCTCATGAGCACGTTCACACCCCGGCCGTCCCGACACCGGAACACATCCTTGCCCAGCGACTGGCTCGCGGAGAGGTCGACGAGGACGAGTACAAGCGCCGCTTGGCCGCCCTGCACACGCACCCGCAGAACGCCCCTTAGCCCGGCCCACGGGCAAACCCGGGCCGGGTAGGCACGGCTTCAGGCAAGGAGGCCGCCGTGAACACCAACCGCAACTACGGCTTGTACGCCCTCGCCGCCGCGATCGCGTTCGTCGGAGCCCTGGCGCTCGGCGTACCGGTGGCGACGCTGGCCTGGCTCGCAATCGTCGGCGCCTGCCCACTGATGATGTTCATCATGATGCGCGGCATGCACAGCGATGGACACGACGGGCGCGGCCCGTCCGACCGCGACCGGCTCGACAAGCACGACCACCCCACGGGGCCGGGCCGCGCCTGACAGCGCGGTCCCTGCACCGGGCAGGCAGGTGGGCGCCATGGCTGCGGTGATGGCCGTCCTGGCCGGCGCCCTGATCCTGGCCGGTGTCGTTCATGACGCGGCCCGCCTGATCGCCCCGACCGAGCGCCGTGTTCCTCCGCTCGCCCGCCTGCGCGGACGGCGGGCAGCACTGGAGGCCGCCGAGCGGTGGTGCGTGGGGCTTCGCCTGCACGGCCGCATCGACGCCGCCACCGACCGGCGGCGGATGGCTCTGCTGGCCCGTGGGCGGCGCACGGCACCCCCTGGGCACCGGCAGCAGCACGTCGTGGTCTCGGCCTGTTGCGGCGAACAGTGGACCGCCGACGCCGGGCAGATGCCCGCTCGTGACCGTCGTGATCTTCCGCAACGACCGCCGGGCGCTCGGGCCTGCCTTGCCCTGCTCGTCCCGAGTGCCCGCGCACTGTTCCACCGCACCGCCCGGCCCGCCCGCCCGCTCGCCCAAGGAGGCACAGCATGAGCACCAACCGTCCGACCGGCCGCCGCACCGCCCTGACCGCAGCAGCGGCCGCGCTCATCCTGGCCGCCCCGGGCGGCGCCGTAACCGCCGCCTCGGTCGAGCCGGCCCACTCCGCCGGCATGACGATGCGTGTCCTCACGCAGGCTGACGAGCACAATCAGGCTGACGTCACCTTCGCGCAGCGGATGATCCCCCACCACCGCCAGGCCATCGTCATGGCGCAGATGGCCCGCAGCCACGGTTCTTCGCCCGAGGTGAGGGCCCTGGCCGAGCGGATCCAGAAGGCGCAGGCCCCCGAGATCCGGACGATGACCGGGTGGCTGAGGGCATGGGGCGAACCCGTGCCGCGGGGCATGGGCAGCATGGAGGACATGGCAGGCATGGGGCAGGACGATGATGACGCGACGTCCATGCCCGGCATGATGCACAGGACGCAGATGGTGGACCTGAATCGAGCCTCCGGCCGGGCCTTCGACACGATGTTCCTGACCATGATGATCGAGCACCACGAAGGCGCCATCGACATGGCCCAGTACGAGCTTCGTCATGGCTCTTACAGCCCGACGAAGGACCTCGCCACCGACATCATCCGCAGCCAGACCGCCGAGATCGCACAGATGAGCGCCATGCTCAAGGCCCGCTGAGGGCGCGGCCGCAGGTCCGCTGTTGCTCCTGCCCCGGCCGGAGGGCCGGGGCAGGAGCCGGGTCAGTGGCTGTGCGCGTGGCCGTCACCCGAACTCGGCGCCTTCTGGCTGGGCTGTCCCGGACTCGGGAGGACCGGCGGCACGGAGGTGGCGGCAGGTGTGGCGGGTTGCACGGCCGGAGCGTGCCCGTCCTCGTGGCCGGGTTCCTCCGCACTGCCGTGACTGTGCCCGGCCCCGGGTGCCTTCTCCATGGACGCCGCGACTTCGCGCAGGCCGAGGAAGGCGAGCGCAGCTGTGATCAGGACGGCCAGGCCGATGACGCCGACGATGCGCCGGTTCGCGATCTCGGGGTCCTTGACGACGTAGGCGATGAAGGAGACGACCAGGCCGGCGGGGACGAGGACGGCTCCGCGGGCGGGGAAGTCGTCGAAGTGCTGCAGGCCGCCGGAGAGCATGCCGATTCCGAAGGACAGCGTGAGCGATGCGCCGATGACCACGAGCGCGCGGGTGAGGCCGGGGCGTTCGCGGGTGAGGAGGAACTCGTTGAGGACGGTGGCGGCGAGGAAGACAGCGGCGCCGTAGAGGGCGATACGGGTGTAGCGGGCGGGGTCGAGGGGGTGGTGGACGACGGCGCCGCTGATGAGTCCGGCGCCGACGAAGTAGCCGACGTATCCGAGGTAGCGGGCGGCCAGTGACCGGCGGCGGGCCTGGCGGACGTGTTCCTTGCGGCGGGCCGCCCGACCGGTCGGCGGCGGGGCGGCGGAGTCGGGCGTACGGGCGTCGAGAAGTTGGGCCTGAGCCATGCGTGATTCCCTGCGGAGCGTGCGTGGGCGCGCGACGGCGGAGCCCGACAAAGGGGCTTCCGGGGCGCGAGCAGATTCGGTATGGATGCGGGCAAAGAGCCCGGATCTACACCTGCTGGACCACGGAGCCGAGAGAGCTTCGCAAAGGGGGTAGTGCCCGAGCGTCTTCGGGCGCGTGGCGCGTCAGCCCGGCCACACCGGTGGAAGGGGTCAGTCCGCCCAGAGGCAGGAGCTGAAGGACGGGCACGCCGTCGCTGCCGGTCTGCGCCGGGTGGGCGGAGTCGCATTCCTCGGCGTGGTGGGTGTGGCCGGACTCCCCGCCGCCGGCAGGGGTGTCGTCGTGGCCGCCGGGAACGGCATGGTGCGAGGAGAGCTGCGGCACGGTGACTGCGGAGCCGGCAACGTGGGCCGCGACGCTGTCGGCGCCTGCGACGTGGGTGTAGAGGAACCCGAACAGCAAGGCGGCCAACCACAGCAGGCGCAGCGGACCCGGCGAGGTGCGGGTACGCGGAATACCGGATGCGGGGTGGGCCGAGAACACGCCACGACCCTATCCCGCAGCACGCCAAGCCTGACCACGGGGTCCGTTCCGTCGACATTCGAAGTGGTGATCTCGTCGGGCTCAGGGAACAGGACGCAGGCCGTCGAGAGTGACGGCGACCAGCCGCTCGACCGCGGCCCGGGAGGGCAGGCTCGACGCGGCGGTCAGGGCGTGGAGGCAGTACGCGGCGAGCTCGGCGGGCGGAACGTTGTCGCGGAGGTCGCCGTCCCGGGCCCCATCGGCGATGAGGCCTTCCAGCAGCTGCGTGAGGTGCCGCTCGGCGTGGCCGACGTGCTCGCCCTGATGGAGGAGGGCAGCCAGCTCCCCGCCGTGCCCCTGCCGGGCCAGATCGGCGTAGGCGGTCGCGACGGCCGCCAGTCTCTGTGCGGCGGCGCCGGGACGGTGTGCGGCCTCGGCGAGCTGGTGGAGATGCGCAGCGACCTGCCGCTCGTGCCAGGCGGAGAGTACGGCCTCGGCGTCGGGAAAGTACTTGTAGAGCGTGGCCCGCCCGATGCCGGCGCGTTCGGCGAGCTGCGACATGGTGACCGAACGCAGGCCGCCGCCTTCGATCAGTTCGGCGGCCGCGTTCAGGATCGCCTCCCGCACCGCGTGGCGGTGCGCGTCGATGGTCTCGTTCCACAGCTTCGGCACCTGCCCAGGATACGGATGTCCAGAAGCGATACACTCCGTTGGAGATAGAGACACAATGTCTCGCAAAATTCTGCACAGGTTCTGGAGGGCGCCATGTCGAGGTCGCCGAACGCGTCCGGCACGGAAGACGAAGAGGGCGGGGTGCCGCGCTGGGTGAAGATCTCCGCAGCGTTGGCGGTGTTGCTTGTGGTGGTGTTCGTCGCCGTGCACGTGGCCGGCGGCGGCATGATCGGGCACACGCCGTGAAGCAGTTCCCGCCCGCCCTGCGCAAGACGGTGTTGACCGCCCACGTCGCTGCCTCGCTCGGCTGGCTGGGCGCGGTGGCCGCCTTCCTTGCGCTCGCCGTCGCCGGGCTGGCCGGCGGCGCCCCGCAAACGGTGCGTGGCGCGTACGTCGCGATGGACGTGGTGGGCTGGGCCGTGATCGTGCCGCTGAGCGCGGCCACGCTCGTCACCGGGGTGGCGCAGTCGCTGGGAACGGTCTGGGGACTGGCGCGGCATTACTGGGTGATCGCGAAGCTGCTGATCACGGTTCTCGCCACCCTTCTGCTGCTGGTGCACATGCAGCCGGTCGGACACCTGGCCGAAGCTGCGTCCCGGGCCGCCCTGGCGGGTGGGGAGCTTCAGGGGATGCGGGTGCAACTGGTGGCCGATGCCGGAGCCGCGATCGTGGTCCTGCTGACTGCGGCAGTCCTGTCGGTGTTCAAGCCGCGCGGGATGACCCGGTACGGGATCCGGCGCCGCCGACGGGAGCGGGTCCTGGGGGCGCCGCTGGCAGCCGCGCTCTGAGCCGACGTACGGGCCCGCCCGCCGGAAAGCGTCGGGGATTGACCGTGCATGTTGACACCGCTCTGCCCTCCACCGAGATCAAGAGACTGTGGCGCTGCAGATGTCGGCGCGGTCCATGTTGGTGCGGATACATGCGTCCAGGTCCCCGACCATGCCCTCGGAGAGGTCTGCGTCCGCTACGCCGCACATGCCTGGGTGCAGGCGATGCATTCCTCGATGCAGCGGGTCAGCTTCGCCTGGTCGACGTCGCCGAGGCCGAAGGGGTGGGTGGCGAGCAGCCGAAGCGCCGACGAGGCGACGTGGCGAACGGCTGCCTCCCCCCGGGCATGGTTTCGCCGACTGCGGCAGGGCGGGCGCCGCCGTTCCGGGCGGCGCCCGCTGAGCTCAGCCGACGTTCAGGGTCAGGGCGGCGGTGTGGAGCTTCCCGCCGGTCTGGAACTGGAGGAACAGCCGCCAGTTCCCCGTGGTGGGCAGCTCGGCGTGGAAGGCGAGGTCAGGCCCGCCGTTGTCGCCGGTGACCTGTGTGGTCGGGTGCAGGTGGGCGAACGCCTGGTCGCCTTCGTGGAAGGCGGTCAGGTGGGCGTAGGTGTCCAGGTACGGCTGGAGGTCGGCGACCGGCTTGCCGTCCTTGGAGACCGAGACGGTCAGCGGGTGCGCCATGCCCGACATGGGCCGGCCCTGGACGGTGATCGTGTAGCCGTCGGCCTCGGCCGTGGTCGCCGGGGCGGGCAGCGGGGTCTCGGCGACGTTGCCGGGAACGGTCACCGTGCGCGACAGCACCAGGTCCTTGCCCTTGCCGCCCCCGCTGTCGGGGGTGAAGGAGGTGAACATCCGCCAGGTTCCGGGCGTGAGGGCGGCCAGGCCGGCCGTCCAGGTGCCGTCGGGGGCCATGACGGGGTGGATGTGCTGGAAGCCGGTGAGGTCGGAGCGAATGGCGTAGAAGTGCATCCGCTGGGTCTGCTCGAGCGCGAACGCCGTGACCGGCTTGCCGTCCGAACCACTGATCGTGAACCGGTACGCGGCCGGATTGCCGGACGCCAGAGTCGTCTCCGGTGAGGTGAGGCGGTAGCCGTCCTGCCTGTCGGACAGGCCGGAGCCCGCAGCGGCCATGTGGTCCATGCCGGGCATGTCACCCATCGACGACGTGCTGGGCGAGGCGGAGGAGTGGGTGCCGTGGTCCATACCGGGCATGGACGAGGAGTCGTCGGACGAACCGCAGGCGGCCAGGGTCAGGGCCAGAGCCACGGCGGTGCCGGCCGCGGCCGGAGTGTGGCGCCGAACGGTGAAGAGGTGGGAAGCAAACATTTCTCGAGGTCTCTCAGGGCGGGCGCACCACAGCGATGGCGCGCGGGAACGTGAAGGGGTGGCGCCTGAGCCCGGCCGGCGGCCGGGGCCAGGCGGTGCCCGTCACGTCCGCGCGATGCAGACCCGATTCAGCAGATCTCGCCCGTCGTCAGGCGGTCCACGTCTTCCGGTCCCGCCTCCGGCTGCCCGCAGGCGCGCTGACAGCCCTGCCGTGAGCGTCCCGAAGACGGCCGCGGCCAGGAGGCCTGGAGCCGACAGCGAGATCCGTTTCTGTGCGGGGGTGGAGACGCACGACCCTCCGCCCGTGCCCTGCACCGGGGAGGCCTCGCGGGTCGGTCCATGGCCGGTGGCCTCGGCAGCCGGGCTCATCGCCGCATGTCGGTGGCCGTCGTCCGTGGGAGTGACGTGGGACATTGCACTGTGACAGCCCTCGGCGGCAGTGGCCGGCGCGCCGTGCATGAGGAACAGGCCGAGCAGAACCGCGCACACGGCTGTCAGCCGGGCGATGCCCTGTCCGCTGAACTGTCCGCTGATCACCGCACTGTCCTTCGATCCCTGTCGCATGTGGACTGATGAGCTCCGACGTTACCCCGGCGGGGTACGTCGGCGCATGCCGGCTTCAGCCTGCACCACCCGGAACGGGCTCACGATGAGATCGTTCTCGTCCACGGGCCCACGACCACGAAGGTCACCGTGCCGGACGGCTACGACTGGCCGCCAGGCGAATAGACCCACGCGAAGAAGGGCCATGTGCGCCGACCTTCGGTCCGGCTTGATGATCCCCTGCCCGCGACCGGCAACACCCCACTCGCTGCCGCCTTGGTCCCTCAGAGCGATGGATGTCACGCCGTACAGATCAGTGCGTGGATGAGCCGCTCGACCTGAGCTTGAGAAGCCGGCGCCGCATCGGCCGAGCTGGTCATCAGCAGGTGGTGCAGCGTCCCCACAAGCGCGAGCGCCACCGACTCCACATCCAACGGCGTCGCGACCCTCCCGAGTTCCTGCTCCGCCCGCAGGTAGCCGCTGACCGCCTCCTGGATCGCGGTGAACCCGGGGGCGCCGGCCTGCCAGGCCTCGCGGACGCGCCGGGCGGCCGGGCACCGCCAGCCCCACCGGCCCTGGATCCAGGGACAGCACCGCTGAGGCCACATCCGCAAGGTTCTCTCCCACTGAACCGGTACCCGCTCTGGAGGGCAGGTCTTCCGACAGCGCGGGGTCGTCCCGAATCGGTACAGGACCAGTTCGGCGACGAACTCGTCCAGCCCGGCGAAGTGCGTGTGCAGCACCCCCTTGGCGCACTCGGCCTCCTCAGTAACGGCCCGGCTGGTCAGTGCCACGGCCCCCTCCCGGGCCAGGACGCGCTCTGCTGCGGCGAACAGCCGCTCCCGCAGGCCTTCGATGGCTACTCCGCGCGGTGACATCAACTTCCCCCTGAGGCAAGGCATTGCAGGTATGGGCGATCGCCCATACTGTTTGGGCGTCCGCCCATTCTGGGGCTCTCGCTACCCAACCGGAGGTCATTCCGCATTCAGCAGACCGCCAACACCGCCCAGGCTCAGGCATGGAACGGCTATGAAGGTGCGCACTGGGCCGCCCACCACGACCGCTGGAATGCTGTCAACGCCGGCTTCAGCGAGCCACTGATGACGGCCGCGTCGATTCGTCCCGGAGAGCACGTTCTCGACATCGGATGCGGCGCGGGCGCGACCACGCGTCTGGCCGCCCGTGCGGCGGAGCAGGGCTACGCCACCGGCCTCGACTCTCCGCCCCCATGCTTGAGCAAGCCCGGACGGTCGCCGCTGAAGAAGGCATCGCCAATATCTCCTTCACGCACGGCGACGCCCAAGTCCACGACCTGCCCGAGCCGCCTTCGATGTCGCGATGAGCCGCTTCGGCATCATGTTCTTCTCCGACCCCACCGCTGCGTTCGCCAACATTGCTTGCGCCCTGTGTCCGGGTGGGCGCATCGCCTTCCTGAGCGCGGCGGAGCCCGAAGGGAACGAGTGGCTGACCGCGCTCACCGCACTCAAGGACATCCTGCCGATCGGTGGCTTCGGAGCACCTGGCGGACCGGGCCTGTTTTCCCTCGCCGACCCCGACACCGCAACCGGCCTGCTCCGTAAGGCGGGTCTCCAGAACGTGCGCGCTGGACACATCCACACGCACGGGACCTGGGGTCGAACCGTTGGGGAGGCCGCGGACTTCCTCCTCGACTCCGGCCCCGGCCGGCACCTCCTCAGCTCGGTTGATCCCGCCGCCCAGGCCCTTGCGCGCCGCCGCCTGGCCGAAGACCTCGGTGCTCACGAGACCGGCGGCGCGGTCCGACTCCGCAGCACCGGGTGGCTCCTGACCGCCACCCTCGCCGCCTGATCGTCCGAGACGGTCGAGCCCCCGGTCGGTCCGGCTTTCGTTGCTGCCGTGGCGTGTCCCGGTGGTGCGGGACCACGGCTCACAGGGGCGGAGCCAGGATCAGCCCGCGGCGGCCATGGAAACGGCCGGAGTCAGGGACGTGCGCGGCGGAACCCGCCTGCGCTGCAGGTGTACGGGGGCCTTGGCGCCGGAGACGCTGGTGGCCAGGTGTTCAGCGGGAACGGCGCTCCGGGCCCGTCGGCTGTCGGTGGCCGACTGCTTTCCTGGTGTGCCAACGTCCTGCCGCAACCTGTCGACGACCTGCAGGCCCGGGGGAGGTGGGGCCGACTCTGGTCCGCGACTGGTCCGGCAGCGAAGGCCCCCGGGGCAACGGGGGTTGCTCAGGGCAGTGTTATGGCTACTCTGAGTTTCTGGAAAGGGTGTGGTCTGGGAGTTCAATTCCCACCCCGGGCAACGGACTTCGCTGCTCTAGAAGAAACCCAGCTTCTTGGGCGAGTAACTGACTAGAACGTTCTTCGTCTGCTGGTGGTACAGCAGCTACACCCACGCTGACCAGGGGAAACGGAAGTTGGTGCGGCCCCTCGGCGGGGGCTGGTCCGGAATTGGTCCGGATCTTGGTCCTGCTGGTCCCTGGCGGAGAAGCTGGCGTGGGATGGGAAGTTCTGGGAGTGATCCATGTGCTGCACGTCTGCTGCGCTCGCTGGCTCGGCCCGAATCTCTGGTCGTCCTACCGCCAAGGTGCCTGGGCGCGCTGTGCCTGTTGTTGTGCGGAGGCGGCGTCTGCGCGTGCCATGGACAGGAGGTGGGGGAGCCGCCCGGCTGCTTGGGTGTTCCACCAGCAGTGGGCGTCGGGCGAGAACGCGGCCTTGGGGACGTTGTCGATGGCTTCTTGGTACACGGCGGGCGAGTCGTGCCATTCGGCGTCGCCGATCACTCGCAGGGAGTGGCGGGAGAGACCGTCGAGGAGGGTGAAGAGCCGGGGGACTGCCGTCAGGCGGTGTCGACTGGGGCCGGCTTGGCGGGCACCGCCTGGATATTGG
Source organism: Streptomyces sp. NPDC085524 (assembly GCF_044541755.1). Taxonomy (NCBI): domain Bacteria; kingdom Bacillati; phylum Actinomycetota; class Actinomycetes; order Kitasatosporales; family Streptomycetaceae; genus Streptomyces; species Streptomyces sp. NPDC085524. The sequence continues at coordinate 58,880 of NZ_JBITTH010000008.1, forward strand.
GCCCAGAGGAGGTACTGTGCCGGCCACGGCAGATCGATCCCCTCGCGTCCGTCGTAGGCCACGACCACCGGTTCGGCCATGGAAGCAGCGATGCCGGTCACCAGCCCGCGCCCTGTGTAGTGCAGTTGATCGGCCAGCCTGGCCACCCACGGTTCATCCTGTAGGTCGCGCTTGATCGCCCGCTCCAGGGCGTCGTATGCACGCGCCCATCGTGCCGCTGCCGGAGAGGCGTGGTTGTTCTGCTCGGCAGGAGTGAGACGCATCAGGGCATGGAGCCACTTCTCGCACCACCGGTCGAAGCCGGATTGGTAGTCGTAGCGTGCCGTGCCGGAGAAGGTGTCCTTCCCCTCCTGTGCGTCCAGGGCTTCCTCGCAGATCTCTTCCCAGGTCTCCTGCCAGGGGAGCCGGAACTTCCCGGGCCGACGGCGTCGGAAGTCGGAGTCGAGGAGCGCGGCCGTCGCGATCAGGAGCAGCTCCTCTTGGGCCTTCCCGCTGCGGTAGGCGTCGGCATGGCGTTCCGCCAGCCGATCACGAGCGGTGCCCAGTGCCGAGTGCGGCTTTCGAAGGAGGCGATGGGTGTCCCCCGTATTGCTCCCTCCCGGTCCGAACATCCCGAAGGTGAGGACGTTGCAATACGCCTCCAGGTCATGCCCGGAGTCGAGCCGGCCGGCCAGCGTGGCCAATTCTTCCATGCCCGAGATCAGACGACGGGCCTGCGTGTAGTAGTCGGGGAACGGGTTGGGGCAACGTCGGCACCCCCCGGGCTCCGGAACGTCGGCCATGCTTCCACGATCCGGCACCCGCAGGCTGACGTCAGCCCGCTGCGGAGGAACCCGGAACGCCCCGCACTCTGGCGACAGATGGAGCACCGAGCCGCTCGCCGTCTGCCACAGCGGTACGTCCATTCCCGCCAGAGGGCCCAACAGACGTCACCTTTCTGCCCGAACTCACCGCCCAGCAACAACGCACCGCCCAGCTCATCGAGGAACGGCAGAACGCGTTCACGGCCTGGACCGGACAGCCGATGGGCGAGGAAAACGTCTGGCTCGCCGGACGCCGCCAAGAACAGGACGCCCTCGGACGCATCATCCTCAAGCTGGAACAGACCCGCCTCGCCGACGGGCCACCCCAGGCCGTCCGCGGGGCCGGCGTCGACGCCCGCACCGACGCGATCACCCGCAGCCAAGACGGAAGCTGACCAGCATGCGCGGCAACCCCGACAACCTCCGCCAGGCCGCCGCCCGCAAGAGCGCCGCCGCCCAGGCCCGCGCCGAAAGGGGCCTGCGGGAAATGATCCGCCGCGGACAGCCCATCACCTTCCGCGGCCTCGCCCAGACCGCCGACGTCTCGCTCGACTTCCTCTATCGCTGCACCGAGATCCGCCGCCGTGTCGAGCAGCTGAGGTCCCAGCAGCGAAACCATCCACCGCGGCCGGCCACACAGCCGCCCGACGACTCGCCCAGCAGCGTCGTGCGCACCCTCACCGCCCAGCTCGCCGAGCTCAAGCGGCAGCACCGCGACGAGGTCCAAGCCCTGCGCCAGGCCCTCGAAGCCGCCCAGAGTGAGAACCTTGAACTGCGACGCCGCCTCGGCCCCCGCCATACCGCCCGCCCCGGGTCCTGACCCCTGACCGTGTGCCCAGCGCGTGGATGCCTACCGCTTGACACGCCCACGAATGGCCAGGACCGCGAGAGCCAAAAGGAGCGCTCCAAGAAGCCGACTTACCATCTCGATATAGATGCCCCAGGTCGTGAGATTCTGGCCACTGGAGCGGAAGACGGCCGAGTTCACGACCACCCGCACGGCTTTTTCCGTGCGTTTCCAGCTGAACCGGTCAGCCATGGAACTGTTCAGGGCTGGGTCCGGGGTATCGATGACGAGGGCCACCTTGTGGCCGGCATTGGCCTGCGTTCCGGTGACCTGAGGCTTGGGGTCGCTGTTCGGTAGCCCCCAGAGCATCAGCGCGAGCACGGTGGCGGCGGTCGTGACGGTCAGCCAGCAGAACGCCCGCGAGGCACGCAGGCCGTATCCCGACAGCGCCCAGTACATGTGCAGGAGCCAGCGTTCCGTACGGGTGCTGCCACGGCCGTCACGACGACGGTCGCGGCGGCGCATTTCCATCTCGCCGTAGTAGAAGTCCGCGGCACCCGGTTCATTCTTGGCATCTTCGAACGCCTTGCGGAGCTGCCGATACACCACCACCAAGGCCGCCGGACCCGGCGGCCTATAGTCCGAGCCCTGCGAATGAGGCGTCCACCCCTCCCGCGCCGCGGCACGCCCTGACTGAGCCCGCCACTGATGTTCCTCAGCGAGCACCTGCCGCCTGGTCCACCGCACAGGCCGCAGACCCCAACGCACCCCCTTGGGCGGGGCATCGAAGAGGCACTCACCCTCCAGACGAAGCTGATCCAGATGGTGCGCGCCAGAGAAGGTACAACGACGCAGATCGACGTCTGTCAACACCAGCAGGGCCGCGTCGACCCGAAGCACAGAGAGCACAGAGGCAGTCGTCTCTGGCCGATTGGCGAGGTCCGTCGGCAAAGGGCCTCGATGTCGGGCATTGGAGACCACAGTGACCGGATGGGACAGGACCGCTTCAGACAGATCCACCTCCGCATAACTCACCCGGAGCGTGGCGGGACCGTCGAACCTCGTCCCGACACACGACATTCGCTCGGCAGCCACCTCCACCGTCACCGGACCGGCGAACTCGACGTGGTTCAGACTCAGCCGCCCGCTGCAGGCCAGCGGACCAAGAGCTCGGGTGGTCTCGAACTTCGCCCTGTCGAAGTGCCAGGTGCAGTTTGCCGAACGGGTGAATTGCGCTCCGCTGAAATGCGCGTCGCCCTTGAAGGTCGCCTTGCTGAAGTCGGCGATCTCGCCGTTGAAGGTTGCCTGGTCGAAGCTGGCCGCAGAGTTGAAGGTTGCCTCACTGAACGACACTTGATCTTCGAAAGTCGCCGCGATGAAGGCGCCACCGCCCCCGAAGGTCACCTGACCGAAACGCGCGTTGCTCTCGAACATTGCCCCCATGAAGGAGGCGCCTCTGGGGAATGACGCCTGATCGAACCGCGCCCAGCCCGTGAACCTTGCCCCAATGAACTGGGCTGTGCCCGTGAAAGTCGCCTTCTCGAACGTGGCGTCGCCCAGATGAGGGGCACCGGTGGCAGGATCCCGGACCGCATCGAGCACATCGCTGAGCAGCTTCGGAGTGAAGGTCACACCACGGGCGTGGATGTCCGCTCCGGGACGAAGAGTGGACAGATAGGCGCCGAGGGTGGCTGTGTCGAGATGGGCAAGGCATGCGCCATGCTCCGAAAGCACGGGTGCATCGCAGCCTCCTGAGCCGTCTGCAGGATCAGCGCCGTGTCCACAAAGAGCCGGTGGCTGCGGGACGGGGGACGGTGTCGGTGCGGTTATGTCGTACACGACGGCCAAGCTACCTCTGCAGTTGCTCACTATTGATGGCTCACCAGTCGTGATCGCTGCTGAACGCCCTTACAGACGCGACCGTAAGCGTTCTACCTGCAGAAATAGCACACTTCCACCTGTTTGCTCCGGATACGACCTGGACGACCCGCTACCTGGACGCCGCCGTCGAGCAGCTGCGGGCGCTGCCGGCCGAGCAGCGCGAGCACCGGGTGCTGGATGAGGACGTCGCCCGGCTGTCCCCGCTTCGCCACGCCAACCTGAACGTGCTCGGCCGCTACACCTTCCGCGCCTCCGGCCCGGCAGGCGGCGGCCTGCGGCCCCTGCGCGACCCGGCGGAGGCTGCGGACGAGGACGATGAGGCGGGACCGGACTGAGCGTCAGGATCCGCCCAGCAGCCTGATCAGCGTGCGGACCCGGTCACGGCCTGGACGTCGGCCGCGGTCGTGAGGGCGCGGGTCTGGGCCGTGCCGCCCTGGTAGGACGGGTAGTCCGTGTAGCCGGCCTGTCCGCCGCCGTAGAACGTGGCCGGGTCGGCCGCGGCCAGCGGGAGGTTCTCCCGGTAGCGGCGGACCAGGTCCGGGTTGGCGATGAACGGCGTGCCGAAGGCGACCAGGTCGGCATCGCCGGCGTGCACCGCTGCCTGGGCGCGGTCGAGGTCGTAGCCGTTGTTGGCGATGTACGGGCCGGCGAACCGCTCCCGCAGCGCGCGGTAGTCGAGGGAGACGCCCGTCGTCGCCATGCCGCCCTCCAGGACGTGCGCGTACGCCAGCCCGCGCGGGCTCAGCTGCCCGAGGAAGTACTCGAAGTGGCCCTGCGGGTCGGAGTCCGCCATCGAGTTGAAGCCGTTCTCCGGTGTCAGCCGCACGCCCACCCGCTCGGCGGCCCAGTGCTCGCCGACGGCGTCGAGGACCTCGTTCAGCAGGCGCATGCGGTTGGCCGCGCTGCCGCCGTAGGCGTCCGTGCGGCGGTTGGTGCCGTCGCGCAGGAATTGGTCGATCAGGTAGCCGTTGCCGGCGTGGACCTCGATGCCATCGAAGCCCGCATGCCTGGCCAGCTCGGCGGCGCGGCGGAACTGGTCGACGACGTCCGGCAGCTCGCCGGCGTCGAGGGCGCGGGGCGTCACGAAGTCCTGCGGGCCGCTGTAGGTGACGGCCTGGCCGGCGGGTGCGAGCGCCGAGGGGGCGACGGGCATCTGCCCGTCCAGCAGGTCCGGATGGGAGATACGGCCGCAGTGCTGCAGCTGGACGAAGATCCGCCCACCCTCGGCGTGGACGGCGCCGGTCAGGCGCCGCCAGCTCTCCGCCTGGGCGCCGGTGTACAGGCCGGGCGTGAAGGGGTAGCCCACCGCCTGCGGGGAGACGGTGGTGGATTCCGCGACGATCAGGCCCGCGGTGGCGCGCTGACGGTAGTGGTCGGCCATCAGCGCGGGAACACAGCCGTCGGCGTCGGCGCGGTTGCGGGTCATCGGCGCCATCACCACCCGGTTGGCGAGCGTGAGGCCGCCCAGGTCGAGCGGCGCGAACAGGTCGAGGTGCATGCGGAACTCCTGCGGTGCAGCGAAGATCGTAGGACAGCTGTCCTAGAGCGCCGTCACGCTAGGCCGCCGGTCTCGACGGTGTCAACGGCTTGACGATCTAGGACGGCTGTCCTACGTTGTGTCTCTAGGTCGACTGTCCTACGGCATCGGAAGGGGATCATCATGGCTGCTGTGGCGACCCGCGAACAGATCGTGGCGGCGGCCGACAGGCTCTTCTACCACCGCGGCTACGAGCACACCTCGTTCGCGGACATCGCCGGTGCGGTCGGTCTGTCGAGGGGCAACTTCTACTACCACTTCAAGTCCAAGGACGCGATCCTGGACGCGGTGATCGATGCCCGCCTCGCCGACACCCGGCGGATGCTGGAGCAGTGGGAGGCCGAAGCTCCGGCCCCGGCCGGGCGGATCATGCGGTACGTGGAGATCGTGCTGACCAACCGCGCCGACATCCAGGACTACGGCTGCCCGGTGGGCACCCTGACCACGGAGCTGGCCAAGCTCGAGCACGCCATGCTCGGCCAGGCCGGCCGCCTGTTCACCCTGTTCCGCACCTGGCTGCGCGAGCAGTTCACGCTGCTCGGGCACGCCGAGCTGGCCGACGAGCTGGCGATGCACGTGCTCGCCTTCAGCCAGGGCGTCGCCGTCATGGCCAACGCCTTCCACGACGAGGCCTTCATCCCGCGCGAAGTCGACCGGATGCGCGAGTGGCTGCACACCTACGAGAGATGAGAGAAAGCATGTTCGTGGTCCTGCTCCGGTTCTCCGACAACAAGGCCACCGCCGCCCAGCACATGGCCGGCCACCAGGAGTGGATCAAGCGCGGCCTGGACGACGGGGTCTTCCTCCTGGTCGGCAGCATCCAGCCGGGCCTCGGCGGCGCAGTCCTCGCCCACAACACCTCGCCCGAGGAACTGCGCAAGCGCGTGGACAAGGACCCGTTCGTCGCCCAGGATGTCGTCACGGCCGAGATCATCGAGATCGCCCCCGGCATGGCGGACGAGCGGCTGAGCTTCCTGCTGTGACGACACCGTTCCTCGGCCCCGACGGCGCACCGCGCTGCCCGTGGGCCGGCGCCGCCCCGGAGTTCCTCGGCTACCACGACACGGAGTGGGGCTTCCCCGTCGGTGACGACCAGCGCCTGTTCGAGAAGCTGAGCCTGGAGGGCTTCCAGTCCGGACTCAGCTGGCGCACGATCCTGGCCAAGCGCGAGAACTTCCGCGCCGCCTTCGTCGCCTTCGACATCCCGGCCGTCGCCCGGTTCGACCAGCAGGACGTCGAGCGCCTCCTGGGCGACGCCGGCATCGTCCGGCACCGCGGCAAGATCGAGGCGGTGATCAACAACGCCCGCCGGGCCGAGGAACTCATCGAGCGTGAGGGGTCGCTGGCGGCGTTCGTCTGGCGCTACGAACCCGACGCCGCCGACCTGGCCGACCCGCAGACCGCCTCGACCTCACCCGCCTCGGTCGCCCTGTCGAAGGATCTGAAGAAGCGCGGCTGGAAGTTCGTCGGGCCGACCACGGTGTTCGCGTTCATGCAGGCCATGGGACTGATCAACGACCACGCCCGGGACTGCACGATCCGGCCCGAGGTCCAGCGGATCCGTGACGGATTCGACCGCCCCGGCCAAGCCACCGGGGGACTGGCCTGACCGCAGTCCGAGCGCTGGCGGTCAGCCTGCCGTGACCTGCGTCGGGATCCGCCCGGAGGCACGGAGCTCCCGCAAGTCGGGGATGTGGTTGTAGAGGGTGCCGGGGCTGACGCCGAGGATCTTGGCGATCGAGGTGATCGAGTTCTCCGGGTTGGGCAGCATGTCGCGGGCGGCCCGGATGATCTCGGCGGTGGCGACGGTGGGGCGCCCGCCCACCCGGCCGCGGGCGCGGGCGGCGTCCACGCCCTTGAGTAGTAGAGGTGCAGCGGTTAACGCTGAGATGGATCTTGGTGGTCCCTGCCCTTGGGGTTGGTGATCGTTGTGGGGCTCGCTCTAGGCTGGCCGTGCTCCGGTTCAGGAGCGGGAGCGGGAGCGGCGATGCAGAACGACGGTGACCGGGAGCTGGCAGCGGCTCAGCGCGAGCACTGGGAGCAGACCTACGGTGCCCATCCTGGGATGTACGGGGAGGAGCCGTCCGAGCCGGCTGTCCGCGCGGCCGAGGTGTTCCGGGTCGCTGGTGCGGGCGATGTGCTGGAGCTGGGCGCCGGTCATGGCCGGGACGCGCTGTTCTTCGCCCGCTCGGGGTTCACGGTGCTGGCCAGCGACTTCAGCCCGGTCGGCCTGACCCAGCTGCGCGCGCGGGCCACCGCAGAGGGCCTGGCCGAGAAGGTCACCACTGCGGTGCACGACGTGCGCGAGCCGCTGCCGCTCGCCGACGCCTCGGTGGACGCGGTCTTCGCGCACATGCTGCTCTGCATGGCGCTGTCGACCAAGGAGATCCACGCCCTGGTCGCCGAGGTCCGCCGGGTGCTGCGGCCGGGCGGCACCTTCGTCTACACCGTCCGCCACACCGGCGACGCCCACTTCGGCGCGGGCACCGGGCACGGCGACGACATCTGGGAGCACGGCGGCTTCGCTGTCCACTTCTTCCCCCGCCACCTGGTCGACTCCCTCGCGGACGGCTGGACCCTGGCCGGGGTCCACGCCTTCGAGGAGGGGGGCCTGCCGCGGCGCCTGTGGCGCGTCACCCAGACCCTGCCCCGATGACCGGCAGCGCGCCGCCTGCGCCGGACCTGGTGGTCGACGGCACCGGCCTGCTCTGCGTGCAGCTCCTGCTGAGGCTGCGCGGGCGGATCGCCGACGCTCCGGCGGGCACGGTGGTGCACATCGTCACCACCGATCCGGCCGCGCCGCTGGACCTTCCCGCCTGGTGCCATCTGACCGGCCACGCCTACCTCGGCCCCGTTCCGGACGGCGCCGGCCGCGAGGTGTGCGCCCTGCGGCTGGCGGCCGATGCCCGGCCGACCCGGCCCGGCGCACCCTGGCACCCGGCCCCGGTCTGACCCGGGCCGGGTGGTCAGCCGCCGGTGAGCTGGTGCGGGACTCGGCCTGCAGCCCGCAGTTCTTGCAGATCGGGGATGTGGTTGTAGAGGGTGCCGGGGCTGACGCCGAGGAGCTTGGCGATCGAGGTGATCGAGTGCTCGGGGTTGGGGAGCATGTCGCGGGCGGCCCGGATGATGTCCGGGTTGACGACGGTAGGCCGGCCGCCGACCTTGCCGCGGGCGCGGGCGGCGGCCAGGCCCTCGCGGGTGCCGGAGACGATCAGCTCGCGGATGAACTCGGCGAGCGCGGCGAAGACGTGGAACACCAGTCGGCCGCCGGGGGTGGTGGTGTCGAGCCGTTCGTGCAGCGAGGTGAAGCCGATCTCGCGCTTGCGCAGTTCGCCGACCATGGCGATCAGGTCCTGGAGGGAGCGGCCGTAGCGGTCGAGGGCTGGGACCACCAGGGTGTCGCCGGCGGCGAGGAAGGCGTGGCACGCCTTCAGTTCGGGCCGCAGGTCGTTCTTCCCGGACTTCTTGTCGGCGAAGATCCGGCGGCAGCCGACCGCGTTGAGGGCGTCGAGCTGGCGGTCGAGCTTCTGTCCGCCGGTGGACACCCGTGCGTAGCCGATGCGGATCTCGGTGCGGTGGGCGGTCTCGGCGGCCAGGAGTTCGAACTGGGCGTCTTCAAGTGGCGTGCTCACGCCCGGAATCCTGTCAGAAAACGGGTGATCGTGGGTTGTTGAACCACCCGGGTTTCTGGAGGGGTTTTTGAAGGCTGTGGGGCCCTTCCGGCGGCCCGATCGGTGATCTTCAGCAAACGATGGTTTCTTGAAGCTCATCAAGCTGGGCGTGTCTCGGCGTCATGATCGTTCTCACCGATAACCACGGTTCCGCTGATCCCCGAGGCCGGAGTACCGGCGGCTCGCCGGCGAGCACCGCTGAGGCGCGTGACGGGTGGTCACAGCCACTCGTTCGGCCTCGAGTCACCGAGTCAGGTGCTGTTCCAGCGCGGTGAGGAACGCGTCCGGGTTCTCCAGGTGGCAGGCGTGGTCGCCGGGGAGTTCGAGGACCCGGGTATCGGGTAGTCGTTCGTCGAGGACGGTGACGACCCGCTTGAGCCAGTCGGTGGTCGCGGTGCCGTGGACCAGGAGGACGGGGCACCGGATGCCGGAGAGTTCGGCGACGTCGCGGCCGGGCCGGTCGGCCTGCTCCGAGCTCCAGGACAGGGCCATCCGGTGCGGGACCCAGCGCGGCCAGGCAGGGTGGGCGCGGGCCTGTTCCTTCGACGGCGCGAGTCCGGCGAGTTCGAGGAACTCGGCCAGGTCGTCCTCGCTCACGTCCTGTCCGGCCAGCGCGTGCAGGAACCGGTTCAGCCGGGTGACCTCGGGGTCGGACTCGCCGAGGCCGTCGAGGATCCAGTACGCCGCGGGCTCCACGAGCGTCAGCGTCCGTACCTGCTCCGGATGGGCCAGGGCGAACTCGACGAGGGCTCGTCCGCCGCCGGACCACCCCGTGAAGTCGGCCGTCTCGACCCCGAGGGCGTTCATGGTCATGAGCAGCGATTCACGCTCGATCGCCGCGGTGTACCCGGCGTCCCCGCGCTCGCCGGCCGAGCCGAGCTCGTTGTGGATCGGCTGCACCCTGATGGTCTTCCGTCTCGCCGAGAGGGCGTCCGCGAGCGGCGTCCACGACACCCATCCGGTGAGCCCGCCGGGCACCAGGACGAGGGGAGGCCCCTCACCCTTCACCTCGCAGGTCAGGACCCTCGGTTCCATCGTCCACCTCTGACGGGTTGACAGCAGATCCCGTCAACGTAGCCGCGATCCCGGCTTCGCGCAGAGGACGGCGCCTGGTCAGTCGTGCGGGGCCTCGCCGCTGACGCGGTGGTCGGCGTGGCTCAGGGCCTCCACCACCAGGCGGCGCAGATGCCCGTCCCGTAGGCGGTAGTGGATACGCCTGCCGTCCTTGCGGGTCTCGACCAGGCCGGCCAGGCGGAGCTTCGCCAAATGCTGGCTGACCGCCGTCCGGGAGGCGGTGCACTGCTCGGCCAGTGACCCGACGTCCGACTCGTCCTGCGCGAGCAGCCACAGCAGGTGCAGCCGGGTCGGGTCCGAGAGCAGCGCGAAGACCGCGGCGGCTTCGGCCAGCCGCGCATCGTCGGGAACGTGCAGGTGCACAGTCGTCGCAGCTGGGACCGTTTCGCTTGCAGGCATGGGAACAGAGTAGGTCTCCCAGGTCCGAGATCCGCAGGGGCCGGCTGCATCCGCCATCATGTGCACACATGCGCACATGATGTGTACGCTGGAACGGTCAGCCCCTCCGCCCGGCGAAGGACACCCCGCATGCTGTCCGTACTGCGCGACCGCACCTACCGGCACCTGTTCGCCGCCCAGGTCATCGCCCTCATCGGCACCGGCCTGGCCACCGTCGCGCTCGGCCTGCTCGCATACGACATTGCGGGCGCGCAGGCCGGCTCTGTGCTCGGCACGGCGCTCGCGATCAAGATGACGGCGTACGTGGCCATCGCCCCGGCGATCGGGGCGGTGGCCGACCGCATCCCGCGCCGGGCGCTGATGGTGGGCGCCGACTTGACCCGCGCCGCCGTCGCACTGTCGCTGCCGTTCGTTGATCAGGTCTGGCAGGTCTACGTCCTGATCTTCGCGCTCCAGGCCGCCTCCGCCGCGTTCACCCCGACCTTCCAGGCCGTCATTCCCGACGTGCTGCCCGCCGAGCGCGACTACACCCAGGCCCTGTCGCTGTCCCGGCTCGCCTACGACCTGGAGAGCCTGTTCAGCCCGGCACTGGCCGCCGCCCTGCTCGCCTTCATGAGCTACAACTGGCTCTTCCTCGGCACCGTCGGCGGGTTCCTCGCGTCCGCCGCACTGGTCGTCTCGGCGATGCTGCCCAAGCCGGTCCCGGCCGCGGCCCCGGTCCGGCTCCCGGCCACGAAGCGGGAGGGCCGCGTGTACGCGAAGGCCAGTGCGGGCAGCCGCCTGTTCTTCACCACCCCGCGCCTGCGCGCCCTGCTCGCCCTCAACCTGGCCGTGGCCGCCGCGAGCGCGCTGGTCACCGTCAACACCGTGGTCTACGTACGCAGCCACCTCGGTCGCGCCACCGGCGACGTCGCCTTCGCGCTCGGCGCCTACGGGGCGGGCTCCATGGTGGTCGCCCTGCTGCTGCCCCGCGTCCTCGACAAGGTCGCCGACCGTACGGTGATGCTGCGCGGGGCGCTGCTGCTCACCCTGGTGTTCGCCGCCGTCGGCGCGATCACCGCCGCCGACGCGGGAGCCTGGCGCTGGCCGGCCCTCCTCGCCGCCTGGGCGGCCTTCGGAACCACGTGCTCGATGGTCCTCACGCCCACGGGACGACTGATCCGCCGCTCGGCACCGCCCGAGGAGCGCACCTCCGCGTTCGCCGCCCAGTTCTCCATGTCCCACGCCTGCTGGCTGCTGACCTACCCGCTGGCCGGGTGGGTGGGAGCGGCGGCCGGGCTCCAATGGGCCGTCGTCTCCCTCGGCCTGATCGCCTGCACGGCCGCGCTGGCCGCCGTACGGCTGTGGCCCTACGACGACTCCGACGAGAAGCCGCACGTCCACACGGATCTGGCCCCGGACCACCCGCACCTGGCCGGAGCGGCCGAAGTGTCCAGCGGCTGGAGCCACCGCCACGGTCCGGCGGAGGACGCCCTCCACCCGGAGATGGCTGCCCGCTGACCGGCGGCCCGGGCCAGCCGCAGCACTCGCAGCCTTCGAGGACTTCCATGACGCGCGCGGACATCTACCGATATCCGACCCGGCACTTCGACTTCCACCGCACCCAGCTCACCGTGGGAGGCAGTGGCTGACCCGTTCTACTTGGCGGGCGTGGTGAGGATCGTGCAGATGTTGTCCTGGGTGCAGGTGGCCGGGTCGGTCTCGGCGGCCCGCCGGGCGACGCCGCGCAGCTCGTCGCGGGTCTTGGCCAGCTCTTCCAGGCGGCGCTCGATGTCTTCGAGGCGCCGGTCGATGAGCGCGGTGACGTGCCCGCAGGGGGCCTGGCCGCTGTCGCGCAGGTCGAGGACGGAGCGGATCTCCGCCAGGGTGAGGCCGGCGCCCTGGGCGTCGCGGATGAAGGCGAGTCGCGCGGCACTCTGGTCGGGGTAGTTGCGGTATCCGCCGGGAGTGCGGGGCGGCGCCGGAAGCAGACCGCTCTCCTCGTAGAAGCGGATGGTCTTCGTGGTCAGCCCGCTCATAGCCGCGAGGTCGCCGATGCGCATACCCGAAGCCTACGCCTGGACCTTCCAGTGCACTGGAAGGTCTAGCGTCGGGGCGTACAAGGAGGAACTGGGAGGACAGGCGATGAGGATTACGGTATTGACGGTTCCGGACTGCCCGAATGCCATGCCGGCGTATGAGCGGGTCACTGCCGCGCTCGCCGGCCGCAAGGCCGAGGTGGAACTCGTCGAGGTGCACGACCAGGCCCAGGCCGCCGAGTACGAGATGACCGGCTCACCGACGGTCCTGCTCGACGGCGTCGACCCCTTCGCGCCGGAAGGCGCGGTGCCGAGCGTGTCCTGCCGCCTGTACCGGGACGCGGACGGCATGGTGTCCGGCGCACCGAGCGTGGCGGCCCTCGGTCAGGCGCTCGGGGGCGCCCCCCTGCCGCAGCCCGCCGCGCCTGGTGACTGCTGCGAGGGCGACGTAATCGACGTGGTCGGCCGCGGTGGCCGGGGTCGCCGAGCCCCCGCCGAGCGGGGACTGCGTGCCGTGCACCAGGTCGTGCTGCGGCACTTCGCGGCCGCCGGAGCCGCACCGGATCCCGCCGTGCTGGAGCCGGTCGCCGCCGAGGTGGGCCGCCCGGTCCGGGAGGTGTTGGACGAACTCGCCGCCGAGGACTTCCTGACCCTGGACGAGGCGGGGCGGATCCACGCGGCCTACCCCTTCTCCGCCGTACCGACCCGGCACCGGGTGCAGATCGTCGGGGGCGCCGAGGTGTGGTCGATGTGCGCGATCGACGCGCTCGGCATCCCGGCGATGCTCGGGAGGGACGTGGTGATCTCCTCCGCCGACCCGGTGACCGGAGAACTGGTCACCGTCACCACCCGGGGAGAGACAGCTCTCTGGGAGCCGGAGGACGCCGTGGTGTTCGTCGGACAGCGCCCCGGCGGCGGACCCGCGGCCGCGACGTGCTGCGACGCGCTGAACTTCTTCGTCGGCGACGCCTCCGCCCGCACCTGGGCGGCGGAGCACCCGCAGGTGCCTGGCCGCGTCGTGGATCAGGCGCACGCCCAAGAGGTCGCACGGCAGACCTTCGGCCACCTGCTGGCCCCTTGAAGGGTCTGATCGTCAGACCAAGGCGTCGACACCACCGGCCGACAGCGTGCCGGAGCCCGGTGGCGCCCAGTCCGTGCGGATGCGGCACGGAATGCTCGACCGGCCCGGGCGGCTGCCAGGCCATGGCCTAGCATGGCGCCCATGTCGCGACGCCTGCTGCTGCCGCCCCGGACGTGGTCCGGGGTGCTGCTCGTGTGCGCGCTTTTTGCGTGTCTGTCGGGGCTGGCGCGTCCCGCGATGGCGATGGCGGGGCCGATGGAGATGGCTCCGCGCGTCGCTGTCGGTGCTCATGCCGGGCACGCCGGGGATGTCGTGACTCCGGCTGTGTCCGGTGCGCAGGACCACGGTCCGCGTTGTCCGGCTGCGCAGGAGCAGTGCGTGGCGCCGAAGGTCACCCTCGCGCAGGACGGCCAGGCCGGTCCGGTGCTCGCTCTTGTGCCGCATGCGATGGCCTGCGACCCCGCGCTGCTGATGGCGCAGCCCCATGCCCCGCCGGCGGCGGTGGCTCCTCCTGATCTTCATCGGTTGTGCGTGTCACGGACGTGATGGTTCGCCGCTCGTGAGGCAGTCGCCTCGCGGGACGCCGCGTTCCTCATGTCCGCCTCGGCACGCCCGGATTTCCGTAGACCCGTGTGTGCGTGCCGTCGTCGCAGAACTGGAGTAACGACGCATGCCGTCGTCCGTCGCTTTGTTGATCACCGGTGCGAGCACCGGACTGCTCGCCGGCGGTGCCTCGTGCGCCGCCGTACAGGGGGGCCTGCTGGCCGGGGCCGTCACCCGCCGCCGCACCCCCGCCCCTGTCCCCGCTCCCGCCCCGAAGTCGGCCCGCAAGCCTTCCCGGACCTCGCCCCCTGCCCCGGAGGCCGGAACGCCGCTGGCGCCGGTGGGGGCGTTCCTGGCCGGAAAGCTGCTCTCCCACACCCTGCTCGGCGTCCTGCTGGGCGTGTTCGGCAGCGCACTGCAGCCCAGCCCCCGTACCCAGGCGGTGCTGATGATCGCCGCCGGGCTGCTCATGGTGGTGTTCGCGCTCGATCTGTTCGGCGTCAAGGCGGCGGGCCGACTGGTGCCCCGGCCTCCGGCGTCCTTCGGGCGCCTGATGCGGCGCAGCTCGAAGACCGAGTCGTCCATCACCCCGGCGCTGATCGGGTTCGCCACCGTCCTGGTGCCGTGCGGGGTCACCCTCTCGATGGAACTGCTGGCGATCACCTCCGGCTCGGCGGTGGCCGGCGCCGCGGTGATGGCCGGGTTCGTACTCGGAACCTCGCCACTGTTCGCCCTGCTCGGCTACCTGTTCCGGCGCAGCAGCCAGGCGTTGTCCGGTCGGCTGGCCGTGCTCACCGGTGTGGTGGTGCTGGCCGTCGCCGTGTGGACGATGGGCTCCGCGCTCCAGGCCGGGGGCTGGTTCTCGTTCGACACGCCGCCGAAGAACACGGCCGCGACCGGGCCGTTCATCGTCGAGGGAGGCGAAGGCAGCGGGACCGGGGAAGGCGGCGAGGAGGCCGGTGTGCCGCCCGTACGTGTCGACGCGTCCGGGAAGCAGATCGTCACACTGACAGTGACGGACTTCTACAGCCCCACGTCCTTCACCGCGAAGGCCGGCGTACCCACCACCCTGGTGCTGCACGGCAAGGATTCGGGCGGGTGCGCCCGCGCCTTCACCATCCCCGAGCTCGGGGTCCAGGAGATCGTCAAGCGTGACGGCGACACCGAGATCGACCTGGGCACCCGCAAGCCCGGGACCCTCCGGTTCACCTGCGCCATGGGGATGCAGACCGGCGCGATCGACTTCAAGAAGGAGGCGTAGTGAAGCTGTTCAGCCGTAAGAACAAGACCGAAGCCGAGGCCGGCGCCCGGGTGGTGCTCGTGATCGAGGGCATGCACTGTGCCAGCTGCGGTCTGCTCATCGACGACGAGCTGGAGGACCTCGCGGGTGTCTGTTCGGCCTCTACAGACATGCGCGCCGGTCGCAGCGTCGTCCTCCTGGAGGAGGGCGTGGACGTGGACAGTGCGGCTCTCGTCGCGGCGGTGGAAGCCGCCGGGGACTACACGGCGCGCATAGCCGACTGACGCAGACGCATACGCGGTCATGCCGAAGCCCGGCCGGGAGATGATCCCGGCCGGGCTTCGGGCGTTGCGTCCGCTGCTCAGCTGCGGTCGGCGGGCTGGAAGCGCCGCAGGCGCAGGCTGTTGGTGACGACGAACACCGACGAGCTGGCCATCGCGGCTCCGGCGATGAGGGGGTTGAGCAGGCCGAGTGCCGCCAGGGGCAGGGCTGCGACGTTGTAGGCGAAGGCCCAGAAGAGGTTGCCCTTGATGGTGGTCAGGGTTTTGCGGGTGAGGCGGATCGCGTCTGCTGCGCCGCGCAGGTCGCCCTTGACCAGGGTGAGGTCGGCGGCGGCGATCGCCGCGTCGGTGCCGGTGCCCATCGCCAGTCCCAGGTCGGCCTGGGCGAGGGCGGCGGCGTCGTTGACGCCGTCACCGACCATTGCGACGACCTTGCCCTGGCCCTGCAGACGCTTGATCTCGGCGACCTTGTCCTCGGGGTGGACCTCGGCGATGACGGTGTCGATACCGACCTCGGCGGCCACGTGCCGGGCGGCGGCCTCGTTGTCTCCGGTGAGCAGCACCGGGGTCAGGCCGAGCGCCTTGAACCGGGCGACCGCCTCGGCGCTGGTCGCCTTGACGGTGTCGGCGACTACCAGGGCAGCCCGTACGTTCCCTTCCCAGGCGGCGAAGACGACCGTACGTCCTGCCTGTTCGGCCTGCTGCTGGGCCCGGACCAGCGCGGACGGGATCTGCAATCCCCACTGGTCGGTGAGCCAGCTCGCCCGGCCGGCCATCACCTGACGGCCGTCGACGGTCCCGGTTACGCCGCGGCCCGCATGGCCCGCGAAGTCCGTGACAGGCGCGAGGCCGCCCTGCTCCTCCTCGGCGGCATCCGCGATCGCCTTGGCGATCGGGTGCTCACTGGCGTGCTCCACCGCGCCGGCGAGACGCAGGATCTCCTCACGGCTCTCGCCTTCGGCAGCGACGACATCGGCCAGGCGCATCCGGCCCTCGGTGACGGTGCCGGTCTTGTCCAGCACGATCGTGTCGATCCGGCGCGTGGACTCCAGCACCTCGGGGCCCCGGATGAGCAGGCCGAGCTGGGCGCCCCGCCCGGTGCCGACCATCAGCGCGGTCGGCGTGGCCAGTCCGAGCGCGCACGGGCAGGCGATGATCAGCACCGCGACCGCCGCGGTCAGTGCGACCGGCGCGGGGTGGCCCAGGAGCAGCCAGGTGGCCAGCGTGCCTGCGGCCAGCAGGATCACGATCGGCACGAAGACCGCCGATATCCGGTCCGCGAGCCGCTGTACGGCCGCCTTGCCGGTCTGTGCCGCCTCCACCAGGCGGGCGATCTGTGCGAGCTTGGTGTCCGCCCCGACCCGGGAGGCGCGTACGACGATCCGGCCCCCGGCGTTGACGGTCGCGCCGGTCACCGCGTCGCCCGGGCCGACTTCCACCGGCAGTGATTCCCCGGTCAGCAGCGATTCGTCCACCGCGGAGGAACCCTCGACGACCACCCCGTCGGTCGCGATCTTCTCGCCGGGCCGTACGACGAACTCCGCCCCGACCGCCAGCTGCTCGATCGGCACCCGGACCTCTCGTCCGTCGCGCAGGACGGTGACGTCCTTGGCGCCGAGGTCCATCAAGGCCCGGATCGCGTCCCCGGCGCGCCTGCGGGCGCGGGCCTCGAAGTAGCGGCCGGCCAGGATGAACGCGGTCAGGGCCGCGGCCACCTCCAGATACAGCTCCGCCGGTCCGCCGTGCTCGCCCGAGCGGGGCAGGAGCGAGACCTCCATGCGCATCCCGGGTTCACCCGCGCCGCCGAGGAACAGCGCGTACACGCTCCACACCCATGCCGCCAGCACTCCCAGGGAGACCAGGGTGTCCATGGTGACCGCCCGGTGGCGCAGGTTCAGCGCGGCAGCGCGGTGGAAGGGCCAGGCTCCCCACAGTGCGACAGGTGAGGCCAGGGCGAAGGCGAGCCACTGCCAGAACCGGAACTGGGTGGCGGGCACCATCGACAGCACTACCACCGGCACGGTCAGCACCGCTGATGCCAGCAGCCGGTCCCGCAGCGCCCGCACGTGGCGCTCCTCCTCGTCAACGACCGCGCCCGCTTCAGCGGAGGTGGAGGGGGTGGGCGGCTCGGGGAGCGAGGCGCCGTATCCGGTCGCCTTGACCACGTCGATCAATTCCTGCGCGGTCACGCCATCGCCGTACGAGACGCGTGCGCCGGCGGTGGCGAAGTTCACCGACGCGCTCACGCCAGGCAGCTTGTTCAGCTTCTTCTCGATGCGGGCCGCGCACGAAGCGCAGGTCATGCCGGTGATCGCCAGGTCGACGGTGTTCGCTGGCTCGATCAGGCCGGGTACCTCGCCGGCCATATCGGTAGTGGTGGTCATGGGTTGCTCGTCTCTGAGTTCACGGGGTTCAGTTCCAGCGGGCGGTAGCGAGGGGTGTGACGACGGCGAAGCCCTGGCCGGGTGCGGGGGACAGGCTCAGCCGGCGCCCGTACAGGCGGCGCAGGACGTCAGGCGGCTGGTGGTAGCAGAAGACCGATGCCCCGGCACCGACGATGGCCGGGGTGTCGACGAACAGGGGAAGCTCGGCGAGGAAGTAGCGCACCGCGCACTCGACCTGCTGCTCGCTCGGTCTCGAGCCCTCGGGCAGCTTGCCGGACAGCACCCAGACGGCGGCCTCCCGGCAGGCATCCCCGAACGCCTCATCGACTTCGTACAGCTCGCGACATCGGTCGTGCAGCTGCGCGAAGGCGGCGTTGCCTTCCAGCTCGGCCCAGCCGAGGATCCGGTCCTCGGGGTCCGCCACACCCAGGCCGGTCAGCGCGGTACAGATCTTGTTCCGGGTGTACTGGCCCTGCCGGCGCGCCTTCCACGCCGCCCGCTCGGGCGAATACCCCAGCGCCTCGAAGGTGAAGGCGCTCGGCGCGTCGGGGACGAAGAAGTCCACCCGGGCGAACCTCTCCCGCCCCCAGGCGGCCAGAGCGCGGATCCGCTCGGTGGAGAAGTAGCTGTTGAACGGGCTGATCCCGATGCACGCGTGCTCGGCGCGCGCCACCACGTCACCGCACTGGGGACTCATCGGTGTGAGTTCCAAGGCCGACAGGGCCTTGCCTCCTCGCTGGGTGTTCATGCCTGGACCGTAAAACCTTGTCCTTAGGGCAAGGTCAAGCGCACAATGGTGACATTCCCCGATCCGAGGAGACCGCCGTCATGCTCACCGTCGGCCGCGTTGCCAAGCAGGCAGGGCTGAGCCCCAAAGCCGTGCGCCTCTACGAGGCCAACGGCCTGATCGCCGAGGCGGAGCGCACTCCCGCCGGATACCGCGCGTACTCCGAGCAGGCTCTCCCGGAACTCCACTTCATCCGGCAGGCTCAGGCCCTGGGCCTCAGCCTGAAGGAGATCAAGCGCATCCTCGACCTGCAACGCCAGGGGGAGCAGCCCTGCGCCCTGGTCACGGACCTCCTCGACGAACACCTCACCGAGATCGACCAGCGCATCGCCGACCTGACCGCCTTGCGCGAAACCCTCCAGAACGCCCGCGACCGCGCCGGCCAGGCCGCCGGACGCGGCGAGCCCGGCGTCATCTGCCACATCATCGAAGACACCCCGGCCGCACCGGCAGGGGCGTAGCGCCGACGCCCTGTGAATCTGGGCGAATGATCGGGTTCACATGTTTTCGATTGATCCTATTTCGATGACGCACCATGTGGGGTGCGTGGCGATCGAGAGCCGGTGAAGTAAGGGCTCTGACCTGTGGTTTTGTGGGCCCTCGGTATGTGCGGTGTGGGCTTACGGGCGATGCCCCGCCCCGGCACCTCCCGCGCCGGGGCGGCCGTGATGGCCCATGTCAGGTTCCCGTCGGGCGGGTTGAGTCGGTCTTTCGTGCCGTCAGCAGCGGCTTCAGGCTGAGCAGCGCGCCGACGATGAAGACGGCGGTGGCCAGGTAGATCAGGCCGAGGTGGCCGATCGTGTCGAAGTGGAAGGGGTAGTGGGCGGGCAGTGCGACGGCGAGGCCGAGGACGGGCGCCGCGACGGCGGTGACCCACGCCCACAGGTGGCCGTGGCGCACGCCGAACCAAGCCAGGGCCGCGACGGCGAGGCCGGTTGCCGCGATGAATCCGGAGACGGCGATGTGCAGGTGCGAGATGTAGTCGTACAGCTCGGGGCTGAATGCTCGGATCTGGGTCTTGCCGACGTCGACCTGCGCTCGTCCGATGCCGAGTTCGAGGAAGGAGTCGGTGAAGTCGCGGATGAAGAAGATGACCGCGTAGCCGATGAACGCCAGGCCGGCGAGGGCCATGAGGGCGGATCCTGCTCGGAGGGTGCCCGTCGCCCTGTCGGTCTCGGTCCTGGTGTGGCGGTGGGTGAGGGTGGTCATGACGTGCCTCCTGGCACGCGCCGCGGTCCTGCGGACCGCGGGAGGGGCTCAGCGGTCCGGCTTGACCGCCAGCAGAGAGATGCTCTTGACGCCGTACCGGGCGCTGGCCCGGCGGGCTTGGCCGGAGAGGAACTCGTAGGCGTTGCCGCGGAGTTCCTTGACTCGCAGGCCGGCGTTCTCGATGGCCTGCCGGTACGTGGTCTCGTGGGCGGCGCCGCCGATGCACGAGGCCCAGAGGCCGGCGTCGCAGACGATGGCCTCGGTCAGCGGCTGTTCGGTGACGATGTCGGCGAGGGCGAGGCGGCCCCCCGGGCGGAGGACGCGTGCCGCTTCCGCGAAGACCCGTTCCTTGTCGGCGGAGAGGTTGATGACGCCGTTGGAGATCGCGCAGTCGAAGCCGGCGTCCTCGGCGGGCAGTGACTCGATGCGGCCCTCGCGGAACTCGACCTGTTCGAAGCCGCCGGCCTCGGCGAGTCGCCGGGCCTTGTCCAGCTGGGCGGGTGTGAAGTCGACGCCGACGACCCGTCCCGAGGCTGCGACCTGTTGCGCGGCGCAGAAGGAGTCGGTGCCGGAGCCGCTGCCGAGGTCGATGACGTACTCGCCCTCGCCGAGTGCGGCCAGGTCGAGGAAGTATCCGACCCCGGCGAAGGACTCGACGGCCCCGGCCGGAACCCGGTCCAGCAGGTCGGCGGGATAGCCCAGGCGACCGGCCAGGTCACGGCCCATCTCGAAGTGGTAGGAGCCGTGTGGCTCCTGCGCCACCAGGCGGTACAGAGCCCGGACCTTCTCTTCCAGGTCCAGAGCATTCACGGTGGCCATGGCATTCGCCTTCTTCCGGCAGAGCTGGTTCCTGTGAGTACGAGGACGGTGCCGGGGCCTGGATTATTGCCCGCACCGAAAATCGGGATGGAACGCAATAAAATAGCCACTGGGGTCGTCCCAAGGTGCGTGCTGTCCATGCAGGAGATTCGGACCGGAAGGGCGGAGGAGTTCCGCGTCCTCGCGCGCGAGCAGCTCCCTCGCCTCTATTCGATCGCCCGGGCCCTCGTCGGCGAGGACGCCGAGGACGCGGTGCAGGATTGCCTGCTCAAGGCGTTCCAGGGGTACGGACAGCTCCACGACGCCGCCGCCGGCCCCGCGTGGCTGCGCAAGATCCTCGTCAACTGCTGCCGTGACCTCGGCCGCACGAGGGCGCGGCAGCCCGTGCAGGTCGATTTCGACGAGGCGGAGAACTTCTCCCTGTACCGGAAGATCGCCTATGAGGATCCGTTTCCGTATTCGGACTCGCTGCATCTCGACTTCCTCGCCGAGTTCGGGAACGAGGACGTGAGAGCGGTGCTGATGAGGCTCCCCGAGCTCTACCGGGTCCCGCTCGTCCTGGTCCACATGGAGGGATTCCTCGCGAGGGAGGTCGCGGCCATGCTGGACGCGCCGCTCGGAACCGTGCTGGCCCGGCTGCACCGCGGGCGCAAGCTGTTCGAGATGCAGCTGTGGGCGTACGCGGAGGAGAACGGGCTGCTGAAAGAGGGTGCGTCGCGTTGATCACCTGTTCCGAGGCCACCAAGCGGCTCTGGGAGTACCTCGACGCCACGCTCGGAGCGGCGGACCGTGCTGCGCTGGAGGAGCACCTGGCCAGCTGCCGACGCTGCTGCGGGGAGCTGGAGTTCGCCGAGGAACTCCGGCGGTTCCTGGCCGCATCCGGCCGCGAGGAGATTCCGGACGACGTCCTGCGGCGCCTGAACCTCACCCTCGAGGAGTTGGAGCCATGACGAGGGACCTCATGCACGGCGCCGAGGTGAAAGAGCTGGTCCGCGCCGCGTACCGGAACGTGCCCCCGACCACCGCCGCCGTGGCCCGCCGGCTGTACAGCGCCGACGAGCTGGCCGACATGCCACGGTCCGCGATCGACCGATCGCTCGGCGTGGCCAATCATCTCCGCTTCGCCGGCATCCGGCCCGGCGAGCGCGTCCTCGACATCGGGTGCGGCGGCGGCATCGACACGATCCTCGCTGCCCGCCGCACCGGCGCCTCCGGCCGCGTGATCGCGCTCGACTTCCTCCCCGAGATGCTCGCGCGCACCGCGAACGCCGCGTCCGAGGCAGGTCTCGGGAACGTCGACCTGCTGGAGGGCGAGATGGAAGACATCCCGCTGCCCGACGCCACGGTCGACCTGATCATCTCCAACGGCGTGGTCAACCTCTCCCCGAGGAAGTCGCGGGTGATGGCCGAATGCGCCCGCGTCCTGCGGCCCGGCGGACGGCTGTGCGTGTCGGACCTGACCGTCGGGCAGGACGACCTCCCGCCGGAGATCCTCACGCAGCCGGCCGCCTGGGCGGGCTGCGTCGCCGGCGCGCTCTCGGAGCCCGCCTTCGTGCGGAAGCTGGAGAAGGTCGGTTTCCGGGACGT
Organism: Streptomyces sp. NPDC085524; assembly: GCF_044541755.1. Classification (NCBI taxonomy): domain Bacteria; kingdom Bacillati; phylum Actinomycetota; class Actinomycetes; order Kitasatosporales; family Streptomycetaceae; genus Streptomyces; species Streptomyces sp. NPDC085524. Next base: position 80,981 of record NZ_JBITTH010000008.1, read on the forward strand.
CGAGGTGGTGCACCGGGAGGCGCTGAGTGTCGATGACTGCGCGCTGTATCCCCTGTTCACTCCGGCCGTGATCCGCCTCATGAGGGAGTTGCTCCCGCCCGCCCGGCAGCGAGTGGTGGCCGTGTCGATCGTTGTCAGAGCCAACCGCCCGGAGGCGGAGTCGGTGGTTGGTCCGCCAGATGCTCCCTGATGCCCCGTACGACGGTCAGTCGCGCCATATCAAGGGCGGTACCCGGGTCGGGCAGATGGGCTCTTCAGTCAGGGCCGCTCCAGTCGAAGGGGAAGTACTTGCTCGACTTCCCGGTGCGTTCCCAGGAGAAGCCGAACGCGTCGGCGCGGTCGGCGGTGGCCCGCCCCCACGTGGCGATCTGGCCCGGCCCCACCTCGGAGCCCGGGGAGTTGAGGACCTGGACGCGTGCGCCGTTCGGGGTGGTCGGGCCGGTGAGCGCCTCGGCGGCCGCCGTGACACGGCCCGGGATCTCGGCTCGCCACGTGGCGAGGTCCTCGTCGATCTCCACGTGGATCGGGACGACGTCCATGCCCCGCATCTCGGGGTGGAACATCGCCCCGAACTCCGCCGGCCATCCGCCCGCCTCACCGCCGAAGACGGTCCCGAGCGCGGCCCGCTGCTGATCGTCGGCACGCTCGTCCAGGAAGACCGCGGCGTACGGTTCGGTATGCGTGCCGGCCCACGGGTTGCCCTCGAACGACCCGAGCATCAGGACGTTGAGATCGTCGAGCCGTACGTCCCCGAAGTTGCCTTCCCGGATGTGCCAGACCATGACGCCTTCGCAGTCGCCGTAGGTCGGGGGCTGCGCGAACGTGCACGGGCACGGAATCGCGCACTTGCATACGTCGAACCAGTCGCCGGCCAGATGCCAGCGCGTGCCGGTGGCGGCCTGCTGCGTCATGTCGCTTCCTCCAGCCGAGCTACGAGAAGCTCACTCGGAGTGGCGAGACCGTGTGCCCCGAGCCCGTTCCCGGGTTCGGAGAACGGTCTCCCCTCCAGCTTGCACCTCGTGACCCGGGCGGGGAACCCCGATGTCTACGGTGCACCACGGCGCCGAGCCTCTACACGAGGGACCGGGGCCGGGTGGCGGCTCCTCAAGCAGGTCCGGTCCGGCCGCGGGCATCCGGAGCGGGCCTCATGCCGGGCGGGCGGGCTCGGCTGCCGCGGTCAGCAGTCCGACCGCGCGGTCGATGTCGGCGGTCGTCGTCCAGCGGCCGAGGGAGAGGCGGAGCGCCGAGAGGCTGCGGGCCGGGTCGAAGCCCATCGCGCTGAGGACCGGTGAGGGGGTGCGGGCACCGCTGTGGCACGCCGAGCCGGTGGAGGCGGCGATCCCCGTGACTGCCGCGAGGAGTTCGTGGCCTCGTACGCCGTCGATGCTGATGTTCAGAGTGTTGGGAAGGCGGTTTTCGTAGGGGCCGTTGAGGCGGACCCGGCCGGGTAGACCGTCGGCCAGCCCGTCGTGCAGGCGGTCGCGCAGCACGGCGACGCGGTCGTGCGTGGTGTCGGCCAGTTCCTCGGCGGCGAGTTGGGTGGCGGCCCCCAGGGCGACGGCGAGGGCGACGTTCTCGGTGCCGGCCCGCAGGCCGCGCTCCTGGCCGCCGCCGTAGACGAGGGGTTCGAGGGTCACTCCCGTGCGTACGTAGAGGGCGGCGATGCCCTTCGGGGCGTACATCTTGTGGCCGACGACCGTCATGAGGTCGATGCCCGACGCGATGACGTCCAGCGGGATCTTGCCTGCTGCTTGCGCGGCGTCGCAGTGGAACAGCGCGCCATGGTCCCGGGTGATGCGGGCCAGCTCGGCGACCGGCTGGAGGGCGCCGGTCTCGTTGTTCGCGGCCATCACCGAGACGAGCACGGTGCGGGGGGTGAACGCGGCGGTCAGGTCCTGCGGATCCACCAGGCCGTGCCGGTCCACGGGCAGGTACGTCACCTCGGTGCCGTGCAGGCGTTCCAGGGCGCGGCACGTCTCCAGCACAGCAGGATGCTCGGTGATCTGGGTGATGACGTGGGGCCGGTCGGTCGCGGCCGCGAGCACGGCACCGCGGATCGCGAGGTTGTCGGCTTCCGAGCCGGAGCCGGTGAACACGATCTCGTCGGCGCGGGCGCCGATGAGTGCGGCGGCCTGGCGGCGGGCGCGCTCGAGTGCCCGCTTGGGCTCGGCGCCGTACGCGTGCCCGCTGGAGGGATTGCCGAACCACTGTGCCAGGTACGGTTCCATGGCTGCGGTGACCCTCGGATCGACCGGGGTCGTGGCGTTGTAGTCCAGATACAGCGGGCCGTCGGCGAAGGCGGGATGGGCAGGGATCACGCGGCGGCCCCGCTCTCCGTCGGCAGCTCGGCCAGCCGCCATTCCAACATGCCGTCGGTCAGCCGTACGGCGCGGCGGCCTCGGGCGTTCAGAAGCCGTACGGCGTCGTGGGCCATGACGCAGTATTCGCCCCGGCAGTAGGCGACGACCTCGGTATCCGCCGGCAGTTCCGCGACGCGGTCGGCGAGTTCCTCGAGGGGGATGGAAACGGCGCCGGGGATGTGGCCCGCCGAGTACTCCGCAGCAGGACGTACGTCCAGAACCACCACTTCGCCGGCCTTCGCACGGGTGAGTAGTTCCTCGCGTCCGACGGCCTCCGGCTGATCGACCCCGAGGTAGGCGGTACGGGCGGCCTCGACGCCTGCCTGGTGGGTCTGCGCGACCTTGCGGAGCAGGGCGTAGAGGGCGGCGACGTCGTCTCCGGCCAAGCGGTAGTGGATGCGTACCCCCTCGCGGCGGGTGGTGACCAGTCCGGCCTGCTTGAGGGTCTGCAGATGTGCGGACGCAGTGGTCAGATTCAGCCCTGAGGCCTTCGCCAGAGCGTCGACCGTCCGCTCGCCCTGCGCCAGCAGGTCGAGCAGTTCCAGACGCTTTCCACTGCTCAGCGCCTTGCCCGTGTGGGCGAAGGCGTCGTACAGCGCCGACTTCCGTGCGGCATCTCCCATGGCATCCTCCATAAATCCATGGAATATTGTATCCATGGATGGGTGCTCAGACCACTCGGCGCCTACCGTGACATGTGGAGGACCTCATGGGGTTCGTCGACGATCATCTGATACCGCTGGTCGACCAGGGCATGGGCAACAGCGCCTACCTCGTCGACCTCGGCGACGGCCGCGCCCTGGCCGTGGACGCGAGCCGCGACCTGCGTGCCCTGAACGCGGCGGCGCAGCGTCGGGGTCTCAGGGTCGCCTACGCGGCCGACACGCACCTGCATGCTGACTTCCTTTCCGGCGCCCTCCAGCTCGGCCACGACCAAGGCGCCACTGTGCTGGCCTCCGCAGCCGGACGCCGCACCTTTGACCACCAGGGGCTCGCCGACGCCGACGAGGTCGACCTCGGTGGGCTCACCCTGCGCGCGCTGGCCACCCCCGGCCACACCGACGAGCACCTGTCCTTCCTCCTCCTGGACGGCTCCCGACCGCTGGGCGTGTTCACCGGCGGCTCGCTGATAGTGAACTCCGCCGCCCGCACCGACCTCCTCGGAGCCGGCCGTACCGAGGAACTCGCCCGCGCCCAGTACCGCTCGCTGAAGCGGCTCGCCACGCTGCCCGATGCGACTGCGGTGTGGCCCACCCATGGAGCGGGCTCCTTCTGCTCCGCCCCGCCCGGCACCGAGCGCACCACCACCATCGGCGCGCAAAAGCAGGCCAACCCGCTGCTTGCCGCACCCGACGAGGACAGCTTCGTGTCCCGGCTGATCGCCAGCCTTGGCACCTATCCCGCGTACTTCGACCGGCTAGGCGAGATCAACCGGCGCGGCCCGGAAGTCCTGACGGCCAGCCCGCTGCTGGCTGCACTGTCCGCCGATCAGGTGCGGGCCCTGATCGCCGACGGCGGTCACGTCGTCGACGCACGGCCCGCCGCCGACTACGCCGCCGGCCACATCCCCGGCTCCCTGTCCATCCCGCTGCGCGGCCAGTTCGCCACCTGGCTCGGCTGGCTCCTGCCTGACACCGCCCCCCTCGCCTTCGTCGTGAACGACGACCAGGACCTGAGCGAGATCGTCTGGCAGGCATACAAGATCGGCCACGAACGCCTCGGTGGCCGCCTCGCGGGCGGGATGAGCGCATGGCTCGCCGATGGCAACCCGCAGACCACGACCGCGTTCGTCACCGCCGACCACGCCGCAGGCCGCCCTTACGTCGACGTCCGCCAGGAATCCGAGTTCGCCAGCGGGCACGTCCCCGGCGCGGTACACATCGAGCTCGGCAGCCTGACGGCCGTCGCCGCCGACGCCCCGCAGGGTGCGGTCGTGGCCTGCGGGCACGGCGAGCGTGCCATGACCGCCGCCAGCCTCCTGGAACGCGCCGGCCGCACCGACATCGCCGTCCTGGACGGCGGACCCGCCGAGTACGCCGCCGCCCACGGAGGGCAGCTCGCCGAGGGCGACTCGTGAACAACGCCACTGCCCCGACGGCCGGCACCCAAAGCCGCCCCGCCCAGCTCGGTCTGCGGGAGAACTGGCTCCAGTTCACCCTGCTCGTTATCGTCAACATCTGCGTCGGCGGCCTGGTCGGCCTCGAACGCACCACCGTCCCGCTCATCGGCTCCGAGACGTTCGGCCTGACCAGCGACCTGGCCGTCTTCTCCTTCATCATCGCCTTCGGCCTGACGAAGGCCCTCACCAACCTCGCCGCCGGCGCCCTCACCGCCCGCTTCCGACGCAAACAACTCCTCGTGGCGGGCTGGCTGATCGGCGTCCCCGTCCCCCTCGCGCTCGCGTACGCGCCGTCGTGGGGCTGGATCGTCGCCGCCAACGTCCTGCTCGGCCTGAACCAGGGTCTGACCTGGTCGATGACCGTCAACATGAAGATCGACCTTGTGGGCCCCACACGCCGTGGCCTGGCCACCGGCCTCAACGAAGCCGCCGGCTACACCGCGGTCGGCGTCACCGCCCTGCTCACCGGCTACCTCGCCACCAGCTACGGCCTGCGCCCGATCCCCCAGCTCATTGGCGTCGTCTTCGTCGTCGGCGGCCTCGCCCTCTCCCTCGTCGTCCGCGACACCGCCGCCCACGTAGCCCTCGAACTCGCCCACCACGCCAAGCCCCTGCCCGCCGGAGAAGACACCGGCCTGAAGGCCACCTTCGCCCGCACCTCCTGGCGCAACCGCTCCCTGCGCGGATCCAGCCAGGCCGGCCTGGTCAACAACCTCAACGACGGTCTCACCTGGGGCGTCTTCCCCCTGCTCTTCACCGACCACGGCCTCGGGCTGGCCGCCGTCGGCCTGATCAAAGGCCTCTACCCGATCCTGTGGGGCCTTGGGCAGATCCCCACCGGACACCTCGCCGACCGCATCGGCCGCAAACCGCTCATCGTCTACGGCATGCTCGTCCAGGCCGCCGGCTTCGTCCTCGCCCTCACCCTGCTCGACCGGCCCCTGCTCGCCGGCGTCCTGTCCGCCGTCGCACTCGGCCTGGGGACCGCCATGGTCTACCCGGCCCTGATCGCATCGGTCTCCGACCACGCCCACCCGGCCTGGAGGGCCAACGCGCTCGGCACGTACCGGTTCTGGCGCGACATCGGTTACGCCGTAGGTGCCTTGGTCGCCGGTATCCTCGCCGACGCCTTTGGCCTCGATGCGACGGTCATCGCGGCCGCCGCCCTGACCGCCGCCTCCGGGCTCCTCGCCGCCCGCTGGATCACGGAACAGCGGCCCGACACCCGCTGAACGACCAGCCTGGCCTGCCCCAGCCGCTACCGGGACAGGCTCTGGGTCACCCGCCACAACCGCCGCGGCAGCTCGCCCTCCTCGAAGGCGTGGACCTCCTCCAGGCTCCAGCCGTCGGCGAGGGCTTCGACCAGGGCCTGGTCGAAGAAGTGCACGGCGAACCCGCCGTGCTCGAAGATCCCGTCCCCATGGGGGGCGCCGGCGCCGTAGTGGGCGTCGCCGGTGTGCCGGACCGTGTAGACGAAGACACCGCCAGGACGCAGGACCCGGCGGACCTCGCCCACCAGCGCGTGGATCTCTCGTGTGGACAGGGCCATGCACAGCAACATGTGCGCGAACACCGCATCGACCGAGGCGTCCGTCAGGGGCAGTGGCTCCCGGACGTCGTGCACCGCCGCAGTGACCCGCCCGTCGACGCCCCGGGCCTGTGCGGCACGGCGCAGCTGCTCCACGCCGGTGGCGGAGAAGTCCGCGGCCTGCACGGCAAAACCCTCGGCCGCGAAGTGCAGGGCATCGCGGCCGTGGCCCGCACCCAGTTCCAGCACATCGCGAGCCCCAGCGGCGGCGAACACCTCGGCGGCGTGGACCGCAGGTGCCGATGGCTCCTCGCCGTACATCTCCGGGTGCGCGGTGTACGTGCTCTGCCAGTGCGCCTTCTGCACCTCGGCCAGATCCTGCCTGATGGACCTCATGCCCCTCGTCCTCTCCTGTTCTCACCGGGAGGGTACGGGCGGCGGCCCAGCTCCCCTAATCCACGATTTCCTGAATTCAGGATGAGCTGTACTGTTGTGCTGTGCTGACCGTTGCTTCCGACATCGACGTGCTGGCCCGGTTCGGCCGCGCGCTCGCCGACCCGATCCGCTGCCGGATCCTGCTCGCTCTGCGACAGGAGCCCGCCTATCCGGCCGACCTCGCCGAAGCGCTCGGCGTTTCACGCACCCGGCTCTCGAACCACCTGGCCTGCCTGCGCGACTGCGGGCTGGTGGTGACCGTTCCCGACGGGAGGCGCACCTGGTACGAGCTGGCCGACGACCGGCTCGGCCACGCCCTGGACCACCTGCTCGCCACCGTGGTTGCGGTCGAGGCGGACAAGACCTGCCCCGACGCCGCCACGAAGGGCTGCTGCTGATGATGTCCATACCCCTGGGGCCGTCACCGGCCCGCCGCGAAGTGCTGGCCCGCCGGATCCGCCTCCTGGTGGCCGCGACGATCACCTACAACGTGATCGAGGCGATCGTCGCCATCACCGCGGGCGCCGCCGCTTCCTCCACGGCTCTGATCGGCTTCGGTCTTGACTCCGTCATCGAGGTCTCCTCCGCCGCCGCGGTCGCCTGGCAGTTCTCCGCCACCGACCACGCAGTCCGCGAAGCCCGCGAGAAGACCACGCTGCGGATCATCGCGGTCTCGTTCTTCGTCCTCGCCGTCTACGTGACCGTCGACGCCGCACGGGCGTTGACCGGCACCGGCGAAGCCGACCGCTCGATCACAGGCATCGCACTGGCCGCACTCTCCCTGGCTGTGATGCCGTTCCTGTCGGCCGCGCAGCGCCGCGCCGGCCGAGAACTCGGCTCGGCCTCCGCAGTCGCGGACTCCAAGCAGACCCTGCTGTGCACGTACCTCTCGGCCGTGCTCCTCGCCGGCCTCATCCTCAACGCCACCCTCGGCTGGTCTTGGGCCGACCCGATCGCCGCCCTCGTCATCGCCGCCATCGCCCTCAAGGAGGGCCGTGACGCATGGCAGGGCAAGGGCTGCTGCGCCGTACCCGCAACCACTGCCACAGCCGGATCCGCGTCGGAGGCGGATGCGTGCGGTTGCCGGGCGGGGTGCTCCTGTTGCTGAGCATCAACGCGCGGCATCGGCGGCAGGAGGCGTATCCAGAGCAGGCCGGAACGCGGCGGGACGGTCGGGTGGACGGCGACTGCCTGGTGCGCGCAGGCGACGTGATCCGCTCGTCCCGGGCTGCATGGAGAGACGAGGCTTGGTCCGCCACTGGTCCGGAAGTGGCGCCTGAGACGCAATAGAGATCACTCAAGGCTTCGTAGCGCTTACGGGGAGTGTCTGGAGTGGGTGCTGCCCGGAGAGAGCAACACCCATCCCAGACAACGGACTTCACTGCTTAGAAGAAGCCGAGCTTCTTCGGGGAGTAGCTGACCAAAACGTTTTTGGTCTCCTGGTGGTACAGCAGATGTACCCGTGCTGACCTGGGAAAACGGTGCTTCGTAAGGCTCTCGGGCGGGGGTTGGTCCGGGAATGGTCCGGATCTTGGTACCCGCTGGCCCGGGCGGTAGGGGTCGGTCATGAGCGAGAAGTCGTGGGAGCAATCGGGAGCAGGGAGGGCCCTCCCGCGGGTGTCCCGTCCTATCGGCTACGGACGGTGGTCGTCGCAGAGCCATCCGGCGGGATAGAGACGAGCGGGCGCCCCGCATGGTTGTACCCCAGCCCCGCACTTGCCCCGGTAGGCGATCGGCGGTGCCCCCTTCACCGCAGGCCTTGTGCTCGGGACGGACTCCGGCGACCGGGGCGCCGGGATGTAGGGGAGCGGCGCAGTCTCGTGGTCCGACGCGGCCGGCGGCCGGACGCGGCACGTCGGGTCGCCGTCCTCCATAGGACGCCGTACCTGACGTTGCCTCGGCATGACGGCAGGCGGTTCGCCCGATGTCGCGTCGAGGTACGCAGTGTGATCGGCAGTGGGGGTCCAGAACTCGAACGCCGTCCGCTTCACCTTGACGATCGCTCGTACGTAAAGCCCGGAGGCGGCATCTCGGATGAATTCGTCGAAGGGGCGTTCCGCAGGTCGCGTGGTCGGATGCCAGCCTCCGCATTTCCCTGTCCGCTTCTTCGGACACGGCCCCGGGAACCGCTCGTCGCACTTGGCGAGTTCGATGCGTCGGATACCACCGCGGAGCGGGATGGGGGCGCCCCGCTTCATGATCAGTTCCAAGGGGACGCGGTCGGTACGCAACCACGGCACCGTCGTGTCCCGCGCCATGTCCTGGCTGTCCGTCTGCCATGCGTCCAGCACGCCGGCCCGTCGGGCCGCCACGTCCCGTGCTTGAATCTCACGCGGGTTGCGCGGGGACAGTTGTGACTCGAAACCGAGGAGTACCCCGTCCACACCATGGATCAGGACGTCGCTGCGGACTGCGTGGTCCTTGCTCGATTGTTCCTGGACGGCAGCGTGCCCGCCTTCCTCTGCGGCGCGGACCGCCCGGTCTTTATACGCCTTGTGTTCGTCAGACTCTCCACCGCCGTGGTGCCGGTCCTCGGCGTCACTTTGCATGTGGGCAGCGATGACCTTGCCCAGTCGCCGGTACACCGACATCGGCTCGATGAAGCCCCGCTTCTCGCATACCTCCGCGCACGTGAGGCCGCGGCGTTGTACGGGCAACCGGCGGTCATTGAGCAGCTGTTCGAGCAGTGCAGCGCCGCCGGCCACTCCGAGGTCCGGTTTCGTCAGATCCAGTCGTTGGTCGAATCCTGCCAGTCGCACGTACCGGTTGGGCATGCTGGCCTCCGCTCGCCACACGGCCACGATGGGCCGCCGCACCGATCGTGACAGGGCCCACTGACAACCGCGCGCGCTCTCTGGCTGCTGGTCTGTCGCCAGCGGACATCGCGCATGGGCGAGGGTCGAACGCGGTCCGAGCCGCGTGAGTTCCCTATGCGCTGTCGAGTTCGCGTGGTCAAAAACCGGCTCGCTGCTGGTTCCTTTTTCGGTCGCGGGCGTACCGGATGAAGCTGATGTACAGGAGTTTGATGCCGAAAGAGGGGATCACGATTCCAGCAATGATCCATGTAGTTCCCCACCAGCCTCGATCGCCATCGGGGTCCATGATCGGAAGCCATAGAAAATTACTGGCAATGAGGATCAGCCAGTTGCCGGTCTCTTTTGGTTTCCGTCCCGCCCTCAACTCAAAGAAGATCGTGAGGGCCATGAGGAACATGAAAGAATAGAGACCCAGAACCCACGGGACGGGGTTGAGGTCTGTGGATCCCTCAATGAAGCGGATCTGCCGGGGCCACTCCCATGCCATGATCAAGACTAGGGCTTGGATCGGGATGGACCGCCGCAAGTCTCGCGCGATCACCTGAAGTCGTTCCTCATGGCGAAGGGCGAAGTCGGCCATCCCTTCGAAGAGAGGGTTGGGTGCAGTTTCGGGATCCAGCCCTTGTCGCGCGCGAACAGCCTCGGTAAAAGCGTCTTCCTCGTTCGCTGCGCGAATGCGCATCCGCGCATCGCCCGCGTAGGATGAGATTTCTGAATGGAATCCATCAACGGTGTCCCCGTTGAGTTGGGCCGCGTTTGCTACTTGCACCCAGCCGGGGCTTTCTTTGGTGGATCGTAACCGTTCGGTGAGATTGACCCAGAACAGCTCTTTCTTCTTCATGTCGTACACGACGCCAACGATAGGGATCCGGCTCTGCCGCCAGTCGTCGAAGTGGTCTTCTACGGGGATCGCATATCCATTGGCTCGCTTGTACTTTTTTCCGCTCTTTACTTGGATGGCGATCCAGCAGCCCGTTCGCTTCCCGCCCCGCGTAAAGTTCACGATCATGTCCTCGCCGTGATCGTTTCCACCGTCGATTTCCTGAACGATGTGATCGTGTTCTTCGAGGAGTGCACGCAGGGCGTTAACGCCGGCCCGCTCAATTCTGCGGCTAGAACGTACGGTTGACACCGTTCCCCCCTTGAAAGTAGTGGGCGTCAGGATATCGGCATGCGCTGACAGCACGCCCTCGCCGAAGCGAGCGCCGCGACCGGCTGCAGTGATCCCTCTTGCCTGCAGTGAGGTGACACTGGTCCGTGAGGCCCCGGTAGTGAGCCCCGCTGCGGCTTGGGGATCGGCTCGCGAGGAGAGCGGTGCCAAGGGCCTGGGGTTCAGGCCTTCACGAGACTCGGTGGATAGGTGAAGGGGCGTCAAGTGACTCCGCTCTAAGACGGGACGCGGCGATGATCGGGGGGAGCGTTGCGGGCGACACGCAGCCATCGGCAGGGCTGCCGTGGGCGCCATCAGCCCTCATCCCGGACGGGGAGAGCCGCCGCCTCGAACACGGACAGGTGCTGCGTGAGGCAGGAGACCAGGTCCGGATCTTGATAGCAGCCAGCAGCGGATGCCGCCTGGTAGATGTCGGCCAGGTAGAACTCGCCGAGCGATACGACGCTCCGGAGGCCTTTGAAGAACCTGGTGGTTTCCTCCACCGTCGGCTCGACCATGGTTGACGCTGTGTAGGCGACGCGCCAGAGTTCGGCCGCCTTCGACTGCCAACCACTGACCCCTGTCACCTCAAGCTCGGAGTCGGACAGTCCGTGGTATATCCGAGCCGACTTGTGCGACCCCGCGTGACTGGCCGCGCGCACGAGGCGGTGCACGTTGATCTCAGCGTCGAGGAGCTTGTCGATCTGCTCCCTGACCCACTTGCGCTGTATGTCCGTGGGGCCACCGACGAGCTTGCCGCCCCATTCTTCATCACCCGGGACCCACGTAGTTGGCCATGCTGAGTTCCATGCGCGGGCGACCGCGTCGTAGTCCATGTCCCGCCGTGCTTCGGCAAAATTGCTCATCCCGAAGTAGGTGGCGTACTGAGCGGCCTGGACGATTAGCTCGGGATCCGCCAGGTCGGCCTCGGTAAGGCCTGCGAGGCTTTCGCGGAACTCGTCGACCTGGTTGGGGGTCGGGGTGTCCTCGCCGTCACTCAAACCGCAGTGCCACACCGCAAACGCTGCCTCGAGCACCGCTTGCCGCATGTCGAGATGAGCGGGCGGCCGGGTGGCACCGACGATCCGCCGAGCCCCTTCCTGTAGGACGCCGACTTTGTTCCACGCAATGCCGCAGCAGTACTTGAACTTGTTGGGGTCGAGGACCTTGTCGTAGCCCATGGCGGTGTCGATGATCTCGCCCCAGACCCAGGCGGGCAGTCCCGCGACTCGAAAGCGTTCGACGCTGGGCTTCCAGTCGCCAGGCAGCTCGATGGCTTTGCGGTCTTCGCCTTCGCCGTAGCCCCAGCGGTTCCACTCCTTCAGGAATGCGGCGCGGTATTCGAGCTTGGGCCTCTCCTGTTCGAGAAGGTTGTCGGCGGCCTGCTGCATGGCGGCGGCCCAACGGAGGGCGTCGTCGGCGATGTTCTCGACCAGGGCGCTGTCGACGGTGGCGGAACTCTTCCCGCTGTTGCACGGCTCGCAGCTCGTGACGAGGTTGTTGGGGGTGTCCGTGCCGCCAAGCGCAACGGGGGTGACATGGTCGACGCGCAATGGGACGTCGGGCGCGGAGGCGCCGCAGTATCGGCAGGTGTGGTTGTCCCGGCGGAGGACTTCGTATCGGAGGCGCTTGGAGACGGCCATGGAGCATTCTCTCTGGATGTTGAGGGTGTGGTCTAGGTGGAGGTTCGGCATGCTGCGAGAGCACGAGACAGGAAGTTCTGCTCGCGGTCGCTGACGCGCGGGGGAGTTTTGCCGTGCCGTCTGCTCGTCGTGGCAGTCTGGGCACCTCGGTCTCCGTCAGTTCGGCCCTGCTCGTCCGCTGCCGTTTGCTTCCTGTGCCGACCACGACCCTTGAGCGGTTCAGGTCGACCCCACTGGGCAGCAGCCTCGGACTTGCTCGATGCATAGAGCTGACCGGCTGGGCAAGGACATGTGGGTGCGGCTCTTGATGTCCGGCGGCGGGGCCGGACCGGCCCCCTGGCCTATCGGGCCGGTGGCTACTGGCTGCGGCGGGTGGTGACGAGTTGCCCGTTGTGGAGGCGGCGGTCGAGGCCGAGGTCGAGGCCACTCTCGAGCATCGCGAGGACGCCGAGGTGGCGGTCGGCCGGCACGGTCGCCACCAGGTTGTTGTCGATCGCGGAGAGGGTGCAGCGGACGTAGAGCTCACCTTCCGTCAGGTGGACGTCGTCCCAGTGGAGTCCGAGGCTTCGCTCTTACGCATGCCGGTGCCGATGAGTACCTCGAACAAGTCGGCCATCTCGGGGTCGGCCCGGTGGGAATGGGCAAGGAAGCGGGCGGCCTCCTCCATCGTCCAGATCCATCGTTCCGGCGATGGCGGTCGCCGTAGGACGGGGGGACTGGCCGGGTTGTGGAAAGGGCGGCCTGGGGTTCGCTGGACTTCAGAGTGGTCGAGCGTGAGTGCTGCCCCGATGGAGTCTGGCCCGGAAGATCCGATCCCCGGATGGCCCCGCTGGCGGAAATATCCCTGAACCTGCGGGTGTTACCCCTCGGCATGTGCGACAAGGGGGTGTCGAGCCTGAAACTGTTCTCCACGAAAGACGGCGTGACTGAAGTCCTGCCGCGATTGGCTGAGGCTGAGGCCGATGTGCAGGGCCTGGTCGAGGGGGCGATGGAGGCGATGCTCGGGGTCCGATTCCTCGCCTCCGAATACAGCACCGGCCCTGTACACGGTGGACGCATCGATTCTCTGGGGCTCGACGAGAACGGTGCTCCGGTGATCGTCGAGTACAAGCGATCCACCGACCCCGGCGTGCTGTCGCAAGGGCTGTTCTACGTGGCTTGGCTGATGGACCACCGCACCGAGTTCCAAGCGCTGGTCCGCGAGCGCCTCGGGGAGACAACAGCGTCTCAGGTTCTGTGGAGCGCGCCCCGGCTGATCTGCATCGCCGGAGACTTCACCCGCTACGACTTGCATGCCGTGCGGGAGCATCGTCGCTCGATCGACCTGGTCCGCTATCGGCTGTACGGGCAGCATCACATCGGGTTGGAGACCGTCGCCTCAGTGGCCACGCAGGGCAAAGTGCCGTCGCGCCTTCGGCGCCGAAGCGCCGACACATCCGCGTCTCTCCGGCGCGCGTGCGAGGCGATGGCGGAACTGGCGGCAGCCGTGGACGAGGCGCTGCTGGGGCTGGGCGGGGACGTGGCGAAGGTCGAGCGCAAGCAGTACGACGCGTACCAGCGGCTGCGCAACTTCGCCTGTGTCACCTCCCGGCAGGACAAGCTCCTCGCATACCTCAAGGCGGCGCCTACAACTGTCGATCTTGTGCCGGGGTTCACCAGGGACGTGACGGGGCTTGGGCATCACGGCACCGGCGACCTGGAGGTCCAGCTGCGCTCGGACAAGGACCTCGAGCGGGCGATGGAGCTGTTCCGGCTGTCCTATGACGCGGCGGCATAGGCCGGCGGACCCGGCGGTCGGTTCGGGGTTTCGATATCGGGCCTTTCGGTGGGAGGCGAGGACGTGGCGCTGGAGTAGTCCATCTTCCGCACGATCCCCGGTTTCGGAAACCGGGGATCGTGCGCTATGTATCGCCCAGCAGTGCCGCGGCGCCACCACTTCCGCGGTCGTGGTGATGTCGGAGGCGCTCAGGTACAGGATCTCCGGATCGCCACCGTCGGGGGTCCGCTCGACGAGATAGTTCACCCGACCATCGTGGCGGCCGCCCGGCCTGAGCAGCACGAAGCCCCGCACCGGGTCCACGTGCGGGGCATCGGCGAGTGTTGTTGATCTACTTGGGCGCGGGGAGCAGGCGGTCGAAGAAGGCGTTCACCATGACCTTTGCTTCTTCCGGCCGCTCCTTCCGCAGCTCCGCACCCCCGAACCGGAACAGGCGGTATCCGTCCAGGTTCAGGTCCCGGTCCGCAGCCATCATGGCCCCGTACACCTTGGGCGACGCGATGTTCCTCTCCCGTCCAGCCAGCTCTTGCTTCTCGCTGTAGTGCTGCACCCCATCGACCTCGATCACGACCCGCTCGCCGTTCGGCAGCAGCATGAGGAAGTCCATGCGCTGCCGCTCCAGGTCCTTCGGGTTGGCGGGGTCCTTCTGGGAGTAAGGGTCGTAGTGCAGGTGGACCTCGGGGAGCAGAGCCGGCTGCTCGAATCCGGCCTCCGGGTGAAGGCGTCCCACGCGCTCGTAGTAAGCGTCGAAGAACAGCTTCTGCGGGGGCGACTCCTGCGGCAGGGACCGCGCCAGCCGCATCCGCAACTGGAACCCAACCTTGAGATCGTTTAACCCGGCCGTGATGTCCGGCCGCTCCTCGCGCCACCAGTCGATCAGCGCCTGCCAGCTCAGCCCCGACGACAGCAGCGGCCGGTCGTACACCAGCCACAAGTGAGCGTTGGTCGTGAGCTTGATGCGGTTCTCGGTCGCATCGGTCAGCACGATCTTCGGCTTCTCCCCGACCCCCGCGAAGATTAGGTTCTGGAACTCTCCACTGCGGCCGCGGCCCCCCAGCGTCCGCAGCATCTTGTCAAGCGCCTCGCTGCCGACCTGCGTCACGACGCGCTGAGCCAGGTTGATCAAGTCCTGCGTGGTCTCCACCGCGTCCGTACAGGCCCACGTGTACTCGTCAAGCCCGTCCTCGGGGTAGACGCCCGCCGGGGACTCCAGGCCCACGCGACGGCACAACGCCGAGAGCCTCGCCGGTACGTGCTCCGCGAATTCGACCAGCTCCGCCACGATGGCCTTGCGTAGGACCTCGGCCGGCACTGCCTTCTGCATGTGAGCCCCCTCCAGGTCAAACTTGAACCCCTGGAGCCAATGGTGTCAGGGGGGTCCGACAACGAGGGGTCGGTACACGCAACACCCCTGCGTACGGCTGGCGTCGTATCAAGCCCTGGCCGGGGGATACACCCGTCTTGCGGGTCTCTGCGATCCGCCGCCCAGCGCTCGCCTCGGAGCTCGCTCACCGGGTGGCGATGGCACGCCTTGGCGGCATGTTCCGCTCTGTCGCCCAGACGAAGACCTCGCCAACCTTGCGTAACCCTGCATGTTTGCTGAGAACCGGTAGTTGCGGGAGGATGCGCCGACCGTGCGGTCGCGGACCGGGATCAGGGTTCCGTCCACGATCCACAAGCGGTTCACGTAGGCGACGGGCCGGGGCACCTGCTCCAACACAGACATCGGCCGGATGCGCCGGATGCCCCGGCAGACCGTCACCGAAGAGATCCCGAACAGCGGGGCGAGCTGTCAGCGGCAGGCACCACGGCCGGCCAGCCCGGCGGACGGTGCTGCATGTGACGCGGCGGGTGGAGGAGAATGGTCCTGCACAGGTCTCGGTGAGCCGGAGGGGCGAGGGGTGCTGTACGAAACCGCACAAGGTGCGCTGGAACAGCTCACGGATGATCTCGTTCTGGAGCGGGTGGCGCTATGGGTGCTGCGAGAGCGGTATCCCAGCCTCCGGCCTACCAGCGCCACGGGTGATACCGGTCTCGATGGCTACAGCCGGCTCTTGTTCAAAGACGAGATCGACGTGGCGTTGTGGGTCAGCCTGCAGCGCACATGGAGCGCGAAGCTCACCATCGAGTTGGAGAAGCACAAGAAGCACCGGCGTACGGCGCCAGCCGTGTTCGTGATGAACCGCTCGACGACCGAGATCAAGAAGGGGAAAGAGCGGAAGCGGGCAAAGACGGAGTTCGGGGTGGACCTGGAGATCGTCGACCTTGCCGAGCTCGTCACGGAGCTGGAATCGGACAGTCTGCGATGGGTGGCCGAGGCCGAACTGGGTGTCCGTCCGCGCCAGCCCCGGGCCCTGTCCACTGCGGAGATGTACCTGGAGCGGCTCTCCGGCACCGTCCCGGGGATGACCGCCGAACTCCACGGCACAACTGAGATCCAGGATCGGCTCCGTACCGAACTCGGTGCGGAAGGTCCCACAACAAGGATCGTTGTTGTGGAGGGCCCTGGAGGCAGCGGGAAGACCCGGCTTGCGATCGAGACGGCCCGATCCGTCGCCACGACTCTCGTCGTCCCTTCCGGTGCACCGCTCACGACGGAGGCGTTCAGCGAGGTGGGCTTGGACGGTCCCCTGATCCTTGTGGTCGACGATGCCCACCGCAGCGAGAGCCTGAGCGCGGTGGCCGCCATGCTCGCTGATCCCCGGTTCGACCAGGTACGCCTCCTGTTCACCCTCCGCCCCGGCGAGCGCGAGCGGGCGCTGTACGCTGCCGGCGCCGAGCAGAAGGCCGCCGCCTCAGTCGTTCTCGGACGTCTGGCAAGGCAGGAAATCGACAGGATCATCACCGGCCACGGCATCCAACACGAGGAGTTCCGCAACAGCGTCATCAACCTGGCAGACGGCAACCCGCTACTCGCCCACGCCGCGTGTCACGTGGCCGTGAACAGTAAGACGTTCGGCTGGGGTGATGCATCGGAATTGTTGCGGAACCTGGTGGCCAATCGGCTTGTGGCGATGGACGATCCCGGCCTGCACCGCGCGGTCGCGATCGCCCTCGCCCTGCTTACCAGGGCCGGTGACTTGGCTGGACACCATGCTGGCAGAGACGTCGCCGTCCTCTACGGTGCGATTTCCGGCCTGCCGTCCGAGCCAGACCGTCTCGACCGACTCCTGGACAATCTTGTCGATGCGGGCTTGGTGGACACGCCGCCCCACACCTTCCGCCCTGACCTCGCCGGTGTCGTTCTCGTGGCCGACGCACTTACCCCGGGCGCCCCCGTCCGACTGGACACCCACACCGCCCTGCAGCAACTGGCAGCCCAGGCAGGAATTTCCCCGGGGAACACGCCACAGGGGAACGCCGAAGCACTCGGCAGCGCGGCACAGCGCCTCGGCCCGCAGATTACCGTGCTGGCCGATGCCGCCCGGAGCAGCGGCGTCCAGGCAGCAGGCGTGGCAATTGCGCAGTTCGTCCTCGGCTTGCTGCCCGAGGACGCCTCTCTCGGGCACTGGACCAGCGTCGTGCACCTCGCGTCCCGGGCTGCCCCTGCCGGTCAGCCGCTCCTTGTGGAACTTGCCGCACAGCTGGCTCGGCAGTGGCCGGTACCTCCCTCCGGCCAGCTCTGGAGCGACGAGGACGCCTTCGCGCACTACCGGTACGAACTGGACAAACTCTGCGAGGAGTTCGCCCGACTGGCACGACGCACGGATCCGATGGCAGACCCGACGGCGGTGGCGGCCATCCTGGACATCGCCTGGCTGGTGGACGCTGCCCGACCTGTGTTCGGTGACGGGCAACCTGGTGCTCTCCTGCGGACGTTCGAGACGTGGGGCGCCCCAAGCTGCTCGCACGCTGGAGGCTGCGAGGCACTGACAACGAGCCGCGGTGCTCTGCTTGACGCGATCTCCCGGTGGGCCCGGGACCGTGCGGTCGAGCCGCCGCTCGGGCTCGACCCGGAGGACGCCGCGAAACGGGGGCCACAGTCCTTTGCTCGCGTGCTTCTCGCGGCCCTGCAGCCGTTCCTGAACGTCACCGCGGAACGGGTGCGGGGCACGCCAGAGCAGGCAAATACCCTCAACATCCGCATCATGGTGCTGCCCGACGTAGCGGAGATCCGGAGTCAACTCGACCAGGCCGTCGACCTGCTCGCGCCGCTACTCATGGAGCAGGTACTGCGTGAACCCGAGCACCGTTACCTCCTCAATGCCTTGGTTGCCCTGCCCCTGCAGCTGCGCCAAGCGGCGGCTCTCGGTCTGCCCGGTAGTACCCAGCAGCCGTTGCCCGAGTACGCCGAGCAGACCCTGACGGCAGCTGCATCGCGGTTCGCCAGCAAGATCGCCGAGCAATGGACGGGGCTTCCGCTGTCCGTACGACGCCGGGCAGCCGAAGCCGCGCTCGGCATGGGACGTTGGCGTACCGATCTGACCGCTGCGGCAGCGGCCGGGGAACCTGTTGCAGCCGCAGCCCTCGCCGACCAGGAGCTCGCCAACCTCCTGGTCGCTCAGCCGCCCCATACCTTCAGCGGCGCCTGGCAGGAGGACATCGCAGCCCAGAAGCCCGCCGCCGTTGCGCTGGCCGGCGCGCTGACCACCGAGCAGGCCGTCGATCTACTGGAAGCCACCGACCCCGACGTCTCAGGCACAGCGCATGCAGTCCTCCCGGCATTCGCAGCAGCGGTAGGCGAGAACGCGACCGATTCCGACTTCGTCCTTGCGCGCCTGGCCCGCGGTCCCCTGGCCGCGGAGGCTGCGCTCCTGGCTGGACTCGCTCGCCGGCACCCAGAGCAGGTATGGCCGTGGGTGTCTGAGCGCACGAGCGACACCAGGATCGCGGGACTCGCACTCTCGATGGTGGACGACCACCCTGACCACGAAGAGCAGCTCCTAGGCGTCCTCGTGGAAGCGGCCACCGATACAGGAACCACAGAGTCGGCCGCAATCTGCGAACAGATCGCCCACCACTCGTGGCACTGCACCAACTCAGCCGACGACCGCTTGGCGCGCCTGGCCCTGCTGGGCACCCTGGGGCCGAAGAAGGCTGTTCCGGCGGTTCTGCGGGCGATTGGGATGGTCCTTCTCCCCGGGCCGCAGGTGAATGCCACAACAGTGGCCGAATGTGCCGCTGTGCTGGAGCGCATGCTTACGCCCGAACACGTCGGTCGAATGCACAGTGACTACCTTGCCGCAGACGCGGCGATGCAGATCGCACGGCGGGTACCTGAGCGGTTCGCCGAAGTCCTGGTGGGACACATCCGCCGGGGCCACCCCTTGCCAACCATTTGGGCGGAGTACATCGAACGCCTTGGCGCCGATGTGCGTGAGGAGATCACCACCGCGTTCGTCCACCACTGGTCGATCGCGCCGATCACCGCGCCCGATGAAGCCGCCGAGTCGTTGATGCTCCGGGCGTTCACCCAGATCGGAACGGGTACCAACGCGTGGTCGGGCACACTGTCCGAATGGGCGAGAGGTGCGCCGAGCACGCGCCGCCGAGCCGCGGAGGCGATCCACACTGCCTGGTCCACCACCACCTGGGAGAAGATCGTTCCGGACCTGCTCACGGCCGGATTGGACGCGGAGAGCCGGGAGCTACTCCTGCGCGGGTTGACCTCGGTGGACGGTGCCTTCACCGACCCGACCAGCGTGATCAATCCCCGCCTCGAAGCCGCGGAGAAACTGCAGACCCACCCCAGCATCTTGGTGAGGGACTTTGCCGCTACCGCAGTGGCTCGCCTCGACAGCTTCTCCTCGACGTTCCGTGACCTACAGAGCCGTGCCCGCAACGGCTATCCCCAGTAGTGAACCGGACGGACCCCGGATGTAGCCGAATATGTCCTGGAGCATGAAACGGCCGACCCGCGTAGATCCGCGTTCGAGGACTTCTCGGGCAGCTCCGCGAACCACCGCTCGAGGTTCAGCTTCGACGAGATTTAGGTTGCTCGGCGGGCGCTGAAGGGTGCCTCGGCGTACATGTCGGCCCGCGGTCGGGGCTGACCCGGCCCGTGCTCCGGATCACTGCTGGAGTCCGGCTTCCAGGCCGCCCTTGTCTACCCGCATTCAGCGGACGCGGGGCCGGGGTAGGACAGGGGAGACCGGCAGCCGGGAGGCGGGAGGCAGGCGTTGTGGGGCAGGGCGCGGCTCCGCGGTGATGTCGGCTGCGGTAGTGGTCAGCTCGGCCAGGAGGTCGTGGGGCTTGCCACGTGGTGCGGGCAGGGTGGCTGAGCGCGCTCCATCCGGCTTCGTGTAGTGGCATGTGCGGTTCTGTCCTGGGGGCGGGAACCGGGTGGTCGAGATGGTCGGTGATCGCCTGGAGGAGCGGGATGGGGGTGTCGGCGGTGAGGGTGGCTCGCCAGAGCAGTTCGCCGACGGGCGCGTCGTACTCGGCGATTGTCCAGGCGATGTCGGTGCGGTGCCTGGCCTCGTGGTCGAACTCGGCCCGGACCGTGAGGGATTCGTGCATGGCGACGGTTGTCTCGTCGCTCCAGGTTCGGTGTTTGGACCACTGGGGCTTGGAGTCGAGGAAGTGGTCGAGGAACTGCTCGTGCTCCCCGGGGCCGGCGGCCACCGGCGTGGGAGGGGCCGGAGCTTCGGGGGTTGTCGGGACTGTCGTGCTGCGAAGGGCTTGGCGGACGTGCTGTTCGAGTTCGGTTAGGGGGGCCGGGCCGGGGCGGACGGCGACGGTGTGGTGGCTGTGGAAGTCCGCGACGGCTTCGGCCTCGGTTTCGAAGGTCGTGGTCACCTGGCGCAGGTGGCCTTCGCCGTGCAGGTGGACGTGGCGCCGGTGGCGTACGTTCCCACGGCGACAGTGGTGTGGCCGTCGTGGGCGTGCAGGTGTTCACCGCGATCCAGATGTCTCACGAGACGTTGGTTCGAGTCGCCTGAGTGAGAAGCGGTTCACCCATCTCGGGGAAGGTTCGTCTGCCGCTTCAATGAGCGCCAATTGCGATTCTTGAATGAGGCCGTCCGTACTCCTCGCCTCACTTGATCTGGAGCTCAAGAAGGTGGGGAGGTCCGGTAGGCGGCGAGTACAGGTGAGTCGAGGCCGCCCAGTACGCGCACTGGGCGACACGCTGCGCGTGGCTGGCTCCCTGACCACGGGTGAGGTCCGCGGATACGACTCATCCGCATGCCGCCAAGGGAAGGGCCCGACGGAGGTAGGGACGCGGTCGCGCACTACAGCCGGATCTTCACGACCCTGCACCTGCTCCAGTTCGTCTCAGTGGCACCCTCGGCGGACTGGCTTTGTACGCGAGATCGCGAACAGAGCCACGTCTCCTTGATCACTGGAGCCGCCATTGATTAGACACTTTCGGTGCGGCGATCGAGATGGAACTACGCGGTCGCTAGGGCTGGCCGTCCCCGACGGGGTCGAGTAGGTCCCACCATTTGGCTACCAATGGGTAGGGCGGGGGGCACATCGTGTGTGATGCGGGTGGTTCCGTCCGGTCGATGAGAATGATGCTGCGGTTGACGTACCGTTGCGTCCAGCGTGCCCAGTCGAGGTTGCCTCGCAGAAAGCCACCGAGGTTCTCGACGTAGCGTCGGGTCGGCGGGCTGACCTGGGGGGTGATCTGGGCGGATAGCCGGAAGAACAAGTCGACCAGCTTGTTGGTCAACTCCATTGCCAGGACCGCCGCCTCGTCCGGTGTGCCCCCTTTCTCATGGGCGATGATCTTGATGAGGTTGTAGTGGTCGTCTGGCCCCTTCTCGTTCCAGGGCGTGTAGAAGTCGAGGTGAACCGTGATGAGCAGCCCCATCATGGTGGTTAGTGCGGCGATGGCAGGGTGTTCACGTTCGTCGTCGGGGAGAGTCCCGGTGTTGCCGCAGATTTCGACAACCGGCCCGTAGGAGTTGGCCCCTTTCGCACCGTTGATGATGCGGTCCAGGTAACCGTCCACGGTAAACGGCTTGCCACGGACGGCACTGGCGATTTCCCCGCCGGCGTCGCGGATGGTGTTTGCGAACCCATCGATGAAGAGCCGTCCCGGCATGGGAGCCGCGTGGCGTTCGGTATATTGGCGCATCTTTCCGGCGAGCGCAGCGTGTGGGTGCAGCTCGGTCAGGTCTGGCATCACGGGGTCGTCCAACGCTGCGAGCAGCTGCGGGGCGACTTCGGTGTGGTATTTCTGCCGTTCCTCGGGTCCGCCGATATCGAACTGATCGTCGATGCTGAGTGAGCACACGACCCCCAGGTTGAAGAACATGTACCACCCGCGAGTCGTCGCTGGAAGGCAGGCCGTCGCGGACCGCGCCCCGTCCAGGAGGATGTGGTACTGCCTGTCGGTTGTCGGGCGCCAGTACGGTTTCAACCATTCCTGTGTGTCTGCGGCGACTTGCAGATAGTCGTCGTTATAGGCCCGCGGGGGAAGGGGGAAATACATGTCCAGGCGGGGTACTGAGGGGTGCTTTATGACAGTCACAGCTGGCTAACTCCTATTGGACGTTGTCCGGTGCGCTCAGCGGGGTCGGGGTCGGCTCAGGCTGCCGGTACGGGCTGGTGACGGCAGGAGCGTGCTGTCCGCGACGGGGGCATGCGTCATAGAGCGCATGGCCCGGGGTGTCACGGGGCGTGGAGGGTGAGTGCCAGGGCGCGAAGTGCGTAGATGGTGGGAAGGGCCTTGATGTCGATGACGAGGGGTCGGGGCGAGTAGGTGTCGGGAGGCGCGTGGAATCCGCCATCGCGTCGCTGGGTGCGGCACAGGTAGTGGGCGGCGCGGGCTGTGGCCTGGGTGGCGGGTCGGACGATGGTGAGGGTGGTGAGGGCGTATGCGGTGCTGGTGGGGTCGCTGGAGTGGTGGGGTTGCTGGCCCCAGCCTCCGTCTTCGTGCTGCCGGGTGAGCAGGTACCGGGTGCTCTTGTCGATCGCGCGGCGTGCCGCTTCCTGTGCCGACAGGCTGAGGCAGCCTTGGGCTAGGGCGGTGTGGAGACCGTGGCAGGTACGGAGAATGACATTGGCGTCGCTGGCGCTCCAGTTCAGGGCGTAGCTGCCGTCAGGCTCTTGCTGTGAGGCGACGAACCGAGCGGCTCGGTCAATGTGGGAGGCGTAACGGTGCGGGTCGTGAGCGGCCCAGATGGTAAGAGCCTGACCAGTGTGGGATGCCTCTGAGGCGCCGCCTTGGGCGTAGTTGTTCAGTCCTCCGTCGGGGTTTTGCATATCGCACAGGTAGTCGCAGCCCCGGCGCAGGCTGTCGGCGTAGCGGGCGGGCTCGGTCAGGTGCAGGGCTTCCAGGACGAAGAAGGTGGTCTCGACGTCGGTCTGTGCGGCCTGTGGGGTGAAGGTCCAGGAACCAGCGGGCTGCTGCAGGTCGACCAGCCGGTCCGCAAGGTGCCGCTGGAGCAGAGGATCCGATGCGGCCGCGGCCAGGGCGGCTGCGGCCATCCCGGTGAGGGTGGTGTCCATGTCTGGGGTCAGGCTCAGTCCCCCGTCGGACCGCTGGATGGCAGGTAATGCGGCCAGTCCCCGGCGGACTGTGTCGTGTTGCCCGGGAAGGTGGTCCAGAGCTGTCAGCACCAGGAGATGGGACAGGGTATTGGCTTGCCAGATGGTCCC
Source organism: Streptomyces sp. NPDC085524 (assembly GCF_044541755.1). Lineage (NCBI taxonomy): Bacteria > Bacillati > Actinomycetota > Actinomycetes > Kitasatosporales > Streptomycetaceae > Streptomyces > Streptomyces sp. NPDC085524. The sequence goes on from NZ_JBITTH010000008.1 coordinate 104,358, forward strand.
GTCGCGCTGGGTGGCGGCCAGGCACTCCAGGTCCTTGTCGGTGATCTCCTCTTGGCGACCCAGGGCATGGGCCAGGATCACTTTGCAGGCGGTCATTTCGGCCTGCTTCCAGAGCTGCAGCCCTGTGGTGTCAAACAGGTCGCGTGACGGCCACGTCACTGCCTCAAGGGCTCCCAGAGCGTGCAGGACTGCCTGGACGAGGAGACGCTTGCGCCCTGCGGTGAAGTGCCGGAAGTGGCTGATGATCTGATCGGCGGGATCAGAGGTGGGCACGGCGTGGTGGTGCAGGGCAGCAGAAGCGAGAAGCTTGTCGACTGTGCCAGCGTAAGTGTCCCGGTGCACCGTTTCCAGGAAGGCCTGGAGTTTGGTGTGCATGTCTGGGAGCACACGTTGGCGTTCCAGCAGCCGGAAGGCCAGCGCCGATTCCAGGGCACGGCTTTCGCAGGGAGCATTCAGCATGCCGTCAGTACCGACCTGGGCGGCCAGGTGGCGGGCCGCTCGCTGTACGGCGGCGTGGACGAGGGGCGCGGTCGTCAGCGGAAGTGCCGTCACGGATGTTTTCCCTTCCGCCGCGCGGCCCGCTGCTGCGTCATGCAGTCCTCCGGGTTTGCGGCGTGGATGAGGGCCAGGGTGGGGCTGCGGGGGAACAGGCTGCAGGTGGTGAGGGCCTAGTCGGCCACATCGGCGCCACCCGTCCGACCGGTCATGTGCCCTCCTGCCGGGCTGTGCGGTGGGCGGCGGTCATGAGTCCCGCACGGTGGCGGCCTGGGCGATGTCATGCAGGACCGCGACGACGGCGGGCGGGAGACTGGCCTGCTCAAGGGCTTGTCGCGCCTGCTCCACGTGCGCCCGGATCAGCTGCTCCACCGCATGGCGGGCGCCGGTGGTCTCCACGACGCCGCGTATCCGGTCGGCGCCCGTTTCATCGAGATCCGGACGGGCCAGTAGGCTCTGCAGCACGCCCAGCTGCTCGGCGTCGGCGCGCTGACGGGTGAGGGCCATCAGGACGGTGTGTTTGCCCTCGCGCAGGTCATCGACAGTGGATTTGCCCGTCTGGGCCGGGTCGCCGAAGACGCCGAGCAGGTCGTCCCGGAGCTGAAACGCCTCACCGAGCGGGAGGGCGTACGCGCTCAGTGCACGGCACAGATCAGCGTCCGCGCCGGCCAGGAACGCACCGATGTGCAGGGGGCGTTCGATCGTGTACTTGGCCGTCTTGTAGCGGGCGATCGCCAGTGCCGACTCGGTGTCCGCAAGGGAGCATCCGGCAGAGACCAGGTCAAGGTACTGGCCGTACATCAGCTCCGTACGCATGGCATCAACGTGCCGCAGGACGCCTACCAGTTGCGCGTCCGATAATCCCGCGGTGTGCATGAGTTCGTCGGACCAGGCCAGCGCCAGATCCCCGACCAGGACCGCGAGGCCGACGCCGAGGAGGGACGCATTACTCGCGCCTCCTCTGACAGTGTGGCGCAACGTCAGATCACGGTGGAGGGACGGTTGCCCGCGCCGGGTGGCGGAGTTGTCCATGACGTCGTCGTGAATGAGGGCGAAGGCATGCAGCATCTCCAGCGAGGCTGCCACCCGCACAACAGCGGAGTCGTAACAGCCGCCGCCCGCGGCGTGCCATCCGATCGCGCAGAATAGGGGGCGCAGGCGCTTGCCCCCCGTGAAGAGGAAGCTGTGCAGGATCTGGGGAGCTTCTTCAGGCAGGCGGTCGGCCATGGCGGCAGAAATCTTGTGCTGCAGGAAGTCGTCTAGAACGTCTTCGACCTGTCTTCGGATGGTGGCCAAGTCGATCGCCTGTGCCACGACACCATCACCAGTCACCACTGTGCCTCCGCATCGGCCACGCTGGTCGGCGCCAACAGCGATGCGCCACGCGCTGATCATTTCCACAGCCCGTAGTCGCCACAATGAGATTTTCGGCTGGTGAAATGGCTCATTCGAGGCACACAGCGCACTGAGGAGGCAGTACACCCACCGGCGCGCCCGGCTCCTGTCCGTCAGGTGCGGGGGCGCGGTCTTTGCAGCCCCTTCAGTGAAGAACGGTGACGCGGCCATTTGAGCACGCGAGTTCGTCGCGGAGCTGGGCGTTGTCGTGGTGGAGTGCGGCGATGGCGGTGGCCGCCGCATTGAGGCGTCGCTGCAGAACGGTGCATTCGCGGGCCCTTTCGGTGAGTTGCCGGCGCAGCTTTGCGATCTCCTCATCGCGGCGGGCCTCGCCGGGCGTCGCTGTCCCGTTCTGTGTGAGGTGGGTGTCCCATTCGTTGAGGATGGTTGTGGCCCGGTTCATCGTGGCCCGGCTGACCTGGGCCTCCCTCCAGAGGTTTTCCTTGGTGAGCCGTCCGTCGGTGTGCTGGGCACGGCCCTCGAAGAGCCGCCGCATCGCCATTCGCAGTGCGTCGGCGGTCCTTGCGGAGACGCCGTCCTCGGTGATGGCGCGGCTGGTGGGGGTCACGGTGTCTCCTCGTGGGCCATGGCGAGAACGTCCTCGGCCCGCAGTAGCTCGCGGGCGATCAGGTCCCTTCGCCCGGCCGGCAGGTTGGGGTCCGCCATCAGCTTGAGCTGGATCCGCCGGTGCGAGTCGTAGACCGGGATGTGCTCGGGGCCGATGAGGCTGTTGTGGCACCGGTCAGGTCGGCACCGGCTATCCAACGGGCCGGTGTGGCCCTCGGGGACGGTCGCATTCTCCAGGCAGAGAGCTCCGGCCGGGTTCGCCTCGTCGAACAGGCAGTGGTTCAAGGTGCCGAAGCGGATCGTGATCCGCGTCTTGCGCAGGAGGCTCTCGGCGATGCGTGCATCGCCCGAACGGGCTGCGACGGTGGACTGGATCTGGTCGAAGACGTCCTTGAGCCGGTCGGCTCCAGGACCGTAGCCAACGGGCTTGCCGCCCACGTGGTCGGTGTACAGGTCCTTGATCCGCCGGAAGCGGGCGGCGTCGACGGCGGACTGGAGCTCGCTGGCCCAGGCGGTGTCGGAGGCTGCGTAGCCGCGGGTTGAGCGGTTGGCTAATGCGCGGGTGGCGATGTGCTTGAGCTGGATGCCCAGGGCGATTTCGGAGCCGGGGAACTGGTCGGTCAGCATGGCCATGGTGCGGCGGAACATGTGCGGCCGGGCATCACCGCTGGGGATTTCCTCCAGGCCAGACGATCCCCGGCCTGCGTTGGCAAATTCGGTGAACTGTTTGACCGCGGCCGTTCCGTGGATGGCGACGCTGGACTCTGGGCGGCCGAGCGGTGCGAAGACCCGCTCGGCGTGGACGGAGACCGCTTCGGCGACTGCGATGGCCTCCGCTGCGGGCTCGGTGATCCACCAGTGCTTGCGTGGCAGGCCCGCGTGGTCCTTTTGCAGGGTCGAGGCGATGGCCGGCGCGTTGTAGTGCTCGACTACGCTGCCGCGGACGATCGCCTGGATCTCGGAGTCCCGCATCATCGACAGTGCCGCGACCAGGATGTATGCGGCGTTGCGGATGGTGAGGTGGAGGGTGAACAGGTCCTCGGGGCCGATACCCGGATGCCAGGGTCCTGTGCTTCCGTCCGGGCGGGTGACCTTAGCGAGGTCCGGGACGAGACCCTGACGGGTGAAGCGCCCCTCGGCGACGGCCTGCAGTGCGGTGCGCCGGAACCGGGAGTCGGCGAGGGTGTAGTCGGGCCGGCCCTTCAGGCCGACTGACAGGTCCAGCAGGCGCCAGTGGATGCGGGGGCTGCCGTCCTTGTGCGTCCGGCCCGGGTAGACGGGGATCCTGTTCGCCAGGTCGTCGAACCAGGCGCCGATCTCGGCCTCCCGCCCAAGCGGTGTCCGCGCCGCCGCGTTGCGCAGGGCCTGACAGCGCTGGGTAGCCCGCAGGATGTCGGGGGCGAAGGCGTGGACGTAGGCCCAGGCGGCACGGACCAGGGGGAACCAGACGTCGGGCTTGACGGCCTCTGTGGAGAGTTCGCTCCTACCGGCGCAGCCGGCGACGTGCCGCGCGCTGCATCCTTCCCAGGGATCCCCGGCCGGCCAGCCCCAGGTGAGCGCCGGGCTGAGGAACGCCATCTTCTTGAGGAAGACGACGACCGACCTGACCGTTCCCGCGGCACAGGTCTTGCGCAGGTCGCGGATCCGCCGCCTTACGTCCTCATGACTCCACTCGGCCGGCCGGGCGGGCAGTCCCGCCCCACGCGCCCAGGAGGCGATCTGCCGAAGACGGCAGGCTTCCTGGATCAGGCTCTGGAGGTTGGCGTAGCTGTCGCCGAGGTGTACTCCGGCGTCGTGGAGGGCCCCGTGGTTCGGGTTGGCCAGGGCCATGATGACCTCGCGGGCCATCAGGTTCCAGGCGCCTTCGGCCAGCTCCCCGGTGAAGGGGAGCTTCCACTGGCAGCGGCTGCGGTTGGCAGGGCGCCGCACGACGTCGTTGAAATCCCATACGGCGATGTCACCGAAGCGCGGTACGGCAACCGTGCCGGTCCTGGCGGCCGGCAGCAGCGGATGGCTCTGCAGGACCGGCTCGTCTTGACGGAACAACGGGCGGCTGCCGGGTGCGGGCTGGCTGAGGATCACCGGTCGAACTCCGTGTACGCGGTCAGGGGAAGGTCGAGCCGGGCCTGGCCGTCGGCAATGTGCCGACGGGCCAGGGCCAGCTCTTCGGGCGAGCGGTCGGCGAGGACGGCCAGCAGATTGGTCCAGCTCTGACCCCACTGCGCGGTGAACGCCGCAGGCGGCAGACGCCGTTTCACCCGCTCGAGGTGCTCCTGGAACAGCAGGAGCTGGGGCAGGTTGCCCGGCAGGATCCAGGCATTGGAGCATTCCAGGCAGCGCAGCGGCGCGACCACGCAGAGTTCACCCGGCGGGCTGAACGGCGACTGGCGCGGATCCCGGCAATGGGACAGACCCATGTCCAACTGCCCGCTGATGATGCCCTCGACCTGAATCGACTCCAGGCCCAGAGCCTGCAAGGCAGTGCTGTCCGCGATGCCCGCGACGTCCGGGGCGATCACCGTCGGCCCCTCGACGGCCTTGCGGAACCAGTGGTCCTGGGCAGCAGTAATAACCTCACCGGAGATGATCCGCAGCGTCGTCCCCTGCGCGTAGTGGCCGGCGAACGTCTCCTCCAGATGGTCGTCGGCCGCCACGCCGACCCGACCCCGGGCCACGATCGCCTTCTCCACCTTGACGCTCTTGCGCAGCCTCCCGATGTGAACATCGCCGGAGACACTAACGCCCCTGGTCTTGAGCCAGCTGGCGAACGTCGCCGTGGGAACAGCGACGTTCCAGCGGTCGAACACGAGCCGCTCACCGGGACGGACCACCGCCCGGACGAACAGCGTGTCCTGAACCTGCGGGATCTGCTCGCGGACCTTCGAGGTCACCTCCAGCAACCTGCGGACGATCACGCTCACCTCGCGCCGCGGCCCATCCGTCAGCTCGTGATCGACCGGCCCTTCCACCACCGCCTCCTGAGGGACACAGTCGCGAAAAGCCCGGTGGCGCACGCGGCCCGCCCGCTTCTTGACCAGGGTCAGCCGCACCCCGCGCGGCAAAAACTCAACATCCCGCTCCCCGAACCCGGTCACCTCCTCCGAGGTGTGGCCGGTGGCGTCCATCAGCAGGACACGAAAGGCATGCAGGTCAAGACTGGTCGGATACAACTGGGCAACCAGATGCCGGACCAGCTCCTGCTTGACGGCGCGCGTCAGAGCCGACCCGTCCGGCCGGGCCACCAGCTCGCGCAACTCGCCCGGCCAGCAGGCCGGAGAGGGGAGAGCGGCGGCGATGGTCTTGGGCTCGATCTCCCGCCGGGACAGGCCCCACAGCAGATCCCGCAGGCTCAGCCAGCTCCCCGACTCAGGGTGCCGGCCCTGGTCCGCCAGCCGCCACCCGATGGCCAGCCGCCTCTCCAGCTCACCGACCGCGACCCAGGCGGCCCGCACCAGCGCCTGCTTGTCCTTGCGCGAGAACTCGTCCCGCTCGCTGTTTTCGCCCCAGGCCACCAGCAGCGGCCCCCTCACCATCCGGACCAGGGCCGGGTCACAGGCACGGTTCGGGTGGTCGTCGCGGCGGATGACCAAGGCCCTCAGGGACGAGGCCAGGTAGGCCGGCCACATCGAGCCTGTCCGATACGTGGCGGACAGCCCGCGCTCCCACTTCGCCAGCAGCCGACTCGTCCGGGCACTCTCCAGGCCCACCTCCGTCTCCGTGCCGCTGCCCTCCAAGGCGGCATCGACCGCCGTGCAGAACCGGTCGACGGCCCGACGGTAGGCACTAGAAGGCCCTGCGGTGACCTCGGTTGCCTCCACGTACTCCACCCACTCGTCGGCAAGTTGAGCTGCCAGCCGCGAGCACCGGTAGAGGCCGGGATCGAACCTCTGGACTACAGTTCGCCCCGGCGACTTCACGCACACCACCGTGCGGACCCCGATACGCTTCACCGGCCGGGCACTTTCGCCGTACGCGCCGTCGAGGCCATCCTCGTAGTCCCTGCGGCGCGGCATCACCTCACGCTCCGCCGGGCCACCGGTTCCAGGCCGAAGGCGTGCTCGGCGATCTGCGCGTACGTCGTGCCCTCCGCAGCGCCGATCCAACCGGAGAACGCCTCCTCGAACTCGTTCACCAGATCGTCGGTGTACTGGAGGTAGGCATATGTGGTCTCTGGGCTGGCGTGGCCGAGTCTGCGGCTGACGATCAGCAGCGGGTTGTGCCGCAGGTGCCCCGACAGGTACCGGTCATGACGTCGCCTACGGGCGACCTGGTCTGGCTCCTCGCCGTCCATCAACCGCTCCAGGTACGAAAGCAATTGCAGCGCGTAGGTGTGGCGAAGGTCGTGCCAGCGCCATCGCTTCTCCGGCAGCAGCGGCGTTGACGCGCCCGCGAGCGCGGTCATCCGGCGCCAGGCCGCATGCCGGTACCGTTTCCAGGAATCGGCCCCCGGCATCAGCCCGCTCCGGCAGACGAACACCGCCAGAGCTTCCAGCCCGAACTCACCCTCATGAACCGTGATCCGCCGCAGCCCAGCCGGCATGGCCGCCATGTCGAACTCGCGGCGCACCCCGTCCAGCACCCCGCGCACACGCCCGCTCCCGTGATCGACACCGGAGACGACGAACAGATCCCCACACCGTCGCCCCAGGCTGGCGGCCGCACCGGCCGTCAGCTCCGGCCGCTCCAGCAACACGTAGGTCTCCACCGCCCCCACCGCGTCCTCGGGCACGTACACACTGCGGGGCTTCCCGTACTTCGCGCACGCCTGCAACGTGAACTCCGCGGCCAGTCCGGGAGGACGCTGACCGATCCCGAGCTCGGGGAGCAGCACCGTCGCCCACTCCTGCCAGCGCATCCCCGAGCCCAGAGCCAGATCCGCGCCCGCACGATTGCGGTGCGGCGCCCACCCCCGGAACGTCCGGTCGACCCGGGAGTCAGGAAGCTGTCCACCCAGACCGACATCACGGAAGTACCGATACTGATCAAGGGTGAGGTGGCGGATGTCCATCCCCCGTCGCACACGGGGCGCCAGCGGATTACGGCCGCGAGCAGCCACCCGAACCGGCCGGCGTTGGAGGTACCCCCGCTCAACCGCGTACCGGAAGAATTGATCCAGCAGCCCGGACTCCTTACCCCAGGCAGAGGGCCCGATCGGCCGCTCCTGCAACTGGGTTCGCAACCTCTTGAACGCCACCAGATCCGCCTCGCTGGCCGCCAGCACATCTCGCCCTTGGGCCTCCTGATGCGAGGCGAAGCGGGCCATGATCCGCCCGTAGTCCCTCAGCGTGGAGACAGCCAGATCTGCATGCGACATGTTCCGGCCCCACGAACATAGGGGCTCGACCGGCATCATCGTCTCCTCGTCAAGGAAGACCGGCGTGCCGTCCGAGACCGACCGATGCTTCAGCATCCGGGCCACCGCGTCGCCGGACACCACCGGACTGTCCAGCCAGTGCTTGGCTGACTTCGAGTCCACCGAAAACAACAGCATCTTCATCTCCCTGGCGACGGTGCGGGAGACGAGAGATACCAGCGGTCGACAATGCTTCCGAGCCAGCTTCATCAGGCCGAGCGACACCTCGTGAGACAGATCTGAACCGTCCCAAGAAAAGATGGATGGTCAACCGACCGGTTGCGATGTCGTCGTGGATGCGCTGGGCGTCGGCGCTGACCTGCCGTATCTCTTCGGGGGGTGCACCACGGCATGGGGTAGTCGGCCCAGGTCCACTCGGTGTTGATCTCCTCCTGGAGTGCTGGGGCGATGTCCACGGTGAAGCCGTATCGGGCTAGCTCGTTGGCTGCCTGGTCGGCGTAGTAGGGCTCCTCCCGGTCAACTCGGGCGAGGACCATCGGGTCCGGGCCGGTGCTGCGGAAGCCGAGGTCGTGAAGGTGGGAGCGGGCGGCGTCGCTAGTGGGGCCGGAGGTCGTGGCGAGAACGCCAGGATGGTGGTCGGGATGAAGGGTGAAGCTGACGTGGGTGTCGGCGGGGACGTACGGCATGCGGAACCTTCTGTGTGGAGCGGAAGCGGTAGGAGGCCAGCGAATGCGAGAGAGCCTCATCGGGTGGGCCGAGCCGGGTGGCGCGCTGCTGGGCCGGCCCGCGCGGCCGGTTGCCGGAGCACTGGGGTCTGGACGGGCGCGGGAGCAACGGCGCGTGCTCCTGACCCCGGGTCTCCGACGGCCTGGTGCCAGCGAGCCCGGACGGAAGACAGCGCGGCGAGGGCCCGGCGGCTGCCGGTGGCCAGCTGGTGGACGGTGGTGGCTTCGTCCGCAGTGAGGGTTTCGATCCGGGCGGCGACATCCTCGGCTTGGCGGAGGAGGGCGCGCTGGAGGATCTTTTGCCCCCAATGCTCGGGTGCCCCTGCAGGATGGGAGACCACGTCGAGGACATCGGCGGGACCAAACCCGTCGTGAAGAAGGCCGCGCTGCTGTGCCTCCCACAGCACGGTGATCGGGTCCACCGGTGCACCACGGCGGGCCAGGCCGGTGAGACAGGCGAAGAGGGCGGCGTGCATCGGAGTGGTGAGGTCGGTCTCGTGCAGCCACCGCATCCGCGGCAGGTCCTCGGGGTGGGCGGTGGCCGCGGCCAGCAGCATTCGCTCCTCGTCCGCCGCCTCGACCGATGCCTGGACCGCTGTTGTGGGCGCGGCCGGGGTCCGGGGTATCGAGCCGGGGTGGGAGGGGAAGGCGGTTGCCAGCTCGTCGAGGTAGACCGCGAGCTGGTCGGCCCGGGTGAGAACCGTCCGGGCCGGATCGGGCCCCGGGGCGCGGGCGGCCTGGGCGAGGAGACCGGCATGCCGCCGCAGAGCGCGGCGGGCGTGCCCGGAACGGACCATCTGCGCGTAAGCAGGGGCGTGGTCGTCGGTGGGGCAGACGCTGATGAGAGTGTGCAGGTAGGAGGCCGTCAGGGCTCGGGCCTGGGGCTGAGCCGCGTCGAGGAGCTGGTTCGGCCACACCGGGCTGCTGCGGTGGACCTCGGGCGCGGGCGGGGACACCGTGCGCATCGCCGCGAACAGGGCGCTGTGCGCGGTGTTGGCGAAGTGCTCAGGTTCGAGCGGCCCGATGGTCTTGAGTCGCTCGGGAACCAGGAGCAGGGCCCCGAGCAGGGCCTGTTCGGCGTAGTGGACCACCGGCGGCGGCGCCGGGTACTGCAGGAGATCCTCGTCGGCCTCGGTACGAGTGGCGTCGGACATCATGCCGCCAGGACGAAGTCGTCGTGGCTGAGCGTGCGTTCGATGTGCGGTGCGATCAAGTGGGCGGCGAACAACGGGGGAACGGCGTTTCCGATCTGGGAGAAGCGCTGGCCCTTGTTGCCTTGCCAGGGGTAGGCGGGAGGGAAGGACTGCAGGATCCCGGCTTCCTCGGCGGTGATACGGATGGCTGGCGGTGCTGTCTCCGCGGGGCCCGTAGTGGTCCAGACGCATTCGTTGGCCCGGTTGCCGAAGAACAGGGTGGCGGCCGGTTCGGTCACGGACCGGATGGCCGCGTTCGCCTGGCTGTTGCTGCGCAGGACCCAGGCACGTCCGCCACCGCACCGCGGCGTCCGCGGAGGGCTTTCCGTGCAGATGTACGGAGGTTCGACTTTGGGGTTCCCGGGACGGAGCGGGGGGTTCTTCCACGCGCCGCGGTCGCGGGCGTCGGAGAGGGTCTTGCGGGAGCCGGAGGGGAAAGGCTCCGGTCCGCCCCCAGGGCCGCCGCCGGCGCACACGGTGGGTACGGGCCCGTCGGTGCGGCCCCAGCCCAGGGCTTCGGCCATGGACACCCACGTCCGGCGGCCGGGCCCGAAGAAGGTCTCCGGCTCGCTGAACTTGGCATGCGTAGGCTCGGGCGGGGCCGCCGTACGGGTACGGGAGGCGATCAGGATCGCTCGCCGCCGCGTCTGCGGCACCCCGTAGTCAGCGGCGTTGAGGATGCCGCTCCAGGTGGAGAACCCCCAGGAGCGGAGCACGGCGGCGTACTGCTTCCACAATGGGGCGACGTCAGGGACCTCCTCCATCAGTACCCATTCCGGCTCGCCGGCCTGGTGCAGGGCCTGGAGGTAGCGCATCGGCTCGGCGGCCAGCAGCGACCGCTGGTCCTGGCAGGCGGTGAGTAGCTGTTCGCGGGTGTCCCGGCCGGCAGCCAGGTCCGCCACGGCCTGGTGGACGAGCGGCTGGTCGATCAGGCCGAGGCGTTTGCCGGCCATGCTCCACGCCTGGCAGGGCGGGCTCGCTATCAGGCCGCGGGTCCGGCCCACGAAGGGCCGAACAGGGTAGAGGGCGACGTCGGTACGGATGGTGGTCTGGGCGGCTGCCGCGCGGGTCTTGCAGGCCCATTCGTCCCATTCCAGGCCGACGTCGCGTACGCCCAGGACGTGCAGGGCGTGCCCCCAGCCGCCCGGTCCGGCGAAGAGGTCCACGATGAGGTCGTTCATACGGCCAGCCCGAAGTCTTCGCGTCCCGGCTCGGCCGCGTGTGTGGGCTCGACTTTGGCGATGGCCCGGGCGGTGATGGCTTCGGAGGCGGCCTTGGAAGAGGCGGCCAGCTCTCCGGCGCCGCGTTCGAGGTACCAGGGGCGAAGGTCGAGCATGGCGGCACGCAGGCCGGTCGCGAAGAGGAGGGCTGTGCCCTTGGGCAGGGCACGGATTCGGTCTGCGGGCAGGATCCGCTCCTGCCGCATGCTGATCGAGGTGGACTTGCCCGACTCCGAGATGGAGGTGGACTTGGTCTCCACGTCGTGATCGCCGATCAGCCGGGACAGCTTGTCCGCGAAGTCCGGGTCGTCAATGCCGGACCCGATGACCTTGATGGTGGCCGCCGACCACATGGCGTCCATACCCGCGTCGCCCCACACCTTCTGGCCCTGCCTGTAGGACTGCAAGATCGTTATCGGGATGATTCCGCGCGAGCCCAGGTGCGAGTACAGGTCCGGGAGGTCGCTGATTTTGCACACGTTTGCGGCCTCGTCGAGGATCGCGAGCATGGGCGGGTCGAGACGTCCGCCGGTACGTTCGGCTCGCGCGGTCGCGGCCCGCATCACCGAGTCCGCGCACGCCGCGATCAGCGCAGAGGCTCCGCCGCCGCCGTCCTTGGAGAGAAGGAACAGGGTGTCGGTGGAGGCCACGAATTCGTCCGGGCGGAACTCCGGTACGTCCTTCTGTGGGGTCACCCAGGCGGCGATGTCGGTGCTGAGCAGGGCGGACGCGTACTGTCTCGCGGTCTCATAGATGCCGTCTCGGGTTTCCGGCGGGCCCTCGACGGTGCCCTTCAACTGGGCTGCGACGGAGGTGAATCCGTGGTCGCGCAAGATGTCGAGCGGTCGCCGGTCGGCGGGGAATGCCAGCCACTGCATCACGTCCGTGATCGGGCGGTTGTCGAGGGCTGCGGCCAGGAACAGCTGCGACAGAATGTTGGATCCGGCTTTGGACCAGAAGTCGCCCTGTTGGGAGGCGTCCACGGACGCGGCGAGGAAGTGGCCGGCGAGCCGGTTCGCTCCCTCCAGGTACTTGGCGTCCGCAAGGGGGTTCCACCACATGGTGCGGGGTGCGTGGGCGATCTGCTGGGGGTCCATCGACCACACCCGCCCCACTCGGCTGCGGGCGTCGAAGCAGGTCGTATAGGCGTCGCCGGCGGCCTTGTTGCTGGTCAGGAGTACGGCGCCGGGCGCGGCCAGGATGGAGGGGATCGCCAGCGAGGTGGTCTTCCCGGAGCGCGGTGCCATGATCGCCACCGCGACGTCCTCGTACCCCATCCGGATCTCGGTCCGGGTGCCCTGCAGGTTGCCCAGGAGGATTCCGGTGTCCGAGGCCGCGATGCGGTCGGCGTCCATCAGGCTGGGGCGCAGGCTGCGGGCCTTTGCGGTGATCGCCTTGGCCAGGAGGGGCTCGATGTCTCTGGCCTTGGCGGTGCCCTGGACCCGGCGCTTGCTCTTCCCGCCGAAGGCGCCCTTGTGGCGGCTCCACCACACGCCGCCGACGGCGGCAAGGGCGATCAGGGCGAGCACGGGAAGGACACGGGCACCGAGGAGCAGGGACGTTTCTCCCAGGCCGGGCCAGAGCCGGTCGGGACGGATGAGGGCGTCGGCGGGCCGGTAGCCGGCCCAGGGTTGCCCGGTGAGCAGGGCGGTGAGGTTCCCGCCGAGCCAGGCGAGATGGGAGAGGGGGATGGCGACGGCGAAGACCCCGAGGAGGACCTTGAAGGCTATGTCGTAGCCGTCGGAGGAGGAGCTGGACTGGGACAAGGACGCGCTGTTCCGTGAAGGGGGCGGGGGACGAAAGGGGGGTCAGCGGGTGCGGCGGGGCAGCGACCCGCCGGGCAGCTGCGGCGGCAGCGGCGTGCCAGTGCGGTGGGCGGCGAGGCGGTCGACCCGGTCCCACAGGGCGTACTCGGCCTGATGGGCGGGAACGCGTTCGCGGGCGATGCGGACGCGGTAGCGCAGGAAGGGGACCATCGCCTTCTCGTCACGCAGCAGCGGCTCGGTGGAGACCATGCCGGAGAGGACGGCGGCGGCCAGGTGGGGCGGGGTGTGGTCGGAGAAGTACGCCCGCCAGGCCGTACGGGAGGTCGGTTCGGACGCCCGAGGGCCGTCGTGGGCCGTGACCTCGATGTGCAGCGCGCCGAGCAGGTGCCGGGAGACGGTGACGCATCCGTCCGGGGAGGAGATCTGGTGGTCCAGGACGGAGTGCTTCCACCCGGCGTGCTCCAGGACCTGCATCGGATCGACGGGGCTGTCGGCCGCGTTGGTCGTGAGGGCGTCGCTGGCCGCGGCGACGATTTCGGCCGGGGTCCGGGCGCCGAAGCGCATGGTCCACGCCTTCTCGGTGCTGGTCCCGGTGTGGTGCAGGGTCCACCAGTGCTCGTCCGGGTCCGGTGACAGCAGCAGTTCGGCCTCGCGGTCGCGGCGGGTGAGCCGTACGACCGGGCTGAGGGGGATGTGGGCCGGCTGCCAGCGGAAAGCCTTCTGCAGCGGGGCGGTCACCCACCGCGGATCCCCGCCGCCGGCCAGGTAGCGCGGAGCGACCTGGGCCAGCACCGCCGGCTTCTCGGCCCCGCTCACCGCTGTGCGCTGTCCGTGACGGCGAGGGCGATGTGGTTCGCGGTGACCGTACGGCGTGCGACGGCGAGTTCGAGGGTGTCGGCGTGGGTGGCGAACAGGCCGACCCGTGCGGAGTCGAGGTCGCCCTCGGGCGGCAGGAGGACCTTGTCGCCTTCCTCGAACAGCCAGGCCGGGCCGTGCACCCAACCGGCGGTCTCGGCGAAGCCGTTGGCGATGGCCCGCTGGGCCAGGGTTCCGGATGCGGGAGCGTAGAGGACGTTGATGGCGACGGCCTGCTGCCGGGTGGGGGTGAGGTCGGGCTCCCAGCCGACGGCGAGGTCGGCGGCGATCCGCGGCAGCGACAGGCCGGTGGCCCGCCAGACCGCCCAGCCGATCCAGTCCCCGCCGATCCGGCCGTTGACCTCGATCACGCGCGGCCCTGTGGGGGTCAGCCGCAGTTCCACGTGCTGGATGCCGTTCGCGGTGCCGGTGGCCTTCACGGCCGCAGCGGCGATGGGCGCGACGGTGGTCAGCAGTGGGTCGCCAGCGGTGAGGGTGTGGCCGGTCTCCTCGAACAGCGGCTCAGCCCCGAGCTCTTTGCGGGTCACCGCCACCGCGGTGGTCATGCCCTGGAACGTGACGCACTCGACGCTGACTTCCTCGCCGGACAGGTACTCCTCGACCAGGACGACCGTGTTGTCTCCGCCGTGGAGCTGGACACCGCGGGTGGCGAAGGCGTACGCGTCGGCGAGGTCTTCCTGGGTCTCGGCCTTGATGACGCCGATGCTGCCGCCGACCGAGGCGGGCTTGACGACGACCGGATAGCCGATGGTGCTCGCCGCGCGCGCGGCCTCCTCCAGGGATGTGGCGGCCAGGGACTGGGCGGACGGTACGCCGTGGCGGGCGAACGCGGCGCGGCTGGCGGCCTTGTCCCGGCAGGTCCGCACCGACTCCACGCTGGTGGTGGCCAGCCCGAGGTGCTCAGCCAGCCGGGCCACCGCGGTCAGGTGGGCCTCGGCCCAGGTCACCACGCCCGCGATCGGCCGGCGGGCGGCGAGCGCCTGCCCGGCGGCGAGGAGAGCGGCCTCGTCGTCGATGTCGCCAACGACCTCGTGGTCGACGACGTAGGGCTCTTCCCAGGTGAGGGGGCTGGTGGTGATGGCGCAGACGTCGTAGGCGTCTGACACCTGGCGCAGACAGTAACCGCGGTAGATGTCGTCACCCGGGGCGACGACCAGGACGAGCGGGCGGTGGGACAAACGAACTCCAAGGCGGAAGGGAAGAGAGGGGATTGGTTCAGCGGAGGGTCGTGTGACCGGCGGTGGCCGGCGGCGCAGGCGGCGGTGGTGTGGCGGCGAGCCGGGGGCCGGCGGTGGCGCGCACGGCGGTGGTGCGGATCTCCAGGACGGCGGGGCCGTGGACGGACCAGCTGTACAGGGCGTTCCACGCCTCCGCGTTGCGGGCGTCGACCGCGGCGTGCCGAGCTTCGGAGCTCGCATGGGGATGGGCCGTAAGGAGCTCTCGGTACTCCGTCCCTGTGGCTTCGATCCGGTCGAGCGCATCGCGCAGTTGGCCCAGTTGCCAGGCCCATCGCTGCTGAACGGAGGAGACGGGGACCCGGCCGAGATCGGCCTCGGCGGAGTCGAGGAGGACGCCGGCCTCCTCGCGGAGGGGGCTGAACGCTGCCCACACCGCACGGTCCCGCTCGGCCTTGCGGCCGTCGTAGGCTTCCGGGTCGTACGGCCAGCCGTCGAGGTCGGTGTGCTCGTCGGAGTAGAGGTCCCAGCTGTCGAGCGCCGTATCCGCCGCGCGCAGGAAGGCGGCAAGACGGCCGGCTATCTCCCGCTGGCCGGGGACGGCGGCGCTGCCGGAGGGGTCGGGCTGGGGCACGGGCGGGCCTTTTCGAGGGTTCAGGGGCGGGACGCGCGGGATGCGCGGGAGGGCGCCGGGCTTGCCGGGGCGGCGGCCGGTGCCGGCAGGCGGGTGGTGAGGCGGGTGCGGCGCTGGGTGCGGGCCCGGGCCCGGGCGGAGTCGATGCGGGAGAAGTGGGCTTCCACCGCCTGCTCCGGGGTGAGCGGACTGTTCTCCTGCCGGGCTGCGTAGTGGTCGAGGTCGTGCATGCCGCGCAGGACGGGGGCGGTGGAGACGAGCTGCTCGGCCAGGCCGGCCATGAGGTGGTCCGGGACCGGGCCGCTGATCCAGATCTTCCAGATCGGGGTGCCGCTGTGCTCGGGCTGGGCCTCGATGCGCCACGCGAGGTGGTCGGGCGAGTCGTTGAAGATGGGACGCAGTTCGGCCCGGATCGGCAGCCGCGGGTCGGGCGAGAGGGCCTCGCCGGTTCCGTCCGGGTGGAGGCCTACGCTCCAGCCCGCCTTCTGCATGTGCCCCCACGGCCCGGTGTCGCCTCGGCGAGGGCCGTCGAAGAGCCGGTCGGTGAATCCGGCGATGATCTCCGCCGGCACCATCCGGTCGAAGGAGGCGTTCCACGTCCAGTCGACGGAGTGGATCCGCCACCAGGTGCTGGAGGCGAACGGGTCGATCACCATCTGGTGCCGGCCCTCGTCGGGACCGGTCAGGGCGATCCGCGGATCGCCGGGGGCGGAGGTGAGGGTCCACCCAGCGGCGAGCAGGGCGTGGGTGACGTGACGGGGGTCGCCGGGGCCAGCGAGGTGGCGGGGCGTCGTCTCGAAGGGGATCTTCGTGTGGTGGTCGCTGGCGTAGGAGGCCCGCTGGGCGGGGCTTACTGCCACGGGGCCGTCTCGGCGGGGCTCGTACGGACGGGCGCGGTGCGCAGGGGTTCGAGGGTGAGGTCGAGCAGGCGCAGGTCCTGCAGGATGGACGCGGCCTCGATGTATTCGCCCAAGGTCGCCTCGACGGTGTCGGTGCGGGGGACCGTGGTCTCCTGGGCGAGGTAGCGGGCGATGCCCCGAAGGGCTTCACCGAGCCGGACTGCGGTACCGGTGTCCGCGTCGACGAGTGCCGCGATCAAAGAGAGGGCCTCGGTTACGTGCGGGCCCGTCCGCAGGTAGGCGGTCAGGAGGTGCAGGGTGTGCGCGGAGGCACGGATGTCCTCGGCGGTCAGCCGGGTGGTGTGTCCGTCAGTCATCGAAAGCTCCAGGGAAATGAGGCCGGTTCAGCGGCGCTGGGGTGTCGGGCCGTGGCCGGGAGGGGGGTACGCCGGAGCGGGCGGCTGGGGCCGGGCGGCCGGGGCCAGGCGTCGGCCCAGGGCAGCGCGCAGGTCGTCGAGGGTGCGCGACGTCGCCGTATGGGTGCTGAACTTCCCGTACACGTACGGGGTCTGGTCCCCCGTGCGGTAGAGCGGGGCGGGATCCGTCAGGGCGGAGAGGAATCCGGCGACAACCCCGGGCGGAGCGCTGTCGTCGATGGACGCACTCCACACCGACTGATGCTCACTGCCGTCCGGGCGGGGAGCGCTGGCGTGCACCCTCCATGCCCAGGCTGGTGGACCGGTGGCGACGATGCGGTCCTTGAGCACGAAGGCGGTCGGCGGGGTTCCGTCGAATTCGGGCGGAGCGAGCAGTCCTGCGATCCGGTCGTCGGTAACTTCCGTCCACCCGTTGGCACGGGCCTGCTCCCACACGTCTTCGACGGAGAGGTGCGGGCCGTCGGGACGGATGAGGGCGTCGGCGGCACCCGCGATGATCTCCACCGGGGTCCAGGCTCCAAAGGCCATCTGCCAGTGCCTGATGCCCTCGGCGGGCAGGAAGCGCCAGGCGGTCTCGTCGCTGTCCGGGTGGGGCAGTTCGAGGGTGAGGTGGAACCGCTGATCGGGCGACGAGAGCAGGACGTGGGGGTATCCGGGTACGGACTGGTCCCTCCACCCGTGGGCCATCAGGTGGCCGGTGACCCACCGGGGATCGCCGCCGCCCGCGAGGTGGCGGGGGGTGACCGCGACGACGTTGCGATCTGCGGGGAACCTCGGGCCCAGGGCGCGGGAGAGGAACGGCGAGGAGGGGGCCGGGCGATTCATCGAGTCCTTGCGTAGCCGGACGCCTTGGCGCCGGTGCGGGCGCGGGAGGAGACCCAGTTGCGGCTCCATGCCGCGGCGCGGGCGGCGGAGAGGCGGGCCTGCTGCCAGGCGCCGAGCTGGTCGGGCAGGACGGACACGGAGGTGACGCGGATCCGGTTGCTGAGCGGGACGTGCCCGAGCGGGCGCATCACCGGCTCCGGGTCGGCCAGGGCCGTGGTCAGGGACTGCACCAGGTGCAGCGGCGTACTCGCGGTGGCCTGCGCGTTCCATACGGGCCCGTGCTCGTTGCGGGCGCCGACCCACCAGTGGTTCTGGCTGCCGTCACCGCCGGGTTGGACGTACTGCACGACGGCGTGCCGGTCGGGGCTCTGGGCGACGAAGTAGTCGTCCTGCTGCATGCTCCAGGACTTCTCGGTGAGCGGCGCCCACACGTTCGGGGCGTGCGCCGAGCGCGGCTTGGTCAGCGCATCGGTCAGGCCCGCCACGATCTCCACCGGGGTCTGCGGGGTCAGGGTTACCTGCCAGGCCGGCTGATGCCCGTGCGCGGCACCGTGGACCTGCCATCCGCCCGGCGGCTGATAGGCCACGCGCACCATCTGGTCGGGCGAGTCGAAGGCGAGCATCGTGCCGGAACTGCGGGCGATGTCCTTCCACCCCGACGCGCGCAGGAACTCGCCGACGTGGCGCAGGTCTCCGCCGCCGGCCAGGTAGCGGGGCTCGACCAGGTAGTGCTGCTGCGCCTGCTGGGCCTGGCCCCAGCCGGTCCACTGCTGTCTCTTGCTCACCGGTGCCTCCCCCGCGCCACCAGGGCGGTGGCCTGCGTGGAGGCCGGTGAGGACGTGGTCAGGGAGCGGCGCGAGGCGATCTCCTCGAACACTTCCTGGTGTTCGTCCAGGTCGAGGCCGAGGTCGTGCAGCGTGTTGGCGGTGCGCCCGAGTGCCAGCCACATCTCCGCAGGGAAGACGCCGCTCTGAGCGTGGTGCTTGGTGACGTAGGTGCCGGTGCCGACCAGGGCGGCCAGCCTGCCGAGGATGCCGTTCTCGGAGTCCAGGACCTGCTGGAGGATCTGTGCGGCCTGCTGGGGCCCGGCCTGGGACAGGTGCGCGGAGAGCTGGTCGAGCTGGTGGGCGATGCTGCCGGTGAGCGCGGCGGTGGGTGGGGTCATGGGCGGTCCAGGGGGCTGTGCCGTACCCCCGACGATGGTTAGCGGGGTTGGCGGTGGATGGAGGCGGCCGGAGGTGCGGTGCGCGGCGGAGGCGCGAGCCGAGGCCGGTCGGGACCTGCGGCCTTGACGACGGCGGCGCGCAGGTAGCGGCGCAGCAGGAAACGGGCGAGCCGCGGCCGGCTGGCGGCGTTGAGCGGTGGGACGCGCGGCCGGTGGCCGGCACTGCCGACGGATGGCTGGGCGTGGGCTGGGTGGTGCCGGGGCGTAAAGGTCACCGCGCGCGGGCGGCGGTCCGGGCACCGGGCGGCGGAGTGGGTAGCGCGGCCTCCGCGGCAGGACGGACGGCGGCACGCAGCACGGTGGCGAAGCCGAGGCGTGCGAGGCGGGCGCCGGCAGCCTGGACGGCGTGGGCCTGGGCGCGGGTGTCGTCCCCGGAGAGTACATAGGCGCCTGCCGTGGTGTTCCACGCGAATCCTTCGGAGACCAGGGCTTCGGCTGCGGGCCGGGCGGTGGTGACAGCCGCGAGGGAGCCGTCCTCGAGCCAGGTCATCACCACCTGCTGCGGCTGAGCATCGGCAGAGGGGAGGGGCTGCGGGGGGTTCATCGCGTTGTGCCGGACCTGGGCGAGTGCGATGTCGTATCGGGGCAGCAGGTCGGCGGTGATGGCGCGGGCGGCGCGCTCGGCATCGGCAGGCACGGCGATCCCGTCCGGTTCGCGGACCCCGGTGAACGCCTCCGGGGCAGCGCCGGACGGAGCCATGGCGGCCACGAGGAACTCCTCGTCATGCCGGGGATGAAGGGTGACGTACAGGCGGGTGCCGTCGTCGCGGATGAGGTGGGCGTCTGCGCCCAGGGCGTACTCGGCGAGGGCGGCGGCCACTTCGTTGAGGTCCCAGACCTCTTCGGCGTGCAGGAACTGGTCTTCGTGGCGCTGGTGTTGGTGGTGGTGCACGGTCCAGTTCCCGGGGAGTTCCTCGGAGAGGATGGTGGCGAACGACTCCACGTCGCGGCTGTCGTCGTCGGGCAGGGTGCGGGGGGCGGGCATGGGCTCCTCGAACATGGGGCGGGGGTCATCGGGTCCGTCCGGAGGCGGTAGGGGCTGGTGCGGCCGGCGGGGCGGCGGGCAGTGAGGTGCCCGGCCGGGCTGGGGCCGTGCTGCGGTCGGCGAGCTCTGCGCGGGTGTGCAGCAGGTCGGCGGTGATGGGACCGAGGCGGTGCTCGGCCAGGTAGCGCATGCGGGCCGCGATGTGCCGGTCAGCAGGTCCGCCGAGGCCGTCGTAGACGGCGGCAAGGGAGTGGAGGAGCTGGTCCAGGGCGGCGAGGATGCCGTCGTGAGCGGCGGTCACCTCATCCAGCCGGTCGGATACCTCGGCCGGGCCGGCCGCGTCGCGGATGGCGGCGGCGAGGTTGGCGATGGACCGGCCGTCCGTGACGTAGCGGTCCTGTGTCGTCTCCGTCGCGCATTCGGCGTCGGCCTCGACCCGGTACCCCGCCGCCTGGAGCCGGGCGACGGCGAGCTGTGCCACTGCGGCCTGGTCCGACGGCAGAACGGTCGGCGACATCCGGTGCCAAGTCGTGCCGTGCACCTCGCGGAGGAAGAAGGTGCGTTCCAGGATGCCGTGGGCCAGTCCGTCACCGCCGCGGGCGATGATCCGGCCGGTGTCGATGTCCCTGGCGACCGTGACGGGTGCTGCCTCGCGAGGGGTCGCCGGCTCGTTCACCGTACGGCCGCCCGTGATGCGGCAGGTGCCTGTAGCGGCCGGGCCGGCGCAAGGGCGGCCGAAGGCTCAGAGGGCTGGAGCCGGGAGGCGATCTCGCCCAGCTGCTCCTGCAGCCCGTACAGGCGGCGGGCTGTCCAGAACAAGTCCCTTGCAGCGGCTTTGGTTTGGTCGCCGGGCAGCGTGGCGGCCTGCCGACCAACCTCTTCCACGAGCTGCCGCACTGTGGAGATCGGGCCGGACTGCTCGGCGGCGAGCTGCCGCAGGATTCCCGCGAGCGGGCCGTTCGCGGTCGGCACCCGCGGAGAGGCGACGTGCTCCAGCCCGGGCGCCCGGTCCCGGCGCGGGGAGTCCTGCCAGTGGCTGGAGTGCAGGAGGAGGTCGGCCTCGATGCTCCGCGCCTCGGCGACCAGGGTCTGCAGGAGGCGTCGGGGCTGGGCACTCCAGGTGCCGTCGAGGCGGATGAGGTTGGCGATCACGTCCAGGCGCCCGGGCTGGGCCTGGACGGCGATCCACTGGCAAGCCTGGTCGTCTCCGGGTGGCGCTATACCGGCGACACGGGCGATCCGGTATCCGATCTCGGACCACTCGGCGTGGTTCAGCTCCCGGTCCAGCGGATGCATGTGCGCGGTGACGTGGAGGATTGCGCGCCGGTCGCCGTCGGGCCCGGAGGCGAGCGGGTGCTCCAGCGACGGGTCGGCGAGATGGTCGGCCCACGTTGCCGAGCTCCAGGTCTCGTCCTCGTCCGTGTAGTGGTCCAGCCGGTTCAAGTGGGCCACCACCGTGCCACCGGGCTCGGTGGTCAGGCCCTCGTTCAGGCTGATCTCCCGTCCGAGCGCATCGGCGAGGGCATCCTCGGCGGTCACGTCACGGGAGTGGATTGCAATGATCATGGTCTCGCTCGGGGGCTGCATTTTGAACGGATGGCAGAAGGCCCGCGCCTTCGGGGCGCCGGTACGGCCGTGGTCAGCGCCCGGGCCGGGTGTCGGCGACGTGGACGAGCTGGTTGAGTGCGGTCAGGGAGTACCAGCTGCAGTCCACGACGTCCTCGCCGTCCCCGAGGCGCTTGACCAGGTACTCCCGCAGCGCCTTCTGGTGCATCAGGCACTCCGGGCACCGCTTGGACAGGTGCACCAGGTAGCGGGGGTGGGCCGTGACGTAGGAGCGGTCGCCGCCGTTGGGGTCGAGCAGCCGCCACCCGTCCTCGTCGGTCGGGGTGTGCCAGGAGGGGGCCACGACCCTCATCGCGTCGCCCCACAGCTCCCCGCCGGCGGCACCCTTGAGGATCACGACGTGCTCGCCGGGACGGAAGTGCTGGTGGGTGATGTCCCGCTCCGGGGTGAGCGGGTCGGGCGGCAAATACACGGGGCTGGTCTCGGGCACGGCGGTCCTTCCACGAAGACGCTGGGCGGCGGTGGAAGACAAAGGGTCCGGAGAATCCCCGGTTTCCGAAACCGGGACTTCGCCGCTATATTGCGCGCCGCGCGGCTACCGGAACGGGTTCTCCGTGGGCCGGTCGCGGTCGTCGGCGGCCTCCAGCAGCTCGGGAAGATCGCTCCCTTCGGACTCGCGCTGGTCGACCCACCACCCGGCCCTCGTCAGCAGCCGGACCTGCTCCTCCAGCTGGGCCCAGTCGGCTTCGTCCCAGGTCCCTTCGGTGACCAGCGCGGTGTACGCGCGGGTCACCAGCTGGTGGCGGGTCCGCTCGCCCCAGCCCAGGATCTTTTCCGGCCCCTCCAGGGGCGGCATGTCGAACTGGGTTGCCCAGTTGGCGGCGGTGGCCTGTTCGTCTGCCCGCTTGGCGGCAAGCCACTCGGCCGTACTGGCGGCATCAGCCTGGTGATCGGCCCGCCAGCAATCGGTGCACTGCCGGGCGGCGAGCCATCGGGCGTATCCAGCGCGCTGGTCCGCCGAACGATCGGACAGATCACGGGTGCTGGTGTGTCCACAGCTGTGGAAGATCTCAAAGGACGTGGGGACCCCCGGGGAATTCCGTTTGATGGGCGTTATGTTCGAGGTCGGGCTGCTGGTCTGGGGCTTCAAAACGAGTGCCTTTCGTTGGCGGTTGGGGTGGTGGCCTGCGTCGCTGCGGAGGGTCGTGCATCAGATGCACGATTCATGCGGCGGACGGAGGTGGTCTGGAGTGCTTGGTGGTGGTCTCGGGGACGCTTCCGCCTTCTGCGTCGTCTCAGCGTGTCCTGCGGATGGCGTCTGTGGCCGCCGCGGCGATGGCGGCGGGAGCGCTGGAGGGCCGGGGCAGGTGCAGCAAGGCGGTCCCCGGCAAGTGCTGGGACTGGGCGGTGAGGGTGAGCTGGAGTACGGCGCAGCCGGCGGTCGTGAGCCGCTTGACGCGGGTGACGGCTTGAGCGGTTTCGTCGCTGCCGTACCGGGCGTCGGTGACGATCACGAGGAGGCGGCCGGCGCCGGGGCGGCTGAGTTCGAGGCCGTGGTCGAGTGCGTCAATGGCGTCGCCGAGGTTGTGGTGGCCGCCGTTGGCATCGAACGTCGTCACGCGCTCTGGTGCCCGGTGGGTGGGTCGGGTCAATGCGGTCAGGTGCCTGTCATAGGCGATGGTGGCGGTAAGGGAGTCGGGGTCGGTCAGGGCAGCTGCGCGTGCCACGATCCAGGCAGCGGACGCGACGGGCGCGCAGGCGGCACGCATGGAGCCGGAGACGTCGACGGCGATACCCACACGCAGCGGTGGGGTGGGGGAGTTCCGGCGGCGGGTGTGGGTGAACGGTTCCGCGGTGGGGACCGACCCGGCCGCGCGCTGAGCGTCACGGGCGAGGGCCGCGCGCATGTTGAGGCGGCCGGGCGGAGTGGGGCTGGTGGTCCGCTCCTCGGTCCGCTCGCGGTAGGCGGCGGCACGCAGGGCACGGCTCAGGCGCGAGGCGGCACTCTGCTCGGCGGAGGTGGGCCGGCGGGTGCCGGTGACCGGGTTGCCGTAGGGCGCAGGTGTGCCGTCGGGAGCGACGGTGGTGCCACGGGCGTTGAAGACCGACTTGGCGGTGGCGGCGGCTTTGCGTCGCTGGCCGGCCCGCTGGGCGCGGTCTTGAGCCTGCGCCTGGGACTTCGCGGCCATGGCGTTGGCCGCTGCGGCCTGTGCTGCGAGGTCGGCGGCGTCGGTAGCGGCCGTGCTGTCCATGACGACCCCCACGGCGCCGGACAGCAGATCGGTGAGGTTCTCCGGCACGGGCAGGGCGGGAGCCGCGACGTCCAGAGCGTCACACCACTCCTGGGCGTGCCCGAGCATGGTCGTGGCGTCGTGGTCGGCGCACTGGTGGGCTGCGGTCCAGATGCGGGTGAGCGTGGCCAGCAGGTCTGCGCCCAGCACCTGTTCGCACAGATCGGCGACGGCCCGGGTCTCGCCGGCGTCCAGGATGCCGACGTCACGGCGGCCGAGGATTAGGGCCGCCACGGAGGCGGCGTGCTCGATGCCCTGGAGGGTGGGGTGGGCGATGTCGGGCATGACCAGGGTTCGGGCACTGGTGCGCAGGTAGGTGCGGTCCGTGGGCCGCCTGGTCAGGTGCGCGCCTTCGGCGCGGCTCTCCTCCAGCAGGAACGCGGCCTCGACGACACGGGGGTTCGCTCCGGCAGGCGGTGTCCAGACGGAGTGGGCCGCGTGCGCGGCCTCGTGGACGAACACTCCCCAGGCGGCGGGATACCGCTCCTCGTCGCCCACGATCCTCGGATGGATCTCGTGGGGCTGGAGCGGGGCGAACAGGCCGGCGTCGAACTCGACCTCGCCCAACGTGGGGTAGAACGCGGCCGGTGCGCCGCTGCGCGTGCCGGGGCGGCAGGTGACGAGGAGGTCCTGGCGGCCGGAGAGGGCGACCAGCCGGTCGCCGAGTTCGGCTCCCACGCGCAGCCACGCGTCCGGGGAGGAACGGGGTTGCGCGGGCGGGGCGCCGTCGTCGTCCCAGCGCGCGAGGTCGGCGGCGTCCTCCGGCGTGGTGGCGGGGGACTGGACGTGGTGGTGGGCGCTCATCGCGAGCGGCCCCGGTGCGCGGAGACGGTGCTGCCCGGAGGCTTTCGGACGGCTGAGGCGGGGAGCTGCTTGCCGAGGGTGAGGGGCGCGATCTTCTTGACGCCGACAGCCTTGATGACGGCGTCGGCGACGGCGTCGCGATCCTCCAGAGGAGCGATGCCGACCAGGTTCGCGAGCGCGGCGTTGATGCCGAGGACGGCCTCGGTCTTCTGGTAGCTGAGCAGTTCCCGCAACTGGGGGGCCCAGCCCAGCTCACCGAGGTCGACCTGGCGGGAGAGGTGTCGGGCGACCCGGACCACCCGGGCATCGATCTTCAAGGCCAGGGCGAGGTCATAGTCCGTTCCGATCTGGATCTGCACGCTGAACCGGGACGACAGCGCCTCCGTCAAAACGGCACCGTGGACGCCGGGATTGTGGCCCGCCACCACGTAGAAGCCTGGCTCGGCCTTGATGATCTCGCCCTTGTGGGCCTTGACCTGGATCTGCCGGCGCCCGTCCATCGCGGGATACAGCGCCGCCAACACCTTCGGCGAGATCAGAGTGGCATCGTCGATCAGCAGGGCACGGCCCTCGGTCATCGCGGTGACCAACGGACCGTACTGGAAGACGTAGCCTCCGCCGTCGGCCTGCGTGTACTCGCCGATCAGGTCGCCGACCGTGGTGTCGCCGTCACCGGCGACGGTGAGCAGGTCCGGGAACGCCGCCTCAACCAGCGACGTCTTGCCGGTGCCCGGAGGGCCGTAGAGCAGCACCGGCACGTCGGCGTCACGCAAGCGATTCAACGCCTCGACGTCGGGCAGATCGGCCAGCTCCCGGGGGTGGTAGAGCTGGCCCCCCGCGCGGCGGATCGGGCCGGTCTGCCTGGGCGCGGCTGCCGCGGGAGCGGCCGTGCGGGCCGTGGCCGCCTGGACGCGGGGAGCGTGGGTGCCCGGTGGGCTGATCACAGCGGCCTGCGCGGCTGCGACGGTCTTCGCGTTCGCGCGGAACTCCGGTTGCCCCGTTCCGCTTTGGTCGGCCTCACCGCGCCGCACCAGGGTGAGGGCGGCGTTACGGACCGCGCCGTGGGAGTGGCCCAGCTGCCGGGCCATGTCCCCGATGGTGAGCGTGTCCGCCGGCCGGTCGGCCAGCAGTCGGGCCACCTTGGCCCGTAGCTCGCCGCCCTTGGTCCGCGCTGGACTCGTAGGCGGTACGGGTGTGCTCAAAACGGGCTCCCTTCAACAGGTGCGGGTGCGGGCGGGGCTGGCGATGTGCAGGAGAGGTTGGCCGCTCTCGGAGCGGATCACGGAATGTGCCGACATCGGCGACCGGGCCAACCGGGGCGTACGTCGGCGCTCACCGGCCGACCGGGGGCTCGGTACAGGTGCAGGGGATGGCCGGCGACGGGTAGCTCGCTGGCTGCCGAGCAGGCCCGGGTGTCCGCTCCGTTCCGGGTTCCGTCGCTCGGCAGGCGCAGTCGGGCGTCTCTTCGAAGCCGTCCTGGAGCAGGATCCGCCGGGCGGCGGCGTTGTAGCCGGTGGTGGTGATCTCGCCGGTGATGGTGTGCCGGATCGTCAGGAACGGCTCTGCTGGTGTTTCGGGCAAGGCGGATCTCCTTTCGGTGGTGGCGGGAAAGCGGTGGGGTGTCGGTGCGGCGTGAGGGTCAGGCCGGGGTGGGGCCCTTCGCGGTCACCGTGTTCGTCTGGCAGCCGAGGAGTGGGTGCCGAGGGCGGGTACGGGCACGGACGCAACCTGGGGAGCATTCACGCGGTGCTGCGGAGGTCGTGCGGAGGCGGCCCGGGCGATGCGAGCCAGTCGCTCGGTCGCGGCGTTCCCCCGAGTCGGGGCGCTCGGAGAGGCGGTTTCGGCTGGATCAAGGGAGAGGTCCGCTTGCACGGTGAACCCACGTCGGCGGAGGTCATGGACGGTCTGCCGGGCGCGGCGCCGCAGGTCGTGATCGGGCTGGGTCAGCCGGAACAGATCCGATTTGCCCGGCACGGGTTCGAACTGCTCGCGCTCCAGGTACCAGGCCGCGAGGTGGGAAGTGATGGCTGTGCTGGGACGGGCGACCACACCGTGCTCGGCGTGCAGCCCGAAATGGAAGTGCGGTTGCATGGGGCGTCCTGATGGTCGGGGAAGGTCATCGGCCGCGGGGCGTTCGCCCGACCCGGTCACCGGGGAGGGCGGGCGCGGCTGCGCCGGCCGTGGGAAGCGCGGGCCGGACCGTGGAAGCAGGGCCGACGGGGCGAGTGGCGTGTGCCTGGCGCAGTAGGGCCGGCGCGCCGGTCCGCCACCGGCGGAGGATCTCGGCTGTGCTGGGCTGCGTGGCTGGGGGCGAGGACGGCGCCGCTGGCCACGACGGTTCCGCCACGTCCGGGTGAAGGAGCTGGTGGAGCCGATCTAGGGAGGCGGAGTCCTCGGCGCCCGCCACAGGGCGCACGCGGGAGAGGAGCGCAGCGGCGTGGGGGCGCAGTCGGCGCCACTCCACGGAGCCTTCTTCGAGGTACTGCTGCTGGGTGTGTCCGAGCGTGGCCGGGTCCAGGCGGGTGCCGTCGCTGTAGCGGCCGGAGTGCTGGATCGCCGTCCATGCCGTGTGGAGTTCCTCGAGCCTTCCGTGTGCCGCTTCGACGGCGGCCAGCAGTCGTTCGTGGACAGCCTGTTCGTACGCCGGCAGGAACGTGCCGGTGACCAGGCCGGCGGCATGGGCCGCGTCGGAGGGCAGCACGATCGAGGTGGGGGCGTGCGGGTCGGCGTAGTTGTCGTCGAAGGTGGCGCTGGCGAAGGAGCCGAGCAGGTATTGGTCGGTGCTGCCGGGCCGTTCGGCCAGGAGGAGTTCGATGCCTGCGCCGTTGGTGAGCTGGGCGGCGTACGGGATGCGGATGTGCTCCACGCAGTCGATGAGTTCGCCCGCGTCCCACAGGAGGGGGACGAGGTCTTCCTGCCACACCGGGTGCGAGTAGACCTCGACCTTCACCGTCCACTGCCCGGGCAGGCAGTCGGCGAGCGCGGCGGCATAGTCGCCGAGGTAGGTGCGGGGGCCGCCGAAGAGGTGGACGCGGTGCCGGCGTGCGGTATCTGCGAGGGCGCGCAGGATGGGTGCGGCGGTGTCCACGTCGCGCAGGGCGTACGTGCCGTCGGGGCGCCGCTCGAATCCGGGCGTGAGCTGAAGTGCGGTGTTGGCCCAGGGGTACTGCTCGCCCACGGGGACGGCGACTAGGCCGTCGGCCGGGCTGACGGCGAGGATGATCTGTGCCTGGCCCCTGGAACGGGGTGTCGTACGGTCGTCCATGCTCACGTCCGGCTGGTGAGGGCGTTGCGCAGGCCGTGCCCGAACCCGTGGGCATGGCGGCGGGCGGCCAGCTCCAGCTCCTCGTACTGCTCGCCGCGGGTCATCTGGCCGTCGTGCTTGCGGTACCGGTAGACGGGCAGCGGGAGCAGCATGCCGGGGGCCAGCGCGGTGACGCCGACGGCCGCCATGTAGTCCTCGCCCTGGACGAGGCCGCCCATGCCGCCGGCCGCGCGGACCAGGCGGGTGCGGGCCAGGATGGTCGTCGGCCCGACGGGGATGGTGTCCTGCGGCCGGGGCCAGTACGTCACCACGTCGCCGGCGGCGTGGTAGCCGGGCGGGGCCGGGCATTCCCACAGACGGCGGGAGCCGTCGGGCAGCCAGTCCTCGCTGTATCCGGCGACCCACCCGAGCTCGTCGGTGAAGGTCTCCAGGCGTACGCCCAGGCTCCAGTCAGGGAAGACGTCATCGTCGTCGGCCCAGTTCACGAATTCGGTGCGGACCTCGTTCAGGCCGAGGTTGCGGGCGCAGGCGGCGCCGACCGGCCGGGGCAGGGAGAGGATCCGGACCCGGGGGTCGGCGGTGATTGGGGCAGGTACCAGGGCGGGGTCGGCGCCGTCGAGGACGAGGACTGCCTCCCAGGGCACAGTCTGCCGGGTGAGGCTGGCGTGCATCTCCTGCAGGTAGGGCAGGCGTTCGGGGCGGAGCTGGGTGGCGATGACGACGGTGATCTGCGCGGGGGACAGGAATTTCTCCGGAGTGCGTTCCATGTGCGGGGCGTTCAGCGGGTGATCCGCGGTCGGGCGGGTGCGGGTGCTGGGGCGAGCGGCTTGGTGATCTTCAGTGGGGTGGCGGGGGCCTGGATGGGCGCGGGCCGGTTCGAGTCCCACAGCGAGGGGGTGCCGGAGATCCGGGACTGGGGGTCGGTGTCCCAGGGCACGATGGGTCCGGCGTCGTACCAGGTCAGGGCGATGACCTCGATGCCGTGGTCGTGCAGGACGTAGCCCCATTCCAGGCCCATGGCATCAGCGTTGGCGTCGGTGACCGGGATCGGCTTTGCGGGGGTGCCGTCCACGTTGAACACGTTGTCGAAGGGCGCGCTGGGGCCGAGGTCGCCGTGGGGGTCGAGCCGCTCCAGGACGTTGTCGGGGGCCCTGTCCAGGAGGTCCATGCCGAGCTGCTTCCAGTCGTGGGGTCCATCGATGAGGTGCCGGCGAAGGGCGTCGAGGTCGCCGCCGAAGCGGTAGCGGGCGGCGCAGAGCAGGAGGGGGAGCTGGTGGTCGGGGTAGCCGTCGTAATGGCAGTAGATGCCCTCGTAGCCGGTACCGGTGGGGCGGGCGATGAAGCTGCGGGT
Source organism: Streptomyces sp. NPDC085524 (assembly GCF_044541755.1). NCBI lineage: Bacteria > Bacillati > Actinomycetota > Actinomycetes > Kitasatosporales > Streptomycetaceae > Streptomyces > Streptomyces sp. NPDC085524. Next base: position 133,306 of record NZ_JBITTH010000008.1, read on the forward strand.
GCTGATAGAGGTTTCCTTCGTGCAGGTGGTCAGCGGGCGCGGGCGGCAGGCGCTGCGGGCAGTGCGGGTACCGGCCGGGCCACGGCCGGTGGGCGAGGCGGGAGCGTGACGGTGGGCGTGGCGTGGCGCAGGTTCACGCCGATCCCGTGCCCGACGAGCCGGAGGGCGACGGCCTGGATGCGTACGGCGCGGTCGGCCTCGCCGTAGGAGGCGGGGAGGAGGAACGCGGCCTGGTGGGGCAGGTACTGGAATCCGTGGACGTACAGGGTTTCCCTGGCTTCCTCCGGGACGTCCTTGTACGGCGCTCCGAGCGCTCCGTCCTCGTACCAGGTCAGGGTGAGGGTCTGGTCGACTTGCGGCGGGGCTTCGCGGTGCGGGGGCTCGGGCTGGTCGACGAGGCTGCGGCGCACCGCGTCGCGGGCTGCTTCGTAGCGGGGCAGCAGCCGCCGCGCGATGTGGGCGGCGGCCCGGACGGGATCGTTGGGGACCGCGATCCCGTTGGGTTCCTCGACGCCCCCGAAGTGGTGCGGCTCGATGTCGGGGCCGAGCGGGGCGACGACGAACTGGCCGGGCCGCAGTGGCCGGTCGTTGACGTAGAGGTGCTGGCCGTCCGGGCCGTGGAGTACGGCCTCGTGGCCCAGGACGTACTGGCTGACGATGTACTCGACGTGGCCGCGGTCCCAGAGACGTTCGATGGTGGCGAACTGGTCTGGGTAGGTGGGATGCTGCTGGTATTCGCTTGTCCACTGCCCGGGGAGACGGGCGGCGAGCTCGGAGGCGAACAGGGACAGGTCGGCGCGTGCTGTGGGCATGGGCTCCCGGGTTGGTTGAACGTTTCTTCGGTCAATGCATACGGCCGTCTGTGTCGAAGAGCTGCAGCTCGGCGGGGTGCAGCTGGTGCTGGACCACGAAGCTCCGGCCGGCCACCTTCCACAGGCCGCGGCCACGGCTGAGGTGGGACAGGGCTGCGGTTTCGACGCTGGTCAGTCCGAGGAGTCCGGCGGCGGCGTGCAGCTGGTCGGTCTCCTGGCGGTAGATCACGCGGGTGCTGCAGTCGGCGAGCAACCCCTCGGCCAGCGCGCGGCTTTGGCTGCCGGCGTCGCCCGCGGTCAGCAGGTCGGACAGCCGGTGGATGACCATGGCGTTGGCGATGCCCAGGCCGCGGGAGAGCTTCCACTGGGCCTGCATGCGCATCAGGAGGGCCGGATGCCTCATCAGTCTCCACGCCTCGTCGTAGATCACCCACCGCCGGCCGCCGTACGGGTCGGTGAGCGCGGCTTCCATCCAGGCCGAGGCGCACGTCATGGCCAGGACCAGTGCGGTGTCGTCGCTGCCGCCGAGGCGGGAGAGGTCGATGGACAGCATCGGGCTGTACGGGTTGAAGGCGCTGGTGGAGGGCGCGTCGAACATCCCGGCCAGGTCTCCGAAGACCAAGCGGCGCATGGCGTGGGCGAGGTCGCGGGCGGCCTCCCCGAGCCGTCCGGCCAGCAGCCCGCCGGCGAGGTCGAGGCCGGGCCCGTCGGCCAGGGCGTGGGCGATGTCGCCGAGCAGCGGGGGACGGCCACTGGCCGCTGCCCGGGCGGAGGCGGCGTCGAGCGCCACGTCGAGCACGGTGTGCTCCATGGGCAGAAGGTCCCGGCCCAGCACGGTGCGGGCCAGGGAGCCGAGCAGCAGCAGACGGCGCTTGCGGACCTCGCCCTCCCACTCCGCCTCCGGCACGGACGCCGGCCTAGGAGCCGCGTCCAATGGATTCAACCTCCCGGGCAGCCCGGGCCCCAGCGCGATGGACGTCCCGCCCAAGGCGGCGGCCACCGCGCTCCATTCACCCTTGGGATCGCATGGGACGTACACCCGGTAGCCGAAGGCGACGGACCGCAGGGCCAGGCTCTTGGCCAGGGCGCTCTTGCCCTGCCCGATCACCCCCGCGAGCAGCAGGTTGGGGTTGGTGAACCCCTCGACTTTTCCGTACAGGGAGAACGGGTCGAAGGTGAAACTGCCCTCCGCATGCAGGTCGCGGCCGATATAGATGCCGTCGGCGCCGAGCCCGCCTTCGGCGAGGAACGGGTACGCGGCCGAGGCGACGGCGGTGGTCATCCGGTGGGCGGGGAGTTTGAGGCGGCTGCCGCGGGCGGACGCGGGGCCGGGGCGCCCGGCGAGCGGGTAGACGGCATCGGGGTAGGTGGCCTCGGTGGGCTGCTGCTCCGCGTCCCCGCCGGCGGCGGTGCGGGCGCGGGCTTCGGCGCGGGCCGTCTGCTTGCGAAGCGCCCGGCGCTGGGCGCGGTCGATGTTGTGCGGGGTGAACAGGGGGGTGGCGCTGGCGCGGCGGTGGGACAACGGTGCTCGCTCGTTTCCGGGGCGGGGTGTTCAGGACGCCGGGGTGGCGAGGTCGGTGGCCGTGGTCTTGCGCCGAATGGCGTGGGAGGCGGCCAGGTGGCGCTGGCAGATGGTCAGCACGGGCGGGCCCTCCGGGAGCCGCTCGGGGTGGCAGTCATTGCCGCCGGGGGCCGGTGCGGGCAGCAGGTGGAACGCCGCGTGGACGGCGTCGGCTGCCTGCCAGAGGCGGGCGTGGGCGGTGGCCAGGTGCCGTCCGGAGGCGGGGCGCTCGGGCCGGGTGCGTTCAGCGATCTGGTCCAGCAGCCGGTGCAGGGCCGTGAGGTGGGCGTGCAGGCTGTCGAGGTGAGGCCGGTCGGCGGGCCGGACGCTCTCGCCGACGGCAGTCTGTGCGGTGAGGGTGCGCGTGTGGTGGCGCAGGCCGGCGGTGGCCGCCCGCAGATACGGGTGGGCGTCGCTCGTGGGGAGGGCGTCGCTGCGGTCGTCAGGTGACAAGGGCTTCTCGCGGGGGATGGACGCCAAGATGGCGGGCGGGCGGGTTAGAGGGTGTTGCGGGCCAGCGGGAGAGCGCCGGCGGTGAAGGCGTCCGTCTGCTGGTAGATCAGGCGCCGCAGGTCGACCTGGGCGCCGGCGGCAGCCGTTTCGATCTGCGCGCAGGCTGCGTCCAAGTGGGCGTCGGTGTCGGCGGAGACGGTGAGCAGCCCGGTCAGGGCGACGTCCGCGTGCCCGGAGATCAGCTGCTTCTCGCGGGTCTTGACGTCCGCGTACTCGACGTTGTCCGCCTCGGATTCCACCTGGCCGCGGCGGCGGCGTTCGGAGGCGTCCGCGATGATCGCGGCCTTGCGGCGCTGGACATCTCGCAGGGCGGAGTCGATCCCCTGCGGGGCGTAGATGAGGGAGAAGGTGCGCCGCACACCGGTGCTGAACATGATGTTGTGCAGGAATCCGGCGTGGGTTTCGGTCCGGGGCCAGTTCTCGATCCAGTAGGTGGTGTGCCGGGCGGAGTCGGTGATCACCCGGTCGGTTTCCTCGACCTGGGCGACGGGGCCGGCGGCGGCCGGGTCGGCCTCGGCCCGGCCGGTGGAGGACCACTGCTGGAGGCGCGCGGTGGAGGCGGGGTCGTAGGCGGTCCGCAGCACGGCTGCGATCTCCCGAGGGCCCAGCCAGCCGGTGACGCTCAGCCCGGCGTTTCGGGCGGCCTGGGCGACGGACGCGGTCGTCTGCGCCATGACAGTGAAGGCACCGTCGAGTCCGCCGCCGGCCTGGCTGACCAGGCGTTTGGCGGCTTTGAGGTCCAGGGCGATGGCGAGGTAGGCCTCGTGCGGGGCGGCGGCCGGGCCGGCGGATTCGACGAGCGCGGAGTAGATCTGTCCGGCGACGGGTGCCTGGGGGTTGCCGTGCTCGGCCCAGTGCCGGGCGAGGCTGTCGCCGGAGTCCGGGACGGTGCGCTCCAGGACCTGGACGGTGGCGACGTGCCCGGTGCGGGCGATGCCAGCGAGCGCCCGGCCCCACGCGCCGACGTTGGCGTTCTGGGTGGCGGGATCGAGCAGGGCGAAGGCGCGGGAGCTGACCTTGGCGACGGCGGTCAGGGTCTGCCGGTGGGGGTCGTGGACGGCGGCGGCGCCTGACGCGGAGGTGGCCACCCGCAGCGACGCGGTCGTTCCGGGCAGGTGGAGCAGCCCTTCGACCCGCGGCCGGGAGGCCGGCCGGGCCCGCCACACCGTCTGCCCACTCCGGCGGCGCTGGGCGTAGCGGGCGACGAGCGGCGCCCAGTCGATCAGCGACCGGCCCTCGCGTCGTACTCCGACCAGGACGGCGGTGGTGATCCACAGGGGGGCCAGGACGACGGCGCCCATCAGGCCCGAGGTCACCACGGTGACCAGGAGGAGCGCGAGGGCCGAGGAGACGAGAGTGAGCTGCGGGAGGCTGAGGCCCAGCAGGATGCCGCGTCGGGACCGGTGGGGGAACTTGACGGTGAGAGGGAGAACTTCGGAAGACAAGGTTCGGGTCCGGGTCGGGTCAGGCCGGGGCAGGGCACGCGGGAGGGCGGGCCCTGCCCCGGGCGGGGCTGGTGGGGTTACAGGCCGGTCGGCGAGGTGGACTGGGAGCTGTCACCGGCGGAGGGGGCTCCGTGGGCCGGAAGCATCGGATCGGAGGGAGCACTGCTGCTCCACTCGCCCTGCTGGCCGCCGGCGCCGCCCCAGCTCGGCGGACCGCTGTCCTGACCGCCGCCCTGCCCTGTGCTGTTCTGGGTCTGCGGGGTGCCGGACTGCTCCATGAGGTCACGGAAGCCGCCGCCGGAGCTGTCGCCGCCGGAGTCGTCCTTGTCCATGGACATTCCGCCGGTGGGATTGGCGGCGATGTCGCCGGGGAAGCCTCCGCCGCCTGCGGCCTGGGTGCCGCCCGCGGCCCCGGCACCGGCTGCCGCGCCGCCGGTGCCCGCAGTGGCTGCTGCGGAAGCGGCCTTGCGTCCGGCGTTCTCGGCGTGCTGGCGGGCCATCTGGGCACCCGCACCGCCGGCTCGGTGAATCTGCTCACCGTCTGTGCCTTCGCTCGCCCAGTGGACGAACTTGAACACCATGTACGGGCAGAGCAGCACCAGGAGCATGATGACCATGCCTGCGGCCATGTCGGCGAGGGCGCCGACGCCGTCCTTGGCTTCGGTCTTGCTCATGGCCGCGATGCCGAGCACGAAGATGATCGTCATCAACAGCTTCGACACCACGAGGGTTGCGGTGGCTTCGATCCAGCCGCGACGCCAGCGGCGAGCGACCTCCCAGCCGCCGCCGGCGCCCGCGAAGACCGCGAGGGTCACCAAGATCAGGATTCCGACCTTGCGGACCATCATCACGCCCCAGAAGAGGAACATCCCGATCGCGCTCGCGCAGGCGGCGACGACGGCGACGAGCCAGCCCATGCCCGAGATGGCCCCGATCTGCGAGATCTTCACCAGGCGCCGCACAGCCGTGGACATGTCTGTTCCCGACGCCTTGAACAGCCCGTCGGACAGCGCGTCGACGACTTCGAGGGCCACTGTGGTGAAGGCGATGGCGCAGAACGCGAACAGCACGCCGGAGGCTGTGCCGGTGACGGCCTGGGTCAGGGCCTGGCCGTCGCGTTTGATGGCGGCGCGTACGAGCTGGGCGCAGAAGGTGGCGACCAGCAGGAGCAGGCCGATGGGCAGGATCGTCTCGTAGTTGTCGCGGAACCAGCCGGCACCGAGGTCGATGTCGGTGGTCCGGTTGATGGCCTTCGCAGCGAGGTCGGCCGCGGCGGCGGCGAGGTCGCCGGCCGACTTGGCCATCCAGTCCCCGATGGCGCCGACGGGGTCGGAGGCGAAGTCGATCACGTCGCCGACCGTGCAGAGTTTGCCGGCGACGGGCAGGTCACAGAAGCCCACGCGGGCGTCCTTTCGGGGAGGGGGGAAGGGCTACGGGGCGACGCGCGGGGCTACAGCGGCCAGGCGGCAGTCCTTGCCGGGGCGGCACTGGACGGCGAGGGTGATCTGGCGGTCCTCGGCGCCGCCTCCGCCGCCGTTCCAGGCGAGTTGCGTCTTGCCGCGGACGGTGACGGCGTAGATGTAGGCCTCGGTGATCGCCTGCGGGTTCTCGGCCAGGGCCTGCTTGAACGCCGAGGGGAAGTGAGCCTCGGAGGTGGTGGCGCTGGCGTGCTGGGCGTTGTCCTTGAGCCGGGACCACAGGAGCGGGTCCGGGATCTGGGCCTGGACGGAGTCCCAGTCCGCGTATGCGGTCTCGCCGGTCATCCAGGTGTGCATGCCGGCGAGTTGGTCGTCACGGCTGGTGGTGCGGGCGTCGAAGGTCCACAGCATCACCGCGCTCGCCCGGGCGAAGGCCAGCGGGTCGGCGATCGGCGGCGGACCGGCGACCTTGGACCCGCCCGGGGGCGGCTTCGGCGCGGGGGCCGAGGTGCTCTTCGGTGATGCGGAGGACCCGGTGTGCGGGGCGGAAGCGCTGTCGCTGTGGCCGCGGCCGGTCCACCAGGCCGTGGCGCCGGCCAGGACGAGCAGCGCGGCCAGGACGCCGGCGGCGATCATGACGCGCCTGGGCGGCTGCCAGCCGAGACCGAGAGCGTCGAGGGAACGTTTCCTCATCAGTGGACCTGCGAGCCGAGGGCGCTGAAGAACGCGACGATGCCGTTGGCCGCGCCCAGGCCGAGGGCGGCTCCGGCGCTGACGACCGCGCCTTTCTTGCCGTTGGCTTCGGCCTGGTGGCCGCCGGAGTGGTGGCCCCATGCCCACACGCCGAGGCTGACGGCGAGCGCGCCGACCACCGCGACGATGCCGAAGAGGTTGATCGAGTTGACGACGGTGCGCAGGACTTCGAGTCCGGGCAGGCCGCCGCCCTTGGGTGAGACCCCCGGATCGTAGGCAAGCAGGGTCAGGCGTTCGGACAGGGGTGGGGTGAGGTTCGCGGGGGAGATGGGGGTGCGCTCCTTGCATGCGCAGGACACGACGGGCCCTGCCGGGGAACAGGAAGAAAGGGGGGAGGGGGAGGGGGCGCTCTGCGGCGCGAAGGTGGTCCGGTCCGCCCGGTGCCTCAAGGGCCGGCCGGGCGGACCGGTGTCACGGGAGACGGCGCGCGCTGTGGGCGGCGTAATCCGCGAGGGTGCTGAAGCGGACCGGCTTTGTGGTGCGCGGGGCCTCGATGACGTAGCCGTGGCCGGCGTAGATACCGACGTGCTCAGGGACGGCGGGGGTGCCGCGGCTGAAGACCAGGTCGCCGGGGCGAAGCTGGTTCAGCGGGACGGCGTTGCCTTCCTTGACCTGGGTGTACGTGGTCCGGGTCAGGGTGATCCCGGCCTTCTTGTACGCCTGCTGGGTCAGCGAGCTGCAGTCGCACCGGCCCATCGGGTCCGGACCGTGGGGCGCGAGACAGGAGCCGCCCCATTGGTAGAGGGTGCCGAGCTGGTTCATGGCCCACGTGATGGCCGTCTTGGCACGGGGATCGGCGTCGGCGGGGATCGAGTACCCCTTGGGGACGGCCCCTTCGGGGATCGGCCCGGAGCCGCTGCCGTCTTCGCCCGGGACACACGGGTCTGTGGCCGGCAGGCCCGGGCTCTGGCCGTCGGCGGACGGCCGGGCACCCTTCAGCGTCGGGGCGATGGCCTGCTGCAGCGCGCGGGCGAGAGGCTCCCACTGGGCGTACGCGTCGGGGAAGCCGCTCAGCTGGACGGCCTGCGCGGCCTGCGTGATCGTCATCTGCTGCCAGCCGGGGACCTTCAGCAGGCCCTGGTAGAACTTCGTGCTGGCGTAGACGGGGTCGCGGACCTGGGTGGCAGTGCCCCACCCTTGGCTGGGCCGCTGCTGGAACAGGCCCAGCGAGTCGCGGTCGCCGTAGCCGAGGTTGCGCAGCCGGCTCTCCTGGATGGCGGTGGCCAGTGCGACGACCTGGCCGCGCTCGGGTATTTCGAGCGTGATGCCGGTGGCGACGATGGTGCGGGCGTGCGGTATCTGCTCGTCCGGCAGGTCAAGGCCATCGACTTGGACCTTCTGGGCGCCGGATCCGCCGAGAACCGAGGCGACTTGGCGCCGTACGGCATCGGTGTCGACCGACTTGGTGACGCAGGAGGTGCCCTGGCCCGAGGAGTCGCTCGCGGCTGCGGCGAAGACAGCGGTGCCGGCCAGCAGGAAGGGGGAGAGGCAGAGCGCGCCGATCGCGGCGGCGATGCCTTTCACTCCCGGGCGGCCTCCGGTCGGCGGGCCGCGGGGATGTCACGTGGGGATGGGGAGGAACGGGTCACGGGGAGGTCCTCGGGGGTGGGCCCCGGCCGCACGGTGTGAAAAGGGGAAGGGCCGTGCGGCCGGAGCGGTGGAGGCGGGCGAGAGGATCCCGGCCCGGGTGCGTGTTGCCTCACGCACCCGGCGGGACGAGGGGAGTTACGGGCGGAACATGGGCGTGCCTCCAGGGGAATGCAGGGATCGGCACGCAGCGGCGGGCCGGTGAAGAAGGGGGATGCGGGGGCGTCTTACGGGCGGAACATCAGCGAACTCCTGGAGCGGGTGCCGGGCCGGGAAGGCCATGGGGATCTGGGATTGCCGGGTGGGCGTTGCCTCGCGCACCAGGGCAGTGGGGGTTACGGGCGGAACATCAGGGGGACCTCCAGGTCCTTGGAAGTTGCGGGGGATACGAGGCGGGTCAGCAGGGGCGATACATGGGCGGTCTCCGTGTCAGGGTCTGCGGCGGGCGGGGAGCGACGGGGCGGCGGCGATGGCCGCGTGCGGGGTCACGGACGGAACACAGGGGCCTCCTGCGGAAAAGGGAAAAGGGGGAAGGGGTACGCCATCGGCGGTGTCCGCCGGGCAGTGACACGACAGTAAGCCCGAATCCCCGGTCACCGAAATCGCCGTCGAAATCCGCGAGATTCCGCGCTCCTGGGCCCGCGATGCTTCCCAACCGGGGATTGTGACCTACAGTTTGGGCCTCCCCGCGCGCCACCGGCTTCTACGGCCGTGACCCTCTGCGCGGTCCGGAGCCTTCCACCCGCATCCCTCATCGAATTGGGGTCCCCTTTTGTCGTTTTCCCTCCACCAGGGCGACGCGCTGACCGTGCTCGCGACACTGCCCGACGGCTGCGCCGACTCGGTCATCACCGACCCGCCCTACAACAGCGGCGGCCGGACGGCGAAGGAGCGCACCAGCCGCTCCGCCCGCCAGAAGTACGTCTCCGCGGACGCCCAGCACGCCCTGCCGGACTTCACCGGCGAGAACATGGACCAGCGCTCGTACACGCTCTGGCTGACGCAGATCATGACCGAGGCCCACCGGGCGACGAAGACCGGCGGGACGGCGCTGCTGTTCACCGACTGGCGCCAGCTGCCGGCCACCACGGACGCGCTTCAGGCCGCCGGGTGGCTGTGGCTGGGCGTCATGGCCTGGCACAAGCCGCAGGCCAGGCCGCAGAAGGGCAAGTTCCGCCAGGACTGCGAGTTCATCGTCTGGGGCGCGAAGGGCAAGATCGACGCCTCCGCCAACCCGGTCTACCTGCCGGGGATGTTCAGCGCCTCGCAGCCCTCGGGCAAGGCGCGCCGGCATATCACCCAAAAGCCCGTCGAGGTGATGCGGCAGCTGGTGAAGATCGCCCCGCCCGGCGGCACCGTGCTCGACTTCTGCGCCGGATCGGGCAGCACCGGGGTCGCAGCCCTCCTGGAGGGCCGGAGCTTCATCGGCATCGAGAAGACCAGCCAGTACGCGGCCGTCGCCTCCGACCGGCTCACCGAGACCCTCCAGCAGGTGCATTCCCAGGACGATTTCGACCTGACCTCCTGACCGGACCGCATCACCGTCCGGATTGCGGCGGGGCGGAATATAGCGGCAGATCCCCGGTTTCCGAAACCGGGGATTCTCCGGACCATCGGAGCCACTGATTCCACGGCCCCGGCTGCAAGGAGAACCCTTTTCGTGTCCGAATCTGCTGAGCCCCGCCATGGCGGGGAAATAGAGCCGGTCCGTCTGCCGGAAGGCGACCTCGAATCGATCGAGGCATCGGTGCGCAAGCTCCTGGACCAGTCGGCCGAACAGGCCCGCATGATCGACACGCTGGCCTCCGCCCCGCCGGCCGACCCGATGGCCGCGAGCATGCCCTTCGCGGGATTTCCCGGCATGCCCTCGTACGCCGCACCGGCCCCGCCGCCGGACCCCAAGCCCATCCTGGAGCTGGAGGGCGAGGAGTTCGAGGACGAACTGGCCGCGCTCACCGACTGGGTGGACGACCACCTCATGGACGTCTACGGCGCCGAGATCACCACCGCCGCACCCTGGTGCGACCAGTGGCAGGAGCACCTCGACGTGGTTGCGTGGCTGCACGCGCTGTGGCTGGCCTACCAGCAGCACAAGGACCCCGAGGCCGGCCTCAGCGGCATGGCCGTGTGGCACCGGGACTACCTCACCCACTGCCTGGCCTACGTCCGCGCCCCCGGTGGGCCCCTCAGCGCCTGCCAGACCGACCCGGAGCGTCCCGAGCACCGCCTGCTGCGCGGCCCGGGCCCGTCCGCGAAGTCCGCCGCCCGCGATGCCGAAACCCAGCAGACCGACGCCGGACCTTCGCCGGTCGGGGCCGCCACGTGACACACCCACCGCAGCCTCCCGCGGCGTTCGGGCTGTCCTTCCACCCCGAGGCCCTGAACGACCTGTTGGCCGCCCCGGGCGACATGCGGGACCTGGGGCTCGCCCTCATCCAGGACGTGGTCCGCGCGGAGGTGAGGGGCGGCAAGCTGACCGGGGAGCTGTCCGGGTACCGCAAGCTCTACCTCGGCTCCCGCGTCGAGTGGCGCATCGTCTACGCCCACCGCCCAGCCCCGCCCGGGTCCAGCCACCCCACCGACATCCACGTCGTCGCCGTACGCCCCCGGGCCAAGCACGACATCTACGACACCGTCCGGGCCCGCGTCGGCCGCCCCCGCCCCGCGGCCGGGCCCCGCGCGTACGCGGCTCGTTCCCTCTCGCCGCAGGTCCGCCCGCGTCCTGCCGCTATGCCGGGGCCTCCGGTTCCGGCCTTCCCGGTCCCCGGACTTCCCGTGCCCGCCCGCATCACCACGACTTCCCCGAAGGGTCCTTCGCGATGACCAACCTCACCGCCCAGTCCTCCTCCCTGCTCCAGGCCCTGATGGCGACCCTCCTCGAGCCCCGCCCGGCTCCGCACCCGCGCCATCAGGCCCTGCTGGATGCACGCGAGCGTCAGCTGGAGGTGGAGGCGGAACTGAGCGCCTGGGCCGGCCGGCCGCAGCCCACCACCGCCGCCGCCCAGGATCAGGAACTCGACGACCTGAGCAATCTGCTCGTCGAGCACGCCAAGGCGGGCCGGCAGGTCTCGCACCTCCTGAGCGCCGACAGCTGCTGCCCGCCGTGCACCGACTCCGAGCAGCTGCCGACCACCCTTGGCCACCCCGCCGAGAACGCGGTCTCCGCCGTCGCCGCCCCGTGCATCCTGGCCGCCTGCCTGGACGCCTTCGCCCGCTACGGCAGCCCGGACGCGCTGTCCTCCGCCGACCTCGTCGCGGAGCTGCGCACCCTGCCGGGTATCGCCGAGGGCCGCTGGGCCTACGCCGAGCTCACCCAGACCCGCCTGGCCGCCCTGCTTCGCCCCTACGAGGTGGCCAGCCGCGACATCACCCACGGCGACGGCCGTCGCCGCAAGTCCTACCGCCGCTCGGCTCTCCTGGCCGCCATCCCGGCCGACTGCGACTGCCGGCCGTCGTGACCGCCCGCGAATCCCCGGCAACCGCCCTGGACGCCGCCATCGAGCGCGTTGTCGGCGACCTGGCTGTCCTGCACCACGACCACCTGAGCGGGCTGCTCCCGCCCGAGCGAGCCGCACTCGCTGCAGCACACCGGGACCTGGCGACGGCCGAGGGCGCGGTCGCCTACCACCGCAACGCGCTGATGCGCCTGTCCTCCGGCAGCTACCCCGTGGATGCCCCGCTCCTGGACCGCCTGCGCCGGACCGTTCACGACCTGGCCCAGGCCACGGCCGCCCGCGACCGGCTGCAGGAGGGTGTGGCCGCCGCCTTGGAGGAGGTGAGGGATGCCGCCCCGGCCGCCGCCCCCGCTGACGAGGAGCTGACACCCCGCGACTTCGCCGCGCTCCTTTCGCTCGCCGGCGGCGGCACGATGCGCGAACACCTCCTCACCCACCGGGTCTCGGTCCGCACCGTCCAGGGCCGTCTCATCGAACTTCCCGCGTTCCAGCGCCTGGAAGCCCACGGGCTGGTCACCCGGGACACCTCCCGGGCACTGACCGTCGGCCAGCCGGTCACCCTGACCGACACCGGCCGGACCGCCCTGCTCGGCACCCGCCGCTCACCCATCACGGCCCCTGTGCCCGCCCGCCCGGCCGGAGCCTGGCCGACACCAGCCCGACACCACTGACCGCGCAGTGCCCGCGGTTTGTCCTCTCCCGCCTGCAGAAAGCAGTCCGCCCCACGTGTCCCTCCACGAACCCGACTACGAACTCGACGGCTTCGAGCCTGCTGACGAGGAGCACGAGCAGCACCACGACCATCTCGACATCTCGTCCTTCAAGGTGCTCGGCGAACACCGCACCGACACCGACAGCTACTTCGTGCTCCTCGACGAGGGGGCCACCAGGGGTATTCCGGGAAGCCCGCAGCTCAGGGCAGTGCACGTCTCGCGCGACCTGAGCGCCCGTACCTTCGAGATCGACTCCAAGGAACTCCCGCTGTACGCGATGGCCCAGTCGTACCTGATCGCCCGCGGCTGTCCCTCCGACGCGCTCAGCCCGCAGGAAGGTGTGCACGACCCCGCCGACGACGTCACCCGGGCCCTGGAGGCACGTGTCCGCGGCGACGGCGACCGTTTCGCCTTGCTGGCCAGCTACACCGCCGACATGCGCGAACCCGTGGAGACGGTGGTGATGCTGCGCTCCCTTGACCCCCAGGCGGTGCCGGAGTTCCGGATCCTGCGGGAGCGGTTCGACTGGGACTCCAACACCCACACCCTGAGGGAAGGCGGGTTCGAGACGTACGGCGCCGCGGTTGATTGGTGGGAGGCGTGGTCGGACGAGGAGGCTCCGCAGCTGCCGCCGCCGGCTCCGACCGCACGCCGTAGCCCGGTCCGCACCGCCCCGGCGACACCCGTGCCGCAGGCATCTCGACGGCCACACGGCCGCTGAACACGATCCCGCCCGGCCCCGTTTCGGCGGCGCGCAATATAGCGGCGAAGTCCCGGTTTCGGAAACCGGGGATTCTCCGGACCCTTTGCAACACCACCGCCCCGCTGAGGGCGGTCACTTCCTGTTGTTCTGCCTGGTCTGGAGCCATCCGCTGTGTGCTACACATCCGCGTCCATCTCCGCCACCGTCCTGGGCGGCGCCCCATCCCGGGCCGCCTCCACCGCGGCACTCCGCCCCGTCGCGCCCCGTACGGCTCGGCCGGCCGGGCAGGTGCTCGCTCTCGCCGTCCATGCCCGCGCCGCCGGCGACTCCACGGCCGTGGGTGTGTTGCGGCGCGGGGAGCCGTTCACAGCGTCGGTGGCCGACGGCACCTGGCGGCACGTCACCACCGCCTCGGGCATCACCGGCTGGGTCGACGACGGTGACCTCCGCCGCGGCGACGGCCTTCGCCCGAACTGACCCGTCCGTACGTTCCCTTCTTCCAGGAGCCCCCTTTCGTGTCCGACATCCCCGACGTCTTCGACGGCGACGTGCTCGGCCTGTTCGCCGCCCGGATCGAGGCCCAGTTCGGCTTCGCGATGAGCGAGCTGACCCAGGCCGTCCACGCCGCACCCCAGGCCCATCCCGGCGCTACCCAGGCGGTCCACTGGTACGGGCTGCTCTCCCAGGCCCAGCAGGTGCTGGAGACGGCCGAGGACACCTTGGTCGCGGCGCTGGAGACAGCGGTGGGGGATCAGCTGGACGACCCGGTGATGGAGCTGGCCCACCGGGTGAACCATGCTGTTGCCGCTCGTGACGGCCGGGCCATGACGCTCCGGTTCCTCCTGCAGGCCCCTGCCGAGATGGCCCGCATCCAGCAGCGCTTCGGACCCCGGGTGACGACCACGCTGCCCACCCCCGTTCCGGCACAGCCCGCGCGGGTCCGGGGCGGTGTCCGATGAGCGACGGACGCAGGCCCAGCACCCAGGACGCCCGCCTGGAGGGCGTGTTCGGCGGGCCGCTGAGCGAGCTCCACGAGCGCGCGGTCCGCCCCGGAGCCTCGTCGGCCCTGGTCCGGGCCCTGGAGCTGCGGGTCTTCCTCGCCCTGGCCGAGGCGCAAGTCGTACGGGTCCGTGACCGCGTTCACGCGGCGATGGCCCCCGACGCAGAGCTGGACTTGCTGAGTTCCGATGCGCTGCGGTTCGACGCTGAGTGGCTGGAGGCGGCGCTGGCAGCACGCAGCGGCTACCGGACCGCCCTGGACAAGCTGCTCACCGCGATGCCACCACCAGCGGTCCGCCCGCTCGCCGCCCCGGCTGCCGTCCGGCCGACAGTCGCGAGCAGCAATCTCCCGCCGGCCCCCGCAGGGGCCGGAGGCGGAGTGGCAGTTCGGAGAGGCTGAGTGCCCGGTCCGTACGCTGCCTCCCAGGCTGCGGGCGAGCGGATCGAAGCCCTCTACGGCCGCCCGGTTGCCGAACTCGCCGCGGACCCCGTGCCGGGCAGCATGCGGTACGCCCTGCTCAACAGCTTCGACGCCCTGCAGTACGCCGACCGCGCCGTCACCTTCCACGCCGAGCAGCTCCACCGGCTGACTCACCCCGACCGCGCGATCGAATCCGTGGACGTCGGCCACATCGCCGACGCCACCCGCCGCCTGGCCCACGCCGTCACCGTCCGCGACTCCCACGCCCAGGTCCTCGGCGACGTGCTGAACAGCCTGGCCCGCGTCCCCGACATCGCACCCGCGGCATCCGCTGTGCCCCAGGCCCTGGCCGTCTCCCCGGCCCCGCCTCGCGCCGCGACCACCGAGCCCGCCCGCTCGCGCTGACCCCCCTTCCCTCTTCTCCACCATCCCGCCCGTCTGGAGTTCCCGCCATGGCTGCTGCCCGCCTGCCTTCGACCGACCTGCCCCGCGTTGCCGAGGCGCTGGAGATGATCGCGCCGCGCTGGAGCGTGTGGGTGCTGATGACACTGGCCTCCCAGCCCGGCCCGCTGCGCTACACCAAGCTCAAGGAGCACCTGCCCTGGCTCGGTGACGGCCAGCTCCACCCCCGCCTGCGGGCGCTGTCCGAGGCCGGACTCGTCGAACGCACCGCCCAGACCCGCCTGCACGTCACCTACGGCCTGACCGCCCGCGGCCGGGACCTGATGCCGTCCCTGACCGCCCTGGCCGGCTGGGGCGACGCGCACCTGGAGAAGAATCTCGTCCGCAACCGCGTGACCGGGAAGAGCGAACCGGAGCGGATCCCGGCCGCACAGAACGCCGAGGACACCCTCGCCGTGATCGGCCACCGGCACGCCACCGTGCTGCTGTGGACCCTCAAGGCCCGCGGGACCACGACCATGGCCGCGCTCTCCGCCGAGGCGATGGCCGACCACAGCCCCAGCGCGATCTACTCGCCGATCCGCAGGCTCATCGACGACGGGATCGTCTCCGTCTCCCGCGATGACGTCGCCTCCCTGCAGCTGACCGCCCCGGGCCAGGCCCTCGCCCCGATCTACCGGGCCCTGTCTGCGTGGGCCACCGCCCGCTCGCTGCCGGACGCCGAGAGCCACCCCGTGTGGGGCACGCCGCGCATCCCGGCCGCCGCCCGCTCCGGGCAGTGGGCAGCCCACCAGGCCCGAAAGGCCAGCCAGGCCGTTGCCGTGAGCCAGCCTCCGGCCCCCGCCCCGGTCACCGCCTGGCGGCCCGGCGAGCTGTTCTCCGCAGCCACCACCGGCCCGAGCCGATGAACCCCCGCCGCTCTCTGCCACCTTCCGGCCGCCCGCCGCCGGTATCCCCTTCGCTCCCGGCGCCCTGGCGCTGAGCCCTGATGGAAAGTCCCGCCCGTTGACCGCTCGCTCGACCGCAACCGCTCCATCGGCCACGTACGGGGCCGTACTGGGCAGCCGGTACGTGGCCCGCCTGCTGGGCGGCACCCTGATCGGGCGCCTGCCCAACGGCATGGTCCCCGTCTCGTTGGTCTTGTGGATCAGCGAGGGCGGTGGGTCGCTGGCCTTCGCCGGTCTCCTCGCCGCGATCTACGGGCTGGCCTCGGGGCTCTCGCAGCCGCTCAAGGGCCGCCTGATGGACAAGTACGGGCAGACCCGTGTCTCCGTTCCGGCCGTCCTGCTCAACTCCTCCTGCCTGGTGGCGCTCCCGTGGATCGGGGCGGCTGGACAGCCGGCGGCCGTGACCGCGGTCGTGGGGTTGGCGGGGCTGATCACCCCGCCCTTGGAGGCCGGCCTCCGTGCGTTGTGGCCGGCGGTCCTGCCCGATGCCGGGCGCCGCCGCGTCGTGCAGGCCCTGGATACCGGCTCCCAAGGGCTCCTCTACATCGTGGGTCCCTTGCTCGCCTCGTGGCTGGCGACCGCGCACAACCCCGACATTGCCCTGTGGGCCACCGCGGCCCTGGGGCTCGCCGGGTCGGCCATCGTCCTGTGCGCGGGCCCCTCTCGCTACTGGCGCCCGGCCGCAGACGGGCCTGCGGGCACCGGACGGCTGATGAGTGCGGGCCTGGTCCTGCTGTTCACCGCACTGGCGGGGACCGGCTTCGCGCTCGGCGCGATGAACGTCTGGGCTGCGGACATGGCCGCCACGCACCAGATGGCCACGCTCTCCGGGGTGCTGCCGGCCGCGTTTTCCACCGGCAGCTTCCTGGGCGGTCTCGTCTATGCCCGCAGGACGTGGCCCGGCACCACGACCACCCAACTGATCACCACCAGCACGCTGTTCCTTCTCGGCTGGGTGCCCCTGCTGGCCGACCCCGGCCCCCGAGCGGCCGTCGCCCTCGCCGGGATACCGGGCCTGTTCCTCACCTTGATCATCACCAACGGGTTCCACGTGGTGGACGCCCTGGCCCCCGCCTCCCGCACCACCGAGGCGTATGCCTGGCTGATCCTCTCCGTTGGTACGGGACAGGCCGCCGGCACCGCGCTCGCCGGAGCCCTCTCGGACAGCCCGCAGATCCTCGCCGCCCTGCCCGCGGCAGGCGCCGCCACCGCGCTGACCGTGCTGATCGTCGCCCGGCCCAAGCTCGGCCCCGGCCGCCGCCTGGGCCGCCACCGGCGCCCGCGCCGCTCCCGGCAGCACACCCCACTCCCGCACGACGCATTCCCTGCGCCCGCTCACGGCCCAGGCCACTAACGGCCGTTGCCGCCCGGACCGACGGTCACCACCCCGACGATCCGGCCCCCGAACGTATCCGTCCCACCTCCCCGGAAACACGATGCCTCCCAAGCACGCCGCCCTGCGGCCACCCACCGGCCGACACGTCCGCGTCCCCGCATTCGGGCCCGTCCGCGGTGTCTATGTCCCGCGCACCGCCGATGCCGGTGCCTTCGCCATGAGCACGTACGGCATCCCGCTGCTGGTCCTGGCCGTCACCGACTCGGCCACCCTGACCGGCATCGCCTTCATGCTCGAATGGGTGCCCCGCCTCGGCGCGTTCGCCCTCGCCGGCGCCGCCGTGGACCGCTTCGGCAGCACCCGGGTCCTGCGCATCGCCTCGGTCCTGCGCGCGCTCGTCGTCCTGGCCGCCGCCCTCGTGCTCCCCACCGTCGGCGGCACCGCCGCCATCGCCACGGTCATGCTGCTCGCCGCGCTGACCGGCGTCCTCACGGAGTTCTCCTACATCGCGGCCGAGACCGCCGGCGGCGCCGCCAGCCGGGACGCCGGAGGCCACGCCCACCGCGTCCAGGCCGTCCTGCTCGGCATCGACCAGGGCGCCACGCTCGCCGGCCCGGCCCTGGCCGGTGTCCTGCTGCAGTACACCGGTGCCACCGGCATGCTCCTGACCATCGCCGCCTGCTCCCTGCTCGGCGCGGCCCTGGCCCCCCGCCAGCGCCCCGCCTGGCCCCAGGACGCCCCAGTCCCAGTCGCCCAGGGACTCCGGATCGGCTGGCTGACCCTGCGCTCGCTGCCCGCGCTGGGCTGGCTGTGCGTCGGACTGGTGCTGTCCAACACCGCGATCGGCCTCGTGCAGGCCGCCGGTCCCGTGCTGGTCATCCAGCAGCTCGGCGGCACCAGCAGCCAGGTCGGCCTCGTCTGGTCGGCCGCCGCCGTCGCCTCCCTGGCCATGGTCGCCCTCGCCCGGTTCGCGATCGACCGGGCCGGCCTGTGGCCGGTCGGCGCCACCGCAGCAACCCTCGCCTCCCTGGCCTGCCTGGCACTGGCAGCCGCCGACACCTACACCACCTTCCTGGTCCTGGTGGCGCTGCTCATGGCAGGCGAGGCGGGCATGACCGTGGTGCTGCGCACCCTGCGCGCCCACCTCGTACCCGCCGAAGTGTTCGGCAGCACCCTCAGCTTGATCATCCTGCTGCTGCTCGCGCCGTTCCCCCTCGCCGGAGCCCTGGTCGCGCTCACCCCGCCCGACCTCCTCGGCCACGCCATCACCGCCTGCGCCGTCCTGCAGGCCGCAGGACTTGCCGTGTCCTTCGCGAAACTCCGCACCCATCCGGCCACCCGCCGCCCGCTCCCCGCCTGAACGCCCCAGCCACCAACCCCTCGAAAAGGACCACCATGCCCGCGACCTCCGACGCTCCCCAGCCGCAGCACCACCGCCTCCGCCTTCGCGAAGTCGCCGACCTCGACGACACGGCGTTCTCCGACTACCTCCAGGACCGCTTCGATCACCTGGTGACGGCCGCGATAGCCGACGCCGCCGACTACCTGCGCCCCGCCCAGCACGACCTCCTCCACGCTCCCGGCCGCCTCCACGACCTGCGCGATGCGCTCACCTTCGCCGAGGGCGACCTGCAGGTCGCCGTCGAGCGGATGACCTACCGCCGAGACCCGCGCGCCGCCCGTACCTCCCGCCAGCTGCGGCAGGTACGCACCGCCCTCCACCAGGTCCACCGGGAAGCCGCCGCGCTGCGCCGAGCCGAGAGCCGTACGCGCGACGCTGCCGAGGGGACCGCGTCCACCGACACGGTCACCACCGCCCGCGGCTGGCTCGCCCACGCCTACCCCGCCCGCTTCACCCAGCTCCTCGCCCAGGCCCAGGCCGCTGCCGGCCTGCCCGCACGCCCGCTCGCCAAGGACATCTTCGACACGATCGAGGAAGGCTGGGCCGACGGCCACCTCACCGCCCCCAGCACGCCGGGCGTCGAGCAGCTCCTGGCCAGGGGAGTTGTGGCCTTCCGCAGCGCCGTCGCCGACGACGCCCGCGACCAGAACGACCGTGACCCCGCGCTGCGCCACCCGCTGCTGCAGCGGCGCTGGAACACGGCACTGGACGAACTCGCCACCCTGACCGTGCCGGTGGCCCGCGCCTCCAGCCCCTCCGCCCTGGGTGTCCTGCCTGGCGACTTCTTCCACCTGCCCGAACAGGACGCCTTCAAGATCCTCAACGCGCGCCGGTTCCTGGTCGCGATCTGGCAGCGCCGGGCCGAACACACCCGCCTGATCCACCAGTACGCGGGGACGGTCACCGACCGGCGCCGCGCCGCTCCCGACCACGACCTGCGATTCCAGGCCCTGGACGCGGCCCTCGACCGCCTCGTCGCCGAGCACCCGGCCGCCGCCGCCCGCATCCTGGCCCGGCTCCGCCCGTATGCCGCCGCGGACGGCAGGCTCGAGGCGGACGTCTTCCCCCCGGCCCTGCGCGCCCAGGCCAAGCGCGAGGTCCTCGCCGACCTGGCCGCCATCCGCAGGCCGGACGTCGTCCTGCCCTCCGCGATCGCTTCTCGCCCGGTCTTCGCCGCCACCGCTGCCCTCGCCGCCCGCTGACCGCCACCCCTTCAGTCCTGGAGACGCCCTTGCCCGTACCCGCCCCCCGAACCACCGTTACTCCCGTGGATGGCGATGTTCACGTCACGCCCCGGTATCTCGCCGGATCACCCGGCTACGGCGATGCCGGCTTCGCGCCGGTCGCGCACTGGCCCCACCACCACCTCGACGAAGGTTCGCACCAGCTCGTCGTGACCAGTCCGGACCACCGCATCCGGATCGGCTGGGCGGGCGACGACTACGACCTGTGGACCATCAGTGCCGCGCCGGACGCCGTTTCCGGACCCCAGTGGACCGCGATCGTCAACCAGAACACCCCGCCCGAACTCGTCGCGGCCCTGACCGCCGCGCTCGCCCAGGACTGGGCCGACGGCCAGGACCGCTTCCTCGCGGCCCCGTCGCCCTACTGGGCCGACAGCGTGGCACCGCTGGTCGCGGCCGGCTGGGAGCGCACGGGCGCCGAGGTCGGCACCGTGGAGCTGGCTGCCCCGGACCGCAACGCGGGGCTCTACATCAACCGCTCGCGCCGCGACCTGGAGGACGGGACGCAGCTGTGGGCCGGCCCGCCGGGCTGGGGCACCCGCGCGGAGATCACCTTCAGCCCCCGTACGCCCTCCCACCTCATCGCCGCCACAGCGGCAGCCTTCACCGATCCGACTCCCGCTGCCCGCTGGCGCGAGAGCCTCCACCCCGAGCTCGCCGCCCGCGCCCAGCTCACGCCCGTCGTGCCGCCCCGCCCGCCGGTACCGACTCCCCGCGACCTCCGGCCCCGCCTTGGAGTCCGCCCGCCTGTCCCGGTCGGCAGCATTCCGCGCTGGAGCACCGCCACTACCCCCTCCGCCGCCCTGCCCGCGCGCCCCGCCGCACGGCGCTGACCGACCAACGAGGAAGCCCTGTGGCCTTGTTTACCGAGCAGTTGTTCGCCGACCACCTCACGCTGCCGTACACGGAGGCAGCCGTCGTGGGCGATGCCTACTACGCCGCACCCGTACCGGACCTCCCGCTGCGCCTGCGTATCGACTTCGCTCCCACGATCTACGCCGGGCGCTACGACGGGCTGCGCCTGCAGGTCGTACACATGGAACAGGGGCGGATCGACACCGCGGTGCTGCGCTTCGCCGACTACGGCGCCTTCGAGGTCCGCGACCGCCGCCGTGGCAAGAAGCCCGGCCAGGACGGGTACGGCACCGTCACCGACTGGAACCACAGCGAGCACGCGCCCTGGATCGGTATCAACGTCACCCGGCTGCGCGTCGCGATCGACCAGTACGTACGCCTGTGGATCCCCGGCGCCCCGCCGGTACGCACCGGCCCGTCTCCCCTCACGGCTCCGGTGCCGCAGGCCCGGACCTCCCCAGCCCGGGCTCGGTAGGCCAACCCGGCTGCCGCCGACCCCGGCATTCGCGGACACGCCAGCGTCCGCACCCTCATTCCCTTCACCGACAGGACCTCTTCCCCCTATGAGCCTTCGCCTCGCCCGACCCGCTCACCTGGCCGTCGCCGTCGCCGCCCTGGCCGCCGGCACCCTGCTGCCCGCGCAGGCCGTGGCCGCCCCGGACGCCCCCGCGGTACTGGGCCCCGGCTACACCATCCCGGACTCCGAAGGCCACGCGGCCTCCAGCCACATCGGCGCCTACGGCCCGCCCGGCCCGGCCGTCCACGGCGACACCGAGACCTACTGCGCCGACCCCGAACGCAAGGGCCCGGCCGACGCCGGAGGCTACAGCGACCCGCAGCCGGTGCCGTCCTGGACGTCCTCGGTCACAGGGAAGCCCGTTACCAAGGAGAACCTGGCACAGGCCGCCTACGTGATCGGCAAATACGGGCAGACCCGCGACAACGCCCAGGCCGCAGCAGTCGACGCCGTGGTGTACGAATACCTGGCTGGCGGCACCTACGCTCTCGACGGCGACCGGGGGAAGCAGCGCCTGGCGTATCCGGTCGTCTCCCCGACCGCCCGCACCCTCGCCCAGGGCTACGTCGCCGAGGCCAAGAAGCTCGCGGGCCCCTACACCCTCCAGATCACGCCGTCGGTGAAGAACACCACTGCCGGGACGAAGGTCACGGTTGCGGTGAAGGTCACCACCACCGCCGGCACGCCGGTTCCCAAGGTTGCCGTCACGCTCGCCGAGTCGGGCTCCGGCACCGCATCCGGCAAGGTCACCACGAACGACAGCGGCATGGGCGCCTGGGAGTTCACCGCCGAGAAGCCCGGGACCGCCAGCGTCACCGCGACGGCCGAGGGGCTGCCGGCCATCGGGCTGCAGGTCCTCACGCCCAAGAACCCGGCCGCCCAGCGGATGCTGCTCGCCGGGGGCACCACCAGCGTCAAGGACTCCGCCGCCATCACCGTCGGCGAGGCCACCGGCGGCGTGACGATCCGCAAGAAGGACCCCGAAGGCACCCGCCTCGTCGGCGCCGCGTTCCAGCTCCTGGACTCCGACGGCAAGCAGGTCGCCGCGGGCAAGACGGATGAACAGGGCAGCCTCGTCTTCGACAAGCTCCCCGCCGGCACCTACCGGCTGCGCGAGACCTCCTCCGGCAGCCCCGTCCACGACCTGGTCCCCGAGCAGACCATCACGATCACCGCCGGACGCACCGCCCAGGCCAACCCCCTCGACCTGGTCGACCCGTTCAAGAAGGCCCGCCTGTCGGTGAAGAAGACCGACAAGAACACCGGCAAGACCCTGCCGGGTACGGTCATCGCCATCCGCGCCGACGATACGGACAAGACCGGCAAGCACACCCCCGGCAAGGTGATCACCAGCCTCACCACCGGGACCGACGGCACCGCGACCGTCCCCCTCGACGTCACGCTCAAGTCGGGCACCCGCTACTGGGTCGGCGAGACCAAGGCCCCCGACGGCTACCAACTCGATGCCACACCGGTCGCGTTCACCGCCCGGCCCGGCGCCGACGTCACCGTCACCCTCGTCGACAAGCCCACCGCGACCACGCCGCCGAGCCCGAGCACCCCGCCCGCGACACCCCCGGCCACCACCCCGCCGACGACGCCGCCCGGATCCCTCGCCCACACCGGCGCCGACGCCACCACCTGGCTGGCCGGCGGAGCCACCGCCCTGCTCGCCGCAGGAGGCGGCCTCTACCTGATCAACCGCCGCCGCCGTACGGGCGACGCCCCCAACTGACCCCTAGCGCTGCCGGGCCCCGCTCTCGCGGCCCGCGCCCCACCGTCCCACACCGCACGATCCCGCCCGGAGCACCCCTGATGAAGCACCGCCCCCTCCTGTTCACTGCGCTCGCCCTGACCGCCGCCACCGCCCTGGCAGGCCCGGCCACCACCGCCACCGCAGCCCCCTCCCCGTCCGCCGAGGCCCCCAAGGACCAGGGAGACCCGGCGCCGACGGACAAGGCCGGACTGCGCATCGTCAAGACGGATCCCGAAGGCCAGCCCGCCCCCGGAGCCGCCTTCCAGTTGCTCGACTCCGCGGGCAAGTCGCTCGCCGAAGGCAAGACCGGCTCCGACGGCACCCTGGCCTTCTCCGACCTCACCCCTGGCGTCGTACGCCTTAAGGAGACCGGCTCCGGCAGCCCGCTGCTGGGCACCGTTCCCGACCAGGACGTCGTGGTCGCACCTGGTGACCCCAAGGTCCTGGCGATCACCGACCCGTACAAGTCCGCCGGCCTCACCCTCAAGGTCACCGGCAAGGGCCTGGCCGGGGCCGTCGTCAACATTGCCCCGAAGGATGCCAAGGACGACAAGGGCGCCTTTACCCTCACGACCGGACCGGACGGCACCGCCAAGGCTCCGCTCCCCGTCGGCAAGAAGACCGGCAGCGCCTACACCGCCACTGAGACCAAGGCCCCGGATGGCTACCGGCTGGAGACCACCCCGGTCGAGATCACGGCCAAGCCCGGCGCCGAGACCACCGCGGCTTTCACGAACACGGGCACGACCAAGCCCACGGAGGAGCCGACCGGGAAGCCGACGGCCAAGCCCACCGGCGACCCCACTTCTCTGCCCACGCCGACCAGCTCGTCCTCGACCGGCACCGGGGAACCGTCCGACGCCGCATCTCCCTCCAGCAGCACGGAGATAGGCACCGCCACCTCGACCCCCACCGCACCCGACGCCAAGCCCGAAGGCTCCCTCGCCCACACCGGCGCCGACAGCACCAATGGATGGCTCCTGGCAATCGGCGGCCTCCTCCTCGCCGCCGGAGGCGGCGCCGTCTACGCCGCACGCCGCCGTAAGAACGACGACAGCGAGACCGGCACCGGCCAGCACCGGCGCACCGACGACAACTGACCTCACCACCACCGGCCCCGGGAACCAGACAGGTTCCCGGGGCATCGGCGTTTCAGGGGCTTCCGGGAACATCAAGTCACCTGGCACGACCTCTAGGCCTTGGTCGGTGCGGCCGACCTGGCTGCCTGCTCGATCTTCACGCAGTGGGCTGCGCGGGCTTCCTCGTCGATCAGCTTCTCGTGTTCGGGGCGCATCCCGGTCCGGCCGTCGAGGCCCTCGCGCAGGATGTCGGCGTGTCCGGCATGCCGGTTGGACTCGCCGAGGACGTGGACCATGATGGCGAACAGGTTCGTGTCGGCATGGGGCTCCGGCCACCACGGCACGTGGCCGGGGGCGTCGAGGGGAAGCTTGTTGATCGTCGCGTCCGAGTGTTCCCACGTGCGCCGGTAGAACCCGATGATCTGATCGCGGGTCTCGTGTTCGGCAGCCCACTGATCGCTCCCGCCGGATTCCTGCCACCGGCACAGCGGTTCCGGGGAAGGACGGTCGAAGACTTCGCCGAAGTACCTGGCCTCGACGGTGGCCACGTGTTTGACCAGGCCGAGAAGGTTGGTCCCGGTCGCTGTCAAAGGCCGGCGGGCGTCATATTCGGACAAGCCGTCGAGTTTCCAGAGCAGCGCCTCGCGGTCCCGCCGCAGTCTGTTGTGCAGATTGTCTTTCGCGAACTCATCGATCACGGGGCACGAGCCTGCCATGAGCTGCTCGTGGCCTCAAGATCGAGTATGTGGTCCGCAACGACTGGCAGAGCCGAGGCCTGGCCACGGCCGCCGCCCTGACCAGCTACAAGCAACTCGCGGAACCTCCACGTGAGGCAATCCCTTACTTCGATGGTGCGGGGTCTCATAGTTCGCATACCGAAGCGAAGCTGGGACCCGCGGCTTTACGAGGCATCTCACACTGTGTCGGACGGGGCAGTCTCACGGGGCTGGCCCTATCCCTGGTCGATCTCGGGCACGCCCGCCTGGGTGAGCATCGCGAAGAAGGCTGCGATGGGGCCGTTACGCTCGGACCGGTCCGTGGTGAAGACCAGCCGTTGCGCAGCCCTGGACAAACCCACGAAGAAGGTTGATGTTCCTTCACGCGGGTCCCTTCCGAGGGCCCACCACTGCTTGCCGTGAATACCGAGGAAGAAAACGGTGTGGTACTCGAGGCCCTTGCTGCGGTGAGTGGTGAGCAAGACGACGGCATCGGCGGACTCGAACTCGTCGATCACCACACCCCAGTCGGCCGCTCCGTCAAGCACCGATTCAAGGCGCTTCTCGAATGCGTCGGTGATGAGATCGAACTCCTCGCCGGGTGCCGTGGCCTTCACATAGCGGCGTAGGGCTGCGCTGTCCACGAGGTCGAGCACCTTTCGGACGGCTTCCGTCGCAGACGTGGTCGACGGAGGGTGGGACTGTTGCCAGGCACGGAGCTGGGTGGTCAGGTCGCTCAGGTCCTCGCCGACACGCTGCTGGGCCGTCTCGTCGTCGGTTGCGCCGTGTACACGTTCCAAAGTCGCCGCTACCTCCTGCCACGCTGCGGCGAGCCCACGGGGCTGGTGCGCCAGCCGGAGCAGTCCTACGAACAGGCGAGTCGTCTCGCTCTTCAGTAGATCTTGGAGGGTCATCTTGCCGACCCGCGCGTCGTCGTTGCGGACTCGAATGCCGTGTACGGCGAGGCGGGCCCGAAACAGCGGCTCGAAGTCTTTGATTCTCTGTCGTGCGATGAGCGCGAAGTCTGCCGGTGCACGGCTCGAGCCAGCGATGTCCTGGGCGATCCAGTCGGCGATGAACTTCGCTTCTCTATCTCCGCCGGAGAACGTCCACAACATGGCCGGCTCGTGCCCATCCTCGGCAGTTGCTTTCGACGTGGCTCGCACTGTGGTCGGATCGAGTTTGCTGGCGATCACGTGCTGCAGCGCGACCAGGGCGTCGCTAGAGCGGAAGTTCCATGCCAGCCAGTAGGTGGTGGCGTTGAACGTGCTGGTGAAACGCTGGACGGCCTCGGGCACTGCGCCGGCCCAGCCCATGATCCTTTGCTTGCCATCCCCGACCGTGGTCACCGAAGTCTCCTCGCCGAACACTGACGTGAGGAAGGAGAACTGTGCGCTGGTCGTGTCCTGGAACTCGTCGACGAAAACAATGGGGTAAGTCATCCGCAGGGCACGCCGGAGCTTCGGCACCGTGCGAACCAGCAGCTCGGCGAGCCGGTTGAGCATGACGAAGTCGACCTCCGCCTTCCCCGACCGCAGGTATCGGGAGCGCCACCACTCGCGTACGGCGTAGGAGACGGCGTCGACGTTGTTGTCCGCCGGCACCTTCTCGGGCAGGTTCCATCCCCCGACGATGTCGGAGACGAAGCGCCCGGGCTGAAACCCGAGCTGCCCGGCCAGCGTCTGTGGCGCCGAGAAGGCGACGGTGTTGAGGAAGTCGCTCACTTCGGAGTCGGTCGTCATGCGGATGTCGTACCCGTGGCTCATCCGCCAGTCCGGTGGGAGGGCTGGCGCGAACCGATCCACCAGCCCCTTGGTGAATGCGTCGAAGGTCATCGACGCGAAGCGGCTGGCGTGGTCCGGAACGCGGGCGGCGACCCGGCGGCCGAGGTTGGCGGCAGCGTCCCGCTTGAAGGAGATCGCCAGAATGTGCTGCGGCCACGGACACAGCCCGGTCTGCAGGAGATAGGCGGCGCGCTGAGCGAGGAACTCTGTCTTGCCCGCGCCCGGCCCGGCGACGACTGCCACATTGCCGGTGTCCTGTAGAGCTTCCCACGCGGCCGGCTCTAGATCCTCGATACCCGCAGGGCGCCAATCCTCCACCGAGATCAGTGTTTTGGGGCGCAGTGGCGGAGCGCTCGTCGGAGCGAGACGGTCTGATGCGCTCAACGCGAGATCTCCTTCCGGATGTGCTCCACGAGAGCCTTGAGGACCTTAGGCGAATTCAGCCGGAGCTCTTCGTCACTGATGCGGCCGAGCGCGCCCAAGTGGGTGCTCGGTTTCGACCGCGTCAGGAACAGGTAGCGGTACCAGCCCAGCGACTCGGCCCGTGACTCGTTCCAAAAGGCTGGCCTAGTCCCCTTCTCACCCAGGACCGAGGTGATGGGATCACTGGAGGCCGGGCCGCGCTGGTTGCCCCTTACGTTTTTGTAGGCGTTGTCGAACGCCCACAGCATGGCGTAGTCGAGGTCGAGCGGCGCGGAGTAGAAGACGGCGAATGTGCGCAGGTGGGTCAGGATCGGCTTGATGTCCTTGAGGAGGAGGTCGTCGTGGATCTCCTCGACCTCGTCGTAGTCGGCGAGCCCTTCTAGCGGGTCCAGCCCGTTGTCGATGAGGCGTTTGCAGGCATCGCGGAGGCGGGCCGGGCCCGCGCCGACCTTGCCGTAGTCGAGGTCCAATAGGGTGGCATGGGGGATGTCCAGGTCGTGGAGCAGTTTCCACATGTGATTGGTGTGCCTGCCGTCGAGCGGCACCATCGCTACGAACGACGGGTCAAGCTGTACGCCGTGGGCTTGTGCGATTCGGGGGATGACGAGTTGCTCGGTGTCGCCTTCGCCGAGCACCACGAACTTGGCGAAGTACAGCTCCGGGTGGGCACGCACCGCCTCCCGCAGGTACTTGCCTGCCTCGGTGGTGTCGTCGGGGAGGGTGATTTCGCGGACTGATGCGGTCGCGGTGGCCGACGCCGTACGGAAGTGTCGGACGTCCTCGGGACGGATGCGGGTCATGACACTGGGGGAGTGGCTGGAGAGGATCGTCTGCGTCGCTGTGGCGCCGCTCAGATCTTGCAGCTGGCCAACGATGCGGGACAGGAAGAACGGCGAAAGGCAGTTCTCAGGTTCCTCCACCGCGATCAGGGTCAGGTGTGGCAGGTGAGCGGCCTGCAGCGTGAAGTCATCACTGTGCTGGCCTTCGTGGACCGCGGCCTCGACGTCGATAGCTGCCGCGACCAGGGCGAGGTGCAGCAGTGACCGCTGTCCGTCACTCAGCATGCGGGCTGGCCTGGAGCGACCGTTGTGGTCGGGCTCGAATACGAGCTCGGAGTCGCGGACCAGCTGGTTGAAGTCGCCATCGAGGAGTCGCAGTTTGGGATCCGAGTGCAGCCCCGCGTCGTGCAGTTCCTGCCACCGGGTGGTCAGCGCGCTTTCGACCGCCTGGACCACGGGCTCTTCGGTGAATTTCTCGGCGACTTCGGTCGCGTGGCCACTGACGAGGTCACGCAGGTCAGTTGACCATTGCGCAGCTCGCCACAGCCGACTGCGGAGAAAGGCCGTCACCTGGCGCACGCCGTCCCGGGAGGCCGGGATGTAGATCATCTGGATGCGGCTGCGCTCCGCAGCAGTCAGCTGCACATAGTCGTCCTCGCTGTACTCCTCGGCAAGGGTGTTGACGATCACGCGTGACTCGGTGATCGCCCCTTCCACGGTGCCGTCATCGACCCATTCGGCCCGGAGTGCCACCCGGACCTTCAGGTCGCCATCCTCTGCAGTGGCCATGCGTCGGAAGAACTCCGGGACCGCTCGGGGCGGCTCGGCCTGCTGCTGACGCTCCGCATCATCCGCGGCATCGCCATCGTTGTTCTCCCCGCTGTCGTCGAGTTCGGGGAACGCGAGCACCACTTCGATCGTGAGCTCGCGGCTGGCGGCGGGGTGGGTCTCGCCGACGGGCACGTGAAAGTCGTCCACACGTACCGACCGCTCCTGCCCGGATATCCCGAACAATCGCAGCAGCGCCTCGCAGGCCGCGGTTTTGCCCGAACCATTGGCACCGATGAAGGCAGTCATGCCCCGGTCCAGGCGAAGGGAAGTGCGCCCCGGCCCGAAGCACTTGAAATTCTCTAGCACGAGCTTCTCGATGAACATTCGTCACTTTCCGGTAAAACGACGTCATGAACGGCGACCGCGCACATGATGGTATTGAAACCGTGTGATCCTGACGAGAGCCGTGCTGGAGGTGTGGCTGCTGCCCTAGCCCCCACCCGGTTCAGCGGACCTCGCGTCGACTCACTCCACGGAGTGAACAAGCTGACCAGTCGGGCTCGGATTCGTGGCCAATCGGCCGTTGAGTGGCCACCTGCCGTGAGATTCGGCCACAGGATCTGATATCCCACAGATGTCCAAGGGCAGAGTTCGCCGGTGGCAGACAGGAAAGATCCCGCAAGGACTGGTGCAACGTTGCAGTGCATGTCAACCTAGACGACCTTCCCGAGGATTCGGAATGTTCCCAGGTCAGAGAGGTGATGCGTGTGACGGTGGAGCTATCGAACGCTGGATTCCGCACTACGATCGAGAAGTTGCGCTTGCATAGTTGGCTTCTGGGGCCCGGTCAGCCGACCGAGGTTATCGACTGCTTCCCCGAGGCGAACGGCGACTTCACCCTCATCGTCGATGACAGGGCCGACACCCACATCTCTTCGGCTGACGGCCGGCTGTATCTCGGTTGGTTTCCCGACGGCCGGCCCGGAGCGGAGGATGAGGGCTGGGTCCTGGCCGTCACCGGCACCGCCAAGGTTCCTGGCTACCGTGTCGTATTCGATCCCCAAACCCCGGCACGGCTCGTGGCCGTTACCGTCTCCGAGGTGCTCGCCACCGCTCGCCGACAGCAGTGACCACGCCGCCTTGCGGCGCGGATCCTCGCCCCCGGCCTCCGGCGGCTCCCCTGTTCCCCCGCGCTCTGTTCTCGCAGGCCGCGCGGCGCACATCCGCATCCACCACAGCGCTTTCCGCCCGTGAGGAGAACCGTGGCCCCTCAGCCCGAGCCCGGCGTCGAGATGACCGTCGCCGACCTGATGAAGCACCTGTCCGCGGCGGACCCCTCCGCCCGTGTCCGGCTCGCGATCAACCCCTTCTTCCCCATGGCCCACAAGATGGGTGCCGTGATTGTGGGCACGGACCATGACGAACGGCCGATCGTGTATCTCGCCGAGGACGCGGAGGCGGTGCAATACGGGAACCTGCCCAGGCCGGTCGCCGAAGCCCTCACCTGGATGCCTCCAGTCGAGCCGCCTGCACGGGGACGGCGGCTGCGCGCCGTCTCCGACGGCGACACGAGCCGCGACACCCCTTGACGACAAGGAGCACTCCTGCCCCCGCCCCCTGACTTCTCTTCGCTTCCTGCCTACTGGGTCACCCCGCGCCACCTCGCCGGCGACGATGGCCTCCTTGCTGACCAAGTCGGCTCCCACCTCACTGATGCGGGCTGGACCAGCCTCACCCTTGTCCGAGGCCGGCGTGAGCCCGACGAGTCCGACGAAGCCCGGCAGGTACTTCGCAGCACCGTCCTGTACGTCGCGCAGGATGCACTGAGCTGGGCGCAGTGGGTGCTGGCCGACGAGCCCATCCTCTTGGGCGATCAGCCGGTGGCGTGGACTGTCTCTGCCCGGGCTACCCCCGACAGCCTTCCCCAGTGGAATGCATACTTCTCCGCCGGAACCCCGCCCGAGGCCGTGACCGACTTCCTGCTCGCACTGGAGGGCCGCCCGGATCCCGCCCACGGCTACGCCGGGCCGCAGATGGTGCTCGACGCGCTAGCCGGAGGTGGCTGGGTCTGCGACCTCGACACCTCCACCGCCATGTCCGACCCCCGGCTGGCCGCCACCATGGTCTTGACGACCCTGCCGGACGAGGGCATTCAGGACGGCGACCCGCTCGTCCTCAATCCCGAGGCGGATGCGGCGGGCTGGCAGGCATGGTGCGAACCGAGAATGGGCGCCGGGCTCCTGTGGGCCGCCATGTTCTCCGCGAGCACGCCGCATGATCTCGTCGCGGCCTTCGCCGCCTCTCTGGCCTCGCCCGCACCGGTGCTCCGCCATACCTTGCCGGAGAGCAGCGAGGGCCAGCTCACTGTGCAACCGACTGTCTGATTAGCCGACGGCCGGACCCCGCTTGGGTCCGGCCGTCGGCCTTTTGCGCCGCAGTACGGTCACGGATCGATGTGCGGCTCCAGAAGACGGTCGCGATGCCTGCCGACGAGACCGGCGCCCCGCCCGGCCTCGGCGTGTGTGCGCGAGTCGGGCGGGGCGTCGGTTGGAGAGGTGGCCTTGTCCGCCGGTCAGCGGCCGTGGCCCGTGGCACCTCCGTGCGGCTGGTCACCGGGCTTGTGCCAGTGGAGAGCCGGGAGACCCCCGTCTGCGGCCAGGCTTTCCGTGAGATGGGCAGCACGGGCACAGATGCCGGAGCGGCGCACTGCCTGGGCGTTGGCTGCGCCGAGCAGGGACTGCAGCTAGGCGAACGCCGCCGTGGCACGCTCGCTGTCCGGAAGCGCGACTTCGCCGCGGCGCCCGGTGGACCTGGCGCCAACAATCTGCGCCCGGTCTGCTCCTAGGGCAGCGAGGGCCACCATCAGCCGCACCTGCGGATCGCCGGCGGCGGTGAGGCGGGTGAGGGCCTCCGCGGACACGAACTCGGTCACGGAACCTCCATATAGGAGAAGGAAAGGGGACAGGGGGCTCAGCGGGTTGTTGCCTTGGTCAGGGCGGCCTGCGCGTGGACCGTGACTTCTGCCGGGCTGCCAGAGATGACCAGGAGTACGGCCCCGGCGCGAATCACGGTCTGCTGGACGATGGTGCGCCGTCCGCCGGCGGTGACGGTGAGGACCTGCCCCCACTGCTCGTCGCCGAGGCGGGGCACCGCCACTGTCTGGGTGCGGACCTCCGCCACGGTGGTGGCGGTGACCAGCTGGTACGACGGGCAGGCGCCCATCGCGGTCATGATCCGCCCGGCCCCCGCGGCAAGCTCCTTGGGCGATGCGGAGTACAACTCCTCGGTCAGCTGGGTGCCGCCGGGGCCGGTGAAGACCCGCTTCCCCTGGTTCGGGAACATCACGTACGGGTTGTCCACGGCGCTGCCCAGCTGCTCCAGCTGCGGGCAGCCCTGGACGGACGCCTCGGGCGAACCCGTGGTTGTGGCGGGGCGGGCGGTGTAGCCGGGGCCGAGATCGTCGGCGGTGAGCAACCCGTCCGTGAGCCGCTCCGACGGCAGCACTCCGTGGTCGCCGGCGGTAGCTATGGGCGTCTCTGCCTGCTTCCAGGCGGGCGCGCTGTGGGAGGGCGGGGCGGAGCAGCCGGTCAGGGCCCAGAGGGCGAGGCAGGTGCTGGTGAGGATGGCGGAATGGCGAAGGCGCATGCGGGTTCCCTGGGTCGGATGCGAGTGGGCTGACCGTGGCCGCCTCCTCGGAGCGGCGGGGCAGGAATACAGGGGGTCCAGGGGCGCGGTGCCGGATCAGTGGTCGAGGGAGCGCAGGCCCTCCTCGAGGGTGCCGAACTTGCCGTTGCTCGGGCCGCTGTTGCGGTTGTACCAGGCCACGTCGAGGTGGGGCTCCAGGGTCTCGTGTTCGTCGCGGCAGCGCAGCCAGATCCGGCCCTGGGTGCACAGGATGACCCAGTCCCGGTACGCCTGGCACTGCGGGCAGGCGCGGACCTCACCCTCGACGACCAGGGGGCGCCGCCACAGCATGAACCGGCCGGCCAGCTCGTCGTCGGTGTCCATCCGGAAGTCCGGCGGCAGGAAGTCGTCCACTACCGCAGCGGCCGGAGCGGGTTCGGGCGCCGAGGGGGCCGGCTCGGGCCACTGCGGCTCCGGGTACGCCAGCCACGGAACACCCGCCGGCCCCATCTCCCCACGCTCCTGCTTCGCCTTCCTGCGACCGAACACTTGGGCTCCCCTCCCAGAGTTGGCTCCCCGCACACGTCGGCGGGTCATGAAGCGTGCCCCACCGCCCCCATCTGCAGCAACTCGCGAATCCCTGAAAGTCCGGTTACCTCCTGCGGCGCTGCGGACCCTTCGCGGCCGGGTTCCCGGCCTTCCGCCCGGAGGGAGATGACCGGACGGAGCCACCGTCGGGCAGGGGCGCCGCCTGGGCGTCGGCCGGCAGGTCCGCGGCGCGGCGCAGCCGCCACACCAGCACGTCGGAAACCGACTCGGCGCTCGCCAGCTCCCGGCGGGCAGCCGCATCGGCCAGCAGCGCGGTGGCGTCGTACCCGGCCGCCTCGGCATCGGCAAGGGTTGCCGCCAACGCCGCCCACCCGGCCTCCGCCAGGACCTGCTCCGCCAACGGCGACGGCAGTGCTTCCCGGACCCGCTGGACCTGGCGGCGCAGTACCGGAGGAGCCAGGGACCGGCCCCGTACGGCCAGCACACCCATCGGCTGCGCGGCGGCGGCCCGGTAGGCCGTGCGCAGATGCTCGGCGGCCAGCTGGGCGGCGGCGGCCTGCTGGGCGTGTGCCTTCTTCCCATGCCAGTGCGCGGCCACGGTCACCAGGAAGAAC
This sequence comes from Streptomyces sp. NPDC085524, assembly GCF_044541755.1. Classification (NCBI taxonomy): domain Bacteria; kingdom Bacillati; phylum Actinomycetota; class Actinomycetes; order Kitasatosporales; family Streptomycetaceae; genus Streptomyces; species Streptomyces sp. NPDC085524. The sequence continues at coordinate 166,484 of NZ_JBITTH010000008.1, forward strand.
ACGGCGTCGATCACCATCGCGGTCGTCGCTCCGTCCTCCCCCCGCCCGAGCGCCGGACCGCTGTAGACCAGGTCACGGGCAGCCTGACGAAGAGCCCGGTCATGACCGCGTTCGGCCCGCACGTGGGAGCGGGAGGCCCGCTCGAACACGTAGGCAGCTTCTTGCAGTTGGCGCCGGGTGTGGGCGGCGGACGTCTTCGCGAGCGCGTCCAGGACCTCACCGGCAGCCGCGATGTACGCCGCAGCCACCGCGTCGTCCGCGCCGTCCATGACGAGCACCGCCTGCCACAGCGCCGTGCTTGCCCGGCGCCGCGCCGATGCGGGCCCCGACGGCACCGTCTGCTCAGCGGCCCGGCTGTGGGTCCGGCGGCCGGACCAGCGCTCCCGGATCCGCGGCAGGGACAGGTCCGGGCCCAACTTCGAGCCCGGGTAGAAGACCGGTTCCCCTTGGGCGTTGACGTCTCCGGGCAGCGCGACCGTGTACCCCAGGAGGTCACCGGACGGTGCGACGCGCGTGCGCACCAGAACGCCGGCGGCGCCCAGGCGGTCGAAGAACTCGTTCTCGCTCTCGGCTCCGGCCACAGCCCGTCGGACGGTCTCGCGGAGTTCCTCGCGGGCGGTGCGCTCGCGGCCCTGGCGGGCGGCCTTGTGGCGTTCGGCGCTGGTGGGCCGCTTCGCGGCGGTGCCGTCACCGGGGTTGAGGCGGCGCAGACCCAGCTCCTCTTCCAGACGGCGGGCTTCGGCCTGGACGCGCACGGCGTCGAAATCGAGATCCGGCCGGTTGCCGTCCTCACGCACCAGCGTGGCCAGGATGTGGATGTGGTCGTCCGCGTGGCGTACGGCGACCCAGCGGCAGCCGGAGCCTTGGTCGGGGTCGTCGATGCCGGCGGCGGCGACCATGCGGCGGGCGACGTCGCCCCATTCCTCGTCGGACAGGGTCCGGTCGGTGGGGCCGTTGCGCACCGACAGGTGCCACACGTGCTTCGCCGGCCGTTCGTCTTCGGCGAGCAGGGCCAGGGGCTGATCGAGGAGCTGCTGGAGCTGCTTGTAAGTGACCTCGGCATCGCGTCCGGGGTCGGGGGCGCCGTGGTCCCAGGAAGCCACCAGGTGCGGGTCGACGTGCTCCTCGGCCTTGCCCGGCCCGTACAAGTAGCAGAGGAGGCCGATGGTGCGCTGCCCGCGCTTGTGGATCTTCGGGACCATGGGTGTGGAGTCCTAGGTGTGTTCGAGGAGCTGGTCTGTGGCGCCCTGGACACGAGCGGAGGCGCCGTGGACCGCGTCGAGTACGGCGTCGAGCTGGGCGTCGGGCGGCTGGGCACCGGAGTTGATCGCGCGGGTCAGCTGGTTCAGGTTGTTGCCGATCTGTCCGAGGTCCCGGCGGGCAGCGAACAGCTCGGCGACCATCTCGCGGCGCCCTGCGATGGCCGCGGCGCTGGTCTGCGGATCGCGGGCGGCGCTGAGGGCGGCGCGGGCGAAGAAGCCGGCGAGGGTGACGCCGGCTGTCTTGGCAGCGGTCGCGACGAGCACGAGCTCGTCGTCGCTCATACGGACGCTGCACACGTTGGGGCGCTGACGGCGCTTGTACGTACGGCGTCGGGTACGGGCTGCTGCGGGCGCGGCAGATGCGGTTTCGTGCGTGGGCTGTTGGTCCCCTCCTGGCTGCGATCCGCCCTCGGTCGCAGCCTCCTCGTCAGGCGTCCCCCGGCGCCGGACGAGGCCCTGCCCCCCAGGGGCAGGGAACCCTTTGGACACTCCGCCGATGGTGGAGTGTCCAAAGGGATAACTTGCTCCTCCTGGGAGCGAGTTGGTGCCAGGCGAACGGTGGTCACGTCCGGGGGACTCGGCCGGTCTGACGGGCTGGTCCGGCTTCGCTTCGCGCGGGTTCTCGGCTGAGGGCATCGGCGCTTTCGGCTCCTTCCGGGAGGCGAGGTGCGGGAACGGGGCGGCGGCCCGGGTGCTGGTCCGGGCCGCCGAACTGGCAGGGGTGCAGCTCACCCGCACAGGGGGCAGTGCGTGTAATGGCGGGAGAGGGCCTTGGCCATGTTCTGCTTCACCGCCAGGGCGTGACGCGTGCTCGACTTCGAGGCGTTGCTGCCCGCGTGACGAGCGGCATGGTTGCGCAGGAACGTGATGTCGCGTTCGTATCCGGCCTTCAGGTCGGTGAATCGGTCGCACGTCTTCATCGGCGGGTGGCTCCTTCCGAGGATGTGGTGGAGGCGGTAGCGGCACGAAGCGCGGTCAGGACGGGACCGATGTGCTCGTTGCCGAGGGGGATTCCGCGGGCGCGCATGATGCCCCGCAGCTGTGCCCTGGTGATCTGCACGTTCCCCTCCGCCGCCAGGACCGCGGGGACGTCCGGGAGGACCAGCTCGACGACCTCGGCCTCGGACAGGCGACGCGGTCCGGTCCGGCGGTCCGACCGTCCGGCATGCACCTTCGCCCGGACGGACCGGGGGCGAGCCGGGCCGGTCCGAGTTTGACGCGGTCCGGGTTTCGGTCCGGGGCGGGGCGGTCCGGTGGGGGTGTTGGTCCGGTCCGGGTTGGGGCCGGTCCGGGTTTCCGTGCGGTCCTGCGGTCCGGCGGTCCGGCTTGGGTCCGGGTCCGGTCCGGGTCGGGGCGGTCCGGTGGGGGTGTCGGTCCCGTCCGGGTTGGGGCCGGTCCGGGTTTCCGTGCGGTCCTGCGGTCCGGCGGTCCCGCTCAGCCCCGGTCCGGTCCGGGTTTCGGTCCGGCTGTTCCGGACGGGCCTGGCGACGCGCTGCTGGATCTGCCTCATCAGGACTCCGAAGGCCAGCATCGCGCCGGTCGGTGGGACCGCCGCGACCAGGTAGTCCAGGAGCGGAACCGGACCGGTCGTGGTGCCGTTCACGCCGGCCACGTTCAGGGCGATCGATCCGAGTGACCCGACAGCCGTCAGCCCGACCGCCCACCAGTCCGTCACCCTGCGAAGTCCGGCCCGCAGCATCAGCAGTTCGCCAGCGACGATGAACATGTCCAGCGTGGCGGGCCAGGCCCACTGCCGGATCGGCGAGCGATCCAGGCCGTGCCGCCCGGCGACCTCGGCGAGATGGGCGTAGGAGAGCCAGAATCCGGCGCCGGTCAGGACGATGATCACTGTCCCGGCAGCGATCAGGGCGTATCGGTCGGCGGTCTCCTCGGTCAAGGGCTTCCTTTCTCCGGGCTCGCTGGGTGATGTGGTGTGCGTCCGCCGGCGGTGGACCGGGCGGGAAGTAGCGCCGGGCAGTTCAGGCCGCCTTCTTCAGGGCGTTGATCAGTTCGTTCGTCTGGGCCTGGCGGGGCACCTGGCAGAACGTTTCCTCGGGGGCGGTCTCGCTGCTGGCCTCCTCACCCTGGTCCGGGGTGCCGGCTTCCTCGCTGTCCGCGGCCGGGACCTTCCAGTACCGGTCGCGGTCGGCCACCGCGTGACGGGCCTCGCGCAGGAGATCGCGGGCGTGATCAAGGTCGACCCCGAGGGCGTAGGCCAGCCGCGATGCGCTCCATCCGCGTACGTGGGCGGCGCGAGAGACGGCCTCGCGTTCAGCGGCGGAGAGATGGACATCCCGGCCCATGAGGGCGGCGCGGACCCGCTGGTAGTCGAGCCGCTTGGCGACCTTGGCACGCCAGGGCTTCCGTTCCGCCTCAGTCAGCCCGCCCCACAGGCCCCACCGGATGTCGTTGTCCAGGGCGTGGGTGAAGCAAGCCTGGCGTACGGGGCAGGCGCCGCACAGGGTCTTGGCCTCGGCGATGTCGGTGTGGGCCCGCGGCGCGGGAAAGAACAGCCGGTCGGCTTCCGCAGGGTCGAGGTCGCGGCAGTTCCTTTGGTCGTGCCACGAGATGTCGGCGATGCCGCGCAGGTCCGGGACGGGCTGGGTGTTGGTGGTGATGTGGCGCATGGGATGGGTCTCCAGGGCATGCCGCGGGCGGCGAGCGTGCGCGGGACGTGGCGGCGGGTGTCGGCACACCGGTTCGCGGGCCGGGCGGTGGAAGGTTGCGGGCGCGGCGGGTCAGGCGGCGCGGAAGCGGCGGTCGGGGCCGTCGAGGTGGACCGGGGTGCACATGCCGGACAGGCGGCTCAGCACGCGGTCGCCGACCTTGTCCCGCAGCACCGGCTGGCCGGAGGCCATCCCCGGCATGCGGACCGGCGGCAAGTTCGAGGTGACGATCGTCGGCAGCTGGTTCTGCGCCCGCCAGTTGAGCAGGCGGAAGGTGATCTCCTCGGTCCACTCGCTGCTCTTGGCGGCGCCGAGGTCGTCCAGGAGCAGCAGCGGGATTCGCACGATCCGCCGCAGGAGGTACTCGGGATCGCCGCTGCCCCGGGCCCGCATCTCGCCGAACAGGTCGGCGGCGGTCGTGGCGTGCCAGCGCACCCCGCACCCTGCGGCGGTCAGGGCGCGGATCGCGCCGTACGCCTGGTGCGTCTTGCCGGCGCCGGTCGAGCCCCACAGCAGCAGGCTGTGACCGTGGGTGATCTCCCGCTGCCCAGGCGTCCCGAAGTGCGGGATCAGCGGGCTCGCCGCGTGGCCGACGGCGCTACTGGCGATGGTGCGGACCCACTCGGCTACGGCGGGATGCTCGACCTGGGCCTCGCGGTAGTCGCGCGGGATTCGCAGCTGAGCGGCCTCCAAAGCGGGGATCGCTTCCGGGGTGTCCGCGACCGGGGCGGTGGGGTCGATGCCGCGCTCGGCGAGCTTGCGCCGCATCCAGACCATCGCAGCGTTGTCCGCGGTGGTTTGGGGGTCGGCGAGGCTGGTGCGGTTCACAGGGCGACTCCGAAAGTTCCAGTCGGCTCGGTGGGGTTGAGGTACGGCGTGTAGGCGGGGGATGCGCTGGCCCAGGGCCCCGCGCCGGAGGCGGAGGACGGGCTCGAGCTCGACGACGGCGCTGGCCCGGAGTTGAGGAGTTCGTTGACCAGGCTCGGCAGGACGCTGGGGTTGAGCCCCTTGGCGCGCAGTCGCTCCAGCGCCGGCCTCAGGACGTCGGGGCCGTAGCCCTCGTCCAGCAGCGAGCGGATCTCCTTGCCCAGGTGCCCGAGGACCTTCTTCGGTGGACGCCCTCCGGGGCAGCCGCGCAGGTACTCGGCCATCAAGACCTTTGCCGACCACTCGCTCGCGTCGGCCGCCTCCAGCGCAGTCTCCGGGGAGGAGCCGAGCGCGGGCGCCTCGCGCCCCCTACGGGAAGATCCAGGATCCAAGATCCTAGATCCAGACCGTGAACCCTCAGTGAACGTGGCGCCCGTCACGTCATCTGTTTGGGCTGCACTGCCCTGACATGCGGATTCCCTTGCAGCGCTTGCGAGCGGCGGGTGCCGGGGCGAAGTGGCCTCGGTCTCAGGCTTCGGGGTGACGGTGGCGCGCGTCATAGTGGGCATGGATACGGGCGAATCGGACGGAACGGTTCGCGTGAGCGCTCCGTGAGCGCTCGCGGAGTCGCCTGCGCCGACGGCGCCGACGTGTGCCTCGTGGGCTTCGGGGGGCGGCTGCCGGAGGCTGGCCGCCGTATGGGCCTGGGCGTGGCACTGGGGGCGGTCGCACTCGCCGCACGCCTTCGCCGCCTCGTGGGCCGGGCAGCGGGGCAGTCGCGACTCCGAAGCGCGGTTGATCTTCTGGTGTCGGTCCCAAGTCACGATGTGAAGCCAGGACTTGCCGTCGCAGCCGGTGTACCGGCACACCAGGCCGGCCTCGGCCAGCTGCTCCAGGTCGTGGGCAACGTGGGCGGGGGTGTGCTCCGGGCGCAGCGCCCACAGCCGCCCGGCGATGATGGCGGGGTGGTCGCGGAACCGGCCGGAGTCGTCCGCCTGGGTCAGCAGCCCGAAGAACGTGAGCACCGCGGTGACATCGACGGCGGCAAGGTCCTCGGATTCGAAAGCCTCGGGCTTGATGGTGCGAATGCGTGCCATCAGACCTCACCCCCGCGCCAGAGGCCCGAAAAGGGCGGGTGAGCGGTGTCCGCTGCACAGTCCGCGGCGGCGGCCCGAGGGTCCGGCCTTTCGCGCAGGGGCGTGCCCATGCAAAACTCTCCCTGAGTGATGCCGCAGCCGGTGTGTCCTGTAGGAAGGGCCGGCGCGGTGATGACGGGTCTCTCCGGCCGTTGCCTCGGCTGGAGATGAGACTCTTCGCGTCCGGCGCCCGGGAGTTGCCTTCTCCCGGGCGCCGACTGCATTTACGGACTAGCCGCTTGGTGTGTCCTGCACGCGTTCCTTTCGCCGGTCACCGGGTTGCCTCCCGGTGGGGGACGACGAACATACGCAGACGCCCGCACAAGATCCAGACCTGGCTCTACAAGCCGTGAAAGGTTGTACGTGCCAAGTATTTCGTCGATGCGTCAGGGCGTGCAGGTGTGAGCCGTTGTGTGGCAGCGATGCCCAGGCGTGCTCCGGGCGCGCCAAAAAGGATCTTCAAAAGGGCCCCCACGTTCATGAACCGGCAGGCTGTCGCTCTGTACCGGCTGGTCAGGTTTGGATTTAAGCCCGCAGGCAAAGCCTTCGTCAACGGCATCTCAAGGGCGAATCCACGCGCGTAGATGGATGTGTGGGGCGCGTGAAGGTCGGATGGGGGATCCGAGTAACACCCTTTACCTTCAAGGGTGGTTGGGGGGTTTGCTTCGACTTCCCTGGGGTGGCCGTCGGCGGCGTGAATGGCCATTCGCCCGCTTGCAAGAAAAACCGGCAAGGATTTGCCGCTTTCCTGATCATGGAAAACCGCCGGTGAGGGAATGTCTAGATTCGTCACGGAACGCGGCTGGGCGTTGACGGGTGTGGTTGCACGTTTAACCAACCATCTGTGGTCGAGGCCACAAATTGTGGAAAGCGTTCAACGTCGTCGTATCGTCTTTGTGGGAGACATCCGGCCGGGGGGCCTGCATTCGTGCTGCCCCTCTTTTTTCATGCCCTCGACCGGATGCCGCCCTGGAGACTGCGGAGACAAAGGAAGAGCCTCATGGTTGCTCAGGGGATAGTCCCCTTCGGTGCTGACCACGCCGAGAACAAGGGCGCACACGGCGGAGAAATCGCCGGTCAGTTCATGGGGTTCGGCGGCTGGCTGAAGAGATGGCGCCAGGCGGCGGGGATCACCCAGGCCCCGGTGGCCAAGGCCCTCGGCATGGGGGTCCGGACCTACCGCAACGTGGAGAAGGGGGCCGTCCCGCCCCGATTCACCAAGCCTCAGTGCGAAGCACTCGCGGACCTGCTCGGGCTCGACAAGAGCGAGCGCCACGCCCTGCTGCTGTACAACATCGGCACCACGCTCGACGGTGACCCTCAGATCGATGCCAGTCCGGAGCTGCGCCGGGCGCTTCGCCTCCTGATCGACAGGCAGATGCCCTCGCCCACATACCTCACCGACCGCAACTGGAACATCCTCGCGTACAACGCGGCGATGGCCGAGTGGTGGCCCTGGGTCATGGAGCCGCGTGCCAACCTCATGCGCTGGGCCCTGACGAACCCCGAGGCGCGCACCCAGTACCACGACTGGGACATGCACGCTGCGGCCTACGTCCGCCTGCTGAAGTTCGCCCAGGCCACCCACAAGGACAACACCGAGCTCGTCGACCTAATCGCCGAGGTTCGCCAGAACCCGGACGTCGAGCGGATCTGGCGCACCGAGGCCGATCTGGAAGCCGACCGGGACGGCCACGTTTTCCGGATGATCATCCCCGCCCTGGGCTGGGAGACCGTCGAAGTCGTCTCCCACGTCCTGTACCCGGCGTCGATGCCCCACTGCCGATTCGTAGTGATCACCTGGGTCGAGACCGAGTCCTCGGACGACAAGACCGACGCCCTGGGAGGCAAGCGCAACGCCTGGGCCCATGCTGAGCTCAGCACGCCCGCTCCACAGCCATCGGCCCAGGCCGAAGCCGATGCCGCCCGCCGCCGTGCCGCCCGCGCGCTCACCGCCCGCCTGGTCGTCGACAGCGCCAACGAAGCCGCAGCGCTCGCCGGCCCCGACGGCGTCCCGCTCCCCGCACTCAGTGCGCTGGCCGGTCCGGAGTGCCAGCTCACCCTGTCGCCCGAGAACCACTTCGTGGTGTGGGCCATCCGGGAAGCACCTGGAGAGTGGGGCATCACGCAGCTGGGGGCCGGAGCAGTCATCGACCGCATCCACCAGCCGATCGTCGACCCCCAGGCCCGAGCGGAGCTGAAGCTGCTCCTGCGTGCCTCGCTGCCGAACTCCGTCCAGGCGGCGTTCAGCCGACTAAGTGAGCAGCTGCCCCAGGCGGACCTCCGGGCCACCCTCCTTCGCGAGATCTTCAACGACCTCCAAGCGGGCGAGGAGCTGCCGCACTAGCTGGTGTGGCTAGCTCGTTGACCAAAGCAAGTCACTTACTGTCACGACTGGTGCTGCCTCCGTCTGGGCGCTGGGAGGGCGGGGCGTGGTCGTCCGGACGCAGCGGAAACGTCCGGACGGCCGATCCCCGCAGCCCGTGGGCCTTCGGCACGGAGGGTGCGCCAGCCCCTCCTCGGATCGGCCGGTGCCTCGATGGTGCGGCAGATCCCACAACCCTCAGGAGCCGCTGTGTCTCGACACATCTACGACTGCCCCGTTCGCTGGTCGGACCTCGACGCAAACGGACATCTCAACAGCTCCCGCTACGGCGTCCTCTTGGAAGAGACCCGAATGAGGATGTTCAGCATGCTGGTCCCCCAGGATCCTGCCGAGCGCCTCTCCCGCAACTTCCTCCTGCGCGAGCAGACCATCCGATACCAGCACCCGCTGGACACCTGGGAGACCCCGGTCCGGATCGAAGCCTGGGTGACCGATGTCCGGCGCGTCTCCCTCACCTTCCACTTCGAGGTCAAGGACGACAAGCACGTATACGCCACCGCGACCTCCGTCGTGGCCGGCTACGACTCCATCCGGGGCGGCATCCGCCGCTTCGAGCAGAACGAGCTCGACGTGTTCAACAGCTACGCCGACACGACCCAGGCCGGCGACAACTGACCGGAACGCCCAGACCGTGAATTGATCTTCTTGGCGTCAGCGGGCGGGAACCAGAACCCAACCCAACCCAACCCAACGCTACTGGGGCCGCCCCTGCGTCCTGCTACGAAGCAGCGCATGTGCCATGGAGAGGTCCTCCGGAGTGTCGACCGCGAGACCATCGTCCGCTACAGCGACCATCCGTACGCCGTGGCCGTGTTCGACGAGGCGCAGCATCTCCACGCTTTCGGCTCGCTCCAACGGGCCCTGGGGGAGCTGCTGGAACAAACTGAGGGCCGTTCTTGTGAAGCCGTAGAGCCCGAGCTGCCGCAGGTACCTCGGACGGTCACCGCGCGGGTAAGGGATCGGTTGGCGGGAGAACATGAGCGCGTTGCCCTCGGCGCCTACGGCGACCTTGACGACATTGTGGTTCAGTACCGCGCAGGCGTCGTCCAGCTCCGTGTACGCGTTCACTGCGAGCGTCCCAGGCGGCAGGTGTGTGAGGGCCTCGGAGACAGCGTCGATTGCTGTGGGGGAGACGAACGGCTCGTCGCCCTGGACGTTGATGTAGGCGTCGGCGGGCAGGCGTTCCGCGCACTCCGCGACGCGGTCGGTACCAGTGAGGTGGTTCGCAGTGCGCACGCAGTCGATCCCCAGTTCGTGGCACACCTCCTCGATGCGCTTGTCATCGGTTGCGACCACCGCGCTGTGAAGGCGTCTCGCCTCTACGCAGCGCTGGTGGACGTGCCACAGCAGCGGCTTGTTCCCGAGTTGCGCCAGGGGCTTTCCCGGGAACCGGGTGGATCCCCAGCGGCACGGGATGATGGCAACGTGGCGGCGGGGTGCGGTGCGCGGTGTCGGCGCGGGTGTGCTGGAGGACGGAGGCACGTGGTCACCTGTCGAAGTGGTTGAACCAGACCCTGGCGATGGCCTGGCGGTCGGGCATCGGCATCTCGTGTATGCCGGTGGGGAAGCGGCCGTGGCTGAGCGCCGCGGTGGCGGCGAGAATCTCGGCCTGAACGAGGTGGATGTAGGTGCCGACTGCCGCACCGTGCACGAAGTTGACGGCTCCGCCGTCGGCCAGGACGTAGAAGTACTGGCCCGTGATTTCGTACCGCGTCAGGTGCTCGCCGACCGGGGTGCGCTGATAGAGCCCATGGAGGCTGGCGAGTTCGAGTTCGTCCTCCGAGGACGTCACCGAAGCGAGGTACGCCCCGTTGCGCAGCGCGGCGAAGTCGCCTTGACGGAGGGCTAGATTGCCGGTGGCACAGAGGACGAGTTCCGCGTCCTGGAGTGCCGCGGCCGTCGACGTGCTCGTGCGGAAGCCCTGGGAATGCGCCTGCACTCTCCTGACCGGATCGGTGTCATACACGGTGACGCGGGCGTCCTGCGCACGTAGCGTCTGAGCGATGGCCCGGCCGACCTTACCGAACCCGATCACACAGGCGTTCCGGCTGGTCAGGACGTCGCCGCGGGCGCGTACCAGGGCATCGGTCGAGAAGACGATGGATCGGCCCACGAGGTGGTCCTCGCAGTCCTTGAGCGGGGAGCGGGCGACCGAGACGACGGGGCAGGGCAGGTGGTCGAGTGCGGCGTACCTCTGGTGTCCGTTCTCTGTGTCCTCGACGACACCGAGGATGCGGCCGGAGAACTTCTCCACCAGGGTGTCAAGGCATGGTGCGAAGTAGCCCCCGATGTCCACCAGGACTACGTTCCTGCCGCCGGCGGTGTCCTCCAGGTACTCCAACGCCCTCGTTGCGTCGGTGAACAGCTCTCGGGTCAGGGCATGGACCGTGAAGACACATCGGACGTCCTTCAGCGTCGGCTGGTCGATGGACCTTGGCTTGGGCAGGACAGCGCCGACCGTGGACATCGCCGCCATCGCGCGGAGGAACGCCGGCCGCTCGGAGAGCAAGTGCGTAATGACCAGCGTGGTGATGTTCTCGCCGACGGGGAAGCGTGTCGTGACCTGCCGGAAGAAGGCGTCAAGGCGCGCTCTCTCAGGGCTCTCCACTGCAATGCCTCCTGGTCCTGCCGTCATGCTGCGCGGCCGTATGCGGCGGACTCGGCGGCCAGGGCCTGCATGTGGGCCCGCATGCCGTTGTGAATGTCGACCTGGGGCTGCCAGCCCAGGACCTCATGGGCGCGGCCGGGGTTGGCGCGGGTGGTGAGGACGTCGCCGCTGCGCGGGTTCTCCTGGTGAACTTGGACCTCGCGCCCGGCAAGGCTGTTCGCGATGTTGATCACGTCGAGCAGGGAGGCGCTCGAACCGCCTCCCACGTTGATCACTCCACTGGCCGTCGGGAGGGTGCCCGCGGCGATGGTGGCGGCCACCGCGTCGTCGATGTACGTGAAGTCCCGCCGCTGGTGACCGTCCCCGTACAAGCGCAGCGGTTGGCCGGTCAGGGCGGCCGTGAGAGCGCGGTGCGTGAACATGTCGGGGCGCTGCCGGGGGCCGTACACGGTGAAGTACCGCAGGGCGACGACGCTGGTGGGGCAGTGAGCCTGGGCGGAGTGCGCGAGGCAGAGCTGCTCCTCGGCGAGCTTCGTTACCGCGTACGGGGATGTCGGCTGAGGCCGGTCGGTCTCCACGCTCGCACCGCCGTCGGTGGAGCCGTAGACACTGGAGGAGGAGGCCGCCACCAGCCGGGGAACGCCCATTCGGGTGACGGCGTCCATGACGCGGTGGGTCGCGAGGACGTTGGAGGCGACGTACTCGCCGAACCTCGGTCCCCATGAGGGGCGCACCCCGGGGATCCCCGCCAGGTGGAATACCGCGTTCGCGTCGACGAGAAGCGGATCGATCGCGCAACTGAGGAGGTCGGCGGTGACGTGCATGTACCCCGGAAGCTCCCGCAGGACGGAGAGGTTGGCTGCGGCCGTGCGGTCGGTGGCCGGGTCGCGCCGATCGACGCCGATGACGACGGCGCCGGCCTGGACGAGGGCGTGCGCGAGGTGGGAGCCGATGAAGCCGGCGGCGCCGGTCACCACAGCCCGACGGGGGACAGCGGCGGTCGGGTGGGACAGGTGCTGTGACACGGGTTCTCCAGGAATCCAGGGACGGGGTGGCTTAGGTGAGACGGGCCAGAACCGTCCGGCCGTGGGTGCTGAGGGAGAGGTCGTTCTGCTCATGTCCGCGGACGAGGGAGGTGACGGCCTCGATCGCTCCGAAGGACTCGAGTAGCCGCTGTTCGGTCTCGTTCAGCGGCTTTCCGTATCCGGTGAAGAACGCCGTCCGCAGGTGGGGTGCCGCCTGCCAGCGGCGGAACTCGAGCCGGGCGAAGTCGCGGATGCGGGCGTCGCGGCGCATGTGCTCGAAGTCGCACAGTCCGAAGGCGTCGCCGAGGAGCCAGTTCCGCGGCTGATAGTCGAGGTGGCACACCGCGCTGTCCATGAGCGTGTTCGCCAGGACATCCGCGTTGTGGCTCAGTCGCTCGCGTTCGAGCGTGGAGATGAGGCCTGCCCGGTCCGCGCGAGCGGTCCAGTCACCCAGCCGCTGGGCAAGGTCCGTGCCGACAGCACCCGAGCGCGGTACAGAAGTGGCGTGGTGCAGCTTGCCCAGCACCCGCCCGGCCTCGTAGTGGGCACGCTCCTCATCAGGCGATCCTGGTGCGACGGTATCCGCCCGTACGCCGGGGACAGCGGTGAGGAGCAGGGTGCACGTTCTGTCCTGGCGGCCCACCACGTGGGGCACGTGGCCGGTCAGCTGGGATCCCCAGGTGAGATAGGCGTGCAGCTCCCGGACGTACCGGTCGCGTTCGCTGTGCTGCTTGGCGAAGAACTCGTTGCCGTCGGCGTCGACCAGATGCAGGACGCGGTGCGGGAGCGCCGGCTCGTGCACGATCCGGACCGCCCCGAGCGCGCCCCGGGCCAGGTTCAGGCGCGGGTCGTCGAACTGTGTGATCACGCGGCCGCCTCCCGCGCTAAGGCGGCGAGGTGCTCGGTGTCGTTGTGGCGGTCGAGCATCCACCGCCTCTGTCCGAGCCGGTTGAGGTGGTGCTGCCAGCGGGTGATGGACCCGTGGGAGACCGTGAATCCGGCTGGGGAACCGAGAGGGATTCCCAGGAGCAGGGTGTGCGCGACGATCACTGTCTCGCCGTGCGCGGCAAACAGGACGCGCTCGCCCTCGTGCTGGTCGATGAATTCCTGCAGGAAGCGGCTGGCCCGCTCCAGGTAGCCGTTCCACGTGTCGGATCCAGCAGCCCAGGGCCTGTCCGGGTGGGCATGCGGCCCACCGTCGGCAGCGTCCTTCACCTCTGTCCAGGGCATGCCGTCAGCGGCCCCGTGGGCCGGGCCGTCGAGACGATCGTCGGCGGACACGGGGATGCGAAGGGCCTGGCTGATGATCTCCCCCGTCTGGCGCAGGCGAATGCGAGGGCCGGCGCAAATCGCGTCGAACGGCTTGTCGCGGTGCTCGGCGGCAAGGCGGAGCGCGACTCGCTCGACCTGCACGTATCCGCGGTTGGTCAGCCCGGTGCAGGTGCGCGGGCCTCCCACCAGGCCGTCGAGGTTGCACTGGGCCTCGCCGTGGCGGATGAAGACGAGTTCGGTGGTGATCATGCGGAACCTCGGAGGAAGAGTCGGGGCCAGGCGTAGCGGTAGCCGTTGCGCCCGATGTAAGGAGCGGTCAGTACGGAGTGCAGGGCGAGGAGGTCGTCCAGTCGTTCGCGGTCCGTGGTGCCGAGCCGGGTGGCGTGGCGTTCGGCGGCCTCGTTGTAGGTGAGCAGGGCGGCGTCGATGGCTGGGGCCGGGAGGGGCCCGTACGTCAGGCTCAGCGTCACGATCAGCTTCGCCAGGTCGTAACCCATCGGGGCGAGCGTGAGGTCGTCGGTGTCGACGGTGTAGATGTCGCCGGCCTCGGTGACGATGAAGTTCCGGGGATTGCTGTCTTTGTAGAAGGCAGTTGGCCCCTCGGCAGTCTTCTCCAGCAGCCCGAGCATCGCCTGGACGGCGGTCTGGTCCGGCAGGTGGCCCTGCTCGAGTCTTTTCCGCAGGGCGGTCTGGCGGGGACCGATGTAGTCGTCGAATGCGGTGCCGTCGCGGAATCGGTGTGGGGTGTTCAGCGCGGCCGGTCGGAGGTCGCTGGTCCAGGCGGCTCCATGGGCGTCGCCGAGCAGCGCGGCGAGGGACGGCAGGTCCTCGGGCCGGGCCGGGCGCCCGTCGATCCGCTCGTACGTCAGGCTGGTCGGCCCGACCACCGACAAAGCCGGCAGGCGCAACGGCCGTACGTGCTCGGAGAGCCAAGCGTGGTGGCGGGCTGCGGAGGCTACCGCGCCAGGCGTCTCGTAGTGCTTGGTGAAATGGCGGATCCTCACTGCTGTCCTCCCCGCGCCCGGGCCACGACGAAGGTCACGAGAGACTTGGTGGTGAGAGGCCGGTCCGGCAGAACCTCGTGCAGGGTCGCCGCGAGGGCGCCCGCATTGCCGTACAGGCCGGGGGCCAGGTTGTACTTCGGGTTGGTGGCCAGGTACTCGGCCAGGTGGTCATGGCCGTCGAAGGTGAAGCTGTGTTCTTCGTGCTCCACGACGAGCACATCGAGCGACACAGCGGCTACGTCGGCGAGGTTGCCGCTGTGCACCGAGATGTACAGGCTTTCGTGCTGCTCGGCTCGCCGGTCGAGGCCGACGGCAGCGACCAGCTGGTCCATCTCTCGGTAGCTGTCGAGCCCCTTCGTGACGAGCACGGCCAGACCGCCGGGAGCGAGCGCCCGGTCGATCTCCGCGACTACCGCCTGCGGGCGCGGTGAGTGGTACAGGCAGAACGCGGCGACGACGATGTCGCACGACCCGGCCGGCACGGGGAGACGGTGGAAGTCCCCCTGCATAAAGCTCACCGGGAGGCCGGGTAGCCGCTGGGCGCGCTGGCGGGCGTGCTCGATCAGGGCCGGCGCGGCATCGAGGCCGACGACGCGCCGGGGCTCGAGTTCCTGTGCGAAGGCCAGGCTGCTCGTGCCGCGACCGCAGCCCAGGTCCAGTACCAGGCCCAGACCGTCCGGTCGCTCGTGGTGGTTGCGCACCAACCCGACGATCGTGTCCGGTACGGGCCCCCCGGAGGTCTTCGCCCGCATCAGGGCATTGGACCGGCCGGCCAGTCGAGAGGCGTGCCCGTACAACTCCGTCTGCCGCCCGGGGTCCAGGAAGGGGTTGGTGCCGCTCATGCCGCGCCCTCCACTCGGGGGCGCGGAGTGCTCAGCGGTGCTCGGCGGCGACCTTCCGCAGCCAGCGGTGCGTCCGCCGCCGGTTGGACAGCAGCACCACGTCGGCCCGGCCCGAGGCGAACTCCTCGATCTTGGCCATCACGCGCGGGCGCATCTTGCGGCGGTACGTCGCCACGTACTTGATCACACCCCAGTGGATGCGGTTGTGGACGCCGTTGCCCTTGTGCCCGGCCCCGTGCCGGATCTGCCGGGAGAGGATCCCGTACAGCGCGGCCATGGTCGAGACGTCCATCAGGACCACCGTGTCGCAGGCTTCGAGCCGGATCTGCAGCGTCGAGTTGTAGTTCCCGTCGATCACCCACCTCGGCTGCGAGACGAGCTCCCGCTGCAGGGCGGTGAACTTCTCCGAGGGCAGCTCGTTCCACTCGTCGTCGTAGTACGCGGCGTCCAGGTGGGTGACCGGGGCGTCGAGAATCCTGGCGAGCTCGCGTGCCAGGTACGACTTGCCGCTGCCCCCGCAGCCGACGATGGCGACCTTCTTCATGGTGCTCCAGCGTAGAGGTGCGCGGGTGCTCGGTCGCACCCGACGTTCGAACTGGTTCGGCGATTCCAGACGCCATGGCCTGGGGGGTCAGCTGCGTCATGCCGCTCCCCGTTGCACCGAGACGGGGCCGGCGGTCGTGGCCAGGACGGCTTCCAGCACGTCGGCCTGCCGACTCAGGCGGAACAGGTTCAGGCGGTCCAGGCAAGCCGCGACCAGGTCCGCGTGCTGCTGGGTGCCGGCGATTCGCTGGAAGTGGTTCAGCCGCTCGATCACCTCGCTACCGGAGCTGACGATCAGCTCCTCGGGCACGAAGCGGTCGGCGTGAAGGATGTCGGCAGGGGCGAGCGGGAGGCAGCCGGCCAGCACGGCCTCGAAGATCCGCTGCGTCATCTGCCCGACGGCGGCGTACCGCTCCGGCAGCATGAGCACCGTCGCCAGGGACCTGCCGTACACGGCGGGGACCGCCTCGAACGGGAGCCTGCCGAGGAATCGGACGTGGGGCCAGCGGCTGTTCTTGGTCCACTTGCCCCCGACCAGGTGCTCGAACCGGGCGGCGGCCGGCGCGAAGAAGCGGTCGAAGTGCTCGTCGCGGTCGTACTGGTTGCCGACGTACCCGAGGACGAGGTCCCGGGGTTTCTGGGCGAGGGCGACCGGATCCGCCGAGGCGAGGAGCTGGTCGTCGACCGGGAAGAGCAGGCGGTGGGCGCCCGGTGTCGGTTCGAGAGCGGCCTCGCACACGCTGGTCTGACGGGCGCTCCGCAAGACGCTGTCCAGCGGGAGCTGGCGGTCCTTGTCCCAGAGCACGGTCGGCGTCTTCTTGCGCACGGTGTACCGGTTGACCAGTTCGGCCTGGCGGTGCAGGTCGCAGGTGTGCCCCTCAGTGCCGCACGGGGTGGTGTTGCGCCCGTTGATCGCCCAGCGCCACTCCAGGAACAGGACATCGATGTCCGGGCTGCCGCCGTGGAATGTGTAGGCGTTCCCCAGGTCATCGCCGGCCTCGATCAGGTCCCGGTTGGCCTGCAGGAAGACGATCTCGTGGCCGCGGTCGAGGAGAGCGTCGATCAGTGGGCGGCGGTGGATGCGTCCCCCGTCCGGAGTGTCGGTGATCCCGTTACCGAGGAAACCCCAGAAGCTGTAGCCGATCTTCACTTGGTGATCCACCGGCCTTCCAGCAGCAGGGCATCCAGCCCGGAGTTGACCAGGCAGTCCAGCGCCATCTCCGGTGTCCCGCAGATCGGCTTGCCCTTGACGTTGAGCGAGGTGTTGATCAGCACGGGTACCCCGGTGCGGAGGGCGAAGGCGCTCAGCACGTCGTGCATGAACGCGTTCTGCGACCGGGCGACGGTCTGGAGCCGGGATGTTCCGTTGGCGTGCACGATGGCCGGCACGCGTTCGCGCGCCTTGTCGGTCACGCCGGACGCCATCGACATGTACGGGGCTTCCTGACCGAGGGTGAAGAACTCCCCGGCACGTTCGGCCAGGACCATGGGGGCGAAGGGGCGGAACGGCTCCCGGAACTTCACGGTGGCGTTCAACCGCTCGACGACCCCGGGCTCCAGGGGGGAGGCGAGGATCGAACGGTTCCCCAGGGCGCGGGGGCCCGCCTCGACCTGGCCCTGGAAGAGGCCGACGATCATTCCGTGGGCGAGCTGGTCGGCGAGGAACTCTGCAGTCTCGACGCCCAGCGTCTTCTGCTGGAGATCGGGCCACGGCGTGAGGTCGAGGGCCTGGTTCTGGAACGACGGTCCGAGGTAGCAGGCCCGGGCGACGCCGGACACGGGCCGCCGGCTGCGGCTGCCGGTGTGCACGGCGATGGCGGCTCCGATCGCGGTGCCGGCGTCGCCCGGGGCGGGCGGGACGAACACCTCGTCGAAGATGCCCTCCTCGATGATCCGGCCGATGCCCACGCAGTTCGTGGCGACTCCACCGCCGACACACAGACGGCGCGATCCGCTGATCATTCCCGCCCGGCGGGCCAGGTGCACCATTACCTGCTCGGTGCGCTCCTGGAGGGCTGCGGCCAGATCCCGGTGGACGTTTTGAAGCGGCTCGCTCGGGTGACGCTCGGGGCACGTCTCGGTGATGAAACGCCGGGAGGTCCGCGGGTAGCCCGAGGTCAGTACGCGTGGCGGGAAGTATCCGGGGTCCACCACGAACCCCGTCGGCGTGGTGCACACAGCCCGGGCGAACAGGTGCCGGAACCGCTCCGGGTCGCCGAGGGCGGCGAGTGCCATCACTGTGCCCTCCTCATCACCGCGACGCCATCCGAGGTGCTCCGTGACCGCGCCGTACACGTAACCCAGCGAGGCGGGGTCGTTGATCGCCTGCAGGGTGCGGACGGAGGGGCGGAGCGCGTCGTGCCCGCGGGCGATTGTCGTGGTCTGCCGCTCGCCAAGGCTGTCGACGACGAGCACGGCCGACTCGTTCCACCCGGAAGCGGCGAACGCCGCAAGCTGGTGGGCCCGGTGGTGCAGGACAGGGAGGACGCGGGCGGAGGGGAACCGCCGGCCGAGCGCGCGCGTGCGCAGTTGGGTTCGCAGTGCCACCTTGGCGAAGCCGCGAGCCCTCGGCAGCGCCCGGTCGCGCGTCGCCGGAGACAACGCCAGGCGAAGGGCCGCCGACGACTCGGCGAGGTAGTGGGCGGGCTGGAAGTTGTAGGCCACCGCGTCGATGTCCGCGGCGGTGAGCCCGGCCTCTCCCAGCAGCCAATCGACAGCGTGGTGGGGATAGTCCTTGGTGTGCTTCTGCTGAGAGAGCCGCTCCTCCTCGACGAAGCCGATCAGCTCCCCGTCCACGAGTAGGGCGGTGGAGGAGTCGTGCGTGAAGGAGCACAGGCCGAGGATGACCGAGGGCGCCCGGTTCGTGGCCGCCATCACCGCGTCCCCGCCGACTCGAGCGTGGTGGAGGTGTGGGCACGGTGGTTCAGCTCGCCGTACCAGGCGGTCAGCGCCTCGCCCAGCGGGCCGTCGGTCTTGTCGGCGACCCGCCACGCCTGGTCACGGGAGCCGTCCTTCCACAGGCGGTAGCTGTGGAGTGTGGCTGCCATCGTGTCCCAGCCCGGGTGGCCGGTCACGTCCCGCGCCACGACCTGGTCGAGGAGGCCGTCGAAGCCCCGCCATGGGGTGGTGAGGTCCGGCATGATCGAGCTCGCGGTGACCGAGCTCAGCTGCTCGGCTTGGTCCAGGTGGTCGTCGTAGATGTGCAGCGATCCCACGTGGTGGTGGAACTCGCCCAGCTCAGCGTCGAGCCAGCCCGCGACCAGCTCGTGCAGCACGGTGTAGAAGAACAGGTCGTACGGCATGCCGATCCACACGTCCTGACCACGCATCGTGGTCGACATGTGCAGGCGGCCGGCACGCAGGTAGAAGCGAAAGCCCAGCGTGCAGGGCACGTCCTTGTGCCCGGCGGCGTCCTGGGCCGGGTCGTAGAGCTGGATCAGCGCCCGGCGGGAGTCGGGGTCCTCCTTCAGGATCTCGACGACGCGGCTCAGCTGATCCACGCTGCCCGACCAGTTCCGCATCCGCGGTCCGTACGCACCCCGCAGGACACCGTCGTCGGCGTACTGCCGCAGACGCGCGTTGTAGTCGAAGATCCACGGGGCGTCCGAGCCGGAGAGGTGCCACACCGTCTCCGCCACGGCGAACGCGGGGTTGATGACGCGCACCGGCGGCGCGGACAGTAGGCGGGCCCGCGGCTGGGTCAGTCGCATATGGACGTCGAGGACCTCACGGGTCGCCATGCCGCGCGGGCTGACCCTCTCGCCGCTCTTGGCCAGGGCGACAGCGCCGACGAAGAGTTCGGCGACGCTGTCGGCGGTCAGGTGTGTCATCGGGCGGTTGCTCCTTCGCCTTGCGGCAGTTCGGACTCGGTGCCGCGGGCATCGTGATGGGCGTGGTGGGAGTGCGTGGAACGGCCGTCGTTGCGGCGGGTGATGAGGCGCGCGACCTGGGTGGCGCTGTCGCCGCGCCACCGGCACACCGTGTCCGTCGCGGCCGGGTCTTCAGGCGGGCGCCTTCCGCGCAAGGCGGTGAGGGCTTTGGTGACGTCATCGGAGGTGCTGCACCGCCGTGCGAGGCCGTGCTCGGAGAGTCCGAGCGTGCGCTCGCCAGGCGACCCGATTTCGAGCACCGGAACCCCCACCAGGGCGGCTTCGATGCCACACGTCGAATAGGCGCTCGCCAGGGCATCGGCACCGGCGAGGCAGCCGCGAGCTCCGACCCGGGGATCGGCGACGGCGACGAGCGGCCGGCCATCCCGTTCGAGTAGAGGGGCGAAGACGTCCAGGCTCTGCGCAGGGTGCGGCGCGATGACGAGGCCCCAGCTGTCGCCGGCCTTCCACAGGCCGTCCAGGAGGAGATCCGCCTGCGCTTTGAGCCGGTCAGGTCCGAAGGGCTGGCAGGCCCACACGGCGATACGGCTAGGTCCTGGGCCAAGGGTGGGTGCCAGGAGTGTCTCCAGATAGCGCCGCTGGGCCTGGATGTCGAGCTCGGCGAGCGCGTCGAAGCGGGGCTGGCCCAGGGCATGGACTTCGGCATCAGGGTGGCGGGCCCACGCCCTGGCGAGAGGGAGATCCCGTTCACCCATGACGACGATGTCCCGGCTGTGCAGCGCGGGCCATGCGACCGACTCGGCCGTCCAGGCCCCGTGCTGGATATGCACGGTGTTCGCGCCATGGCGCTCTGCCGCATGGACAGCCAACGCACCAAGTGGGCTGGTGTCGTTGCTGACGAGGACGGTGTGCGGCCGGGTTGCGGCGAGAACGCCGTCCAGCCAAGTCTCCGCCTGGATCACGGAGCGCCACGAGGGCTGGGTGCACCCGCCGCTCGTCTCCAGTAGTACGGACACGAGACGGACCAGACGGGCCAGCTGCACCTCGTGCTCGTCGACCCGGACGATGCGCCCGTCGTCCCGCGCTCGCAGACCGGCCACAGCGCCGGAGAGGTCGAAGAGACCGGCCGGGGGCGAGCACAGGTTCACCCCCGCGACTCCCGAAGCCGGGCACTTCTCCGCCGGGTCGGTCGCCAGGTCCACCACGAGGCTCGGGGACCCCTCTCGGGCCAGTTCCCCCAGCACCGGCAGGAGAGTGTCGGCGTGACGGGAAGACCACGACAATGCCACCACCTCGCTCCGCGGCAGCTCCGAGGGGGCCGGGCTCGGTGCCGCTACGGCTACTGGGCGGGGAGGGAGGTTACGTAACTGAGGGGAACGGCGGGGGTTGCGGGGGGCCGCGGCTCCGAGCAGGTAGGCGATGCCCGACCAGGTGACGGTGTACGCGCGGTACTCGCGGGAGCTGCTCGACCGCAGCCCGACGAGTCCTTCGTGCGGCGCGGACCTCAGCGGACCGGGGGCCTTCACGAACGGCTCCCAGGCGCTGAGCGCAGCCAGCTTGCGGACGACCTGCGTGACCAGGCGCCGCGTTGGCACGTGCTGGACGTACGACCACCCCGCGCCACCTGGCGTCCTGGTCAAATCAGCGCCGTACGCTTCGAGGGACTCCATCACCTGGTCCACCCGCGCTCCGGCTGATGCCGGTTCGACGGGCAAGGCCTCCAGCTCGGACGTGGTGATCCGGTCGGACTTCATGGTCGCGAGAGCGCCCTCGCCGACCAGTGCCCACAGGGGCTTGCCAGCTGACTCTGCCCGGGCGATGCCGAGGGTCGTGCGCTTCGGCGGTGTCATACCGTGCTCCCTTCGAGGAGCGGCCCGGCGTCCATGAGACGCAGCAGGTCCTTCGGGGATTCGGCGACGACGGGGGCCGGGCGGCCCGGGGCGCCGTAGCCCCAGGCCGCGTGTACGTACGGGACGCCCGCGCGGCGCGCGGCCTCCTGGTCGACCGCCATGTCGCCGATGTACAGCGCATCGGCCGGGTCGGCGCCGAGGTCGATGAGGGCGAGCAGGATCGGGTCCGGCGCGGGTTTGCCCCGGCCGACCCCGTTCGGAGTGCGCACCGTGGCGAACGGAACGCCGAGCTGGGCCAGGAGCGGGGCAGCGCGGTTCAAAGGCTTCGAGGTGACGATCCCCAGCCGCCACTCGGCAGAGGCGAAGGCGTGCAGGACTTCCGCGACGCCGTCGAACTGTCGGGCGAGATGGGACGCGGCTGTCGACGCCTGGGAGTACGTCTGGTGAATCGCCTCGGCGTCTGCGAGCCCGAGCTGGTCCATGATGTCGGCGAAGGGCCGACCCAGGTGACGCTCGTACATCTCGAAGGGCACGTTGAGGCCGTGGCCCTTCTGGACCTGCTGCCAGGCGTTCTCCATGACGGGGCGGGTGTCGACGAGCACGCCGTCCAGATCGAGCAGGAGCACGCGCAGGGGCGTGAGCCGAGAAGGCATGAGTGATCTCCAAGGGCAGGGGCTCAGGGGGTTACGGGGGACTCCGCGCGCTTGATGAAGGCGATCACCCGCTTTCCGCTGCCGTCCTTCAGGGGGCAGGCCGTCCACACGTCGGCCATCGCCGACACGAGGCACAGGCCGCGCCCGCTGCTGGCGTAGAGCGAGGGAATACGCGGCACCGGCGGCTGCGGGGACTTGTCCTCCACCTCGATCCCCACGACGCCCGCCTGCAGGGCGAGCGTCAGCGTGATCTCATCGACGGGCTCGCAGTCCGCAACAGGGGTGAGGACGCAGCCGGCGTCGGGAGTCCGGCCGTGCCGCTCGGCGTTGGTGGTGAGCTCGCTGACGATCAGTACGGCCTGGTCGAGGAGGTCTCCGGCACCCCACGCCGTCAGAGCGTTGCGGGTGAAGGACCGGGCCCTGCCCGGCGCCCTGTCGTTGGCGGCCAGCCGCAGGCTCGTCTGTTGCTCGGGGGCGTCAATTACGCTGCCCAGGCTCGTGATTCCGTCCATGCTCGCCCTCTCGCAGCTCGTGCCTGCGCCCGTGGTGGGCTCGATCGGCCGTCTAGTCGGAGCACTTGAAGCGGTGGAGGTTCTGCAGCTGAAGTGCCGCCGCCGACGGGTGGTTCTCGCGCTGTGCGCCGCCGCTACCCGGAACGGGTCGGAGGCAGTCGTCAGGCGTCTGGCTGGTCTTCACCGGTCTCCTCCCGAGCGAGGGCAGTTGGTGGTTTCGTTGACCAAGAGCGAACCGTGAATCACACCGCGGCGGTATCTCCGGACGGCAACCGAGGCCGTCAAACCCGTCAAAGATCGTTTTCGTGAACCGAGGTAGACGATGGCGCGCGAGCGAAACGTGAAGCTGGCCGACGCGATCGCGGAAACCGGCTGGTCGCAGCCGAAGGTGGCGGCCGCCTTCGTGAGGGTCGCGGCTGAGGTCGGTGCGCAGGAATTGCTGGGAACGAGCCGCTCGCACGTCGCCATGTGGGTGGCAGGCACCCAGCCCTCCGGTAGAGCGCCCTCTATCTTGTGCGAGACGTTGTCTCGTCGGCTTCAACGCCCCGTCACCGCAGTCGAAATCGGGCTCTCCTTAACGGACATGGGTGCGGCCGCGGCATCCGAGTGGCACGTCGATACGCTGACTGCGCTGGTAGACCTTGGGAGAAGCGACGTGGACCTCGAACGCCGCCGGCTGCTGGTCGGTGCCGCCTACTCGGTGGGCGGCCTGACCCTGCCTGGACAGCAGTGGTGGGACGAGGCCCCTCAGCGGGCGGAGTCCCGGCAGGCCGCGACGAGCCGCCGGGTTGGGGCCGCAGAGGTCAGCGCCGTACGTGAGATGACGGAGTTCTTCTCTCGGCGAGACCAGCGACACGGCGGCATGGACGGCCGCACGGCTCTCTACCAGTACCTTGTCGATGATGTCGCCAGATACATCGGCGGGGTGTTCACCAGCGACGACACTCGCCGCGCACTCCTCGCCGCTGCCTCAGAGGCGGTGTACGTCGCTGGCTGGATGAGCTTCGATGCCTCCCACCACGAAGCCGGGCGGCGCTACTTCACCCTGGCTCTCAAGCTCGCGGCCGAAGCCGACGACGCTCCGCTCGCCGGCCATATCCTGCGGGCGATGGCTCACCAGGCAACGGACCTCGGCCACCCGCAGACTGCTGTCGACCTCGCCACGGCCTCCGTCGAACGCAAGCGGTATACGTTGGCGACACCCCGCGAGAGGGCACTGCTCGGTGTGGTGCAAGCACGCAGCCTTGCCGCCGATGGGCAGAAACGGGCCGCGATCGCAGCACTCCTGCGGGCCGAGGATGACCTTGCTGCGGCGGGCGCCGGTGACGAGGATCCGAGTCGGGTGTGGTTCTTCCAGCGGGCATCCCTAGCTCACGAGACCGCGCGCACCCTGTGGACGCTCGGCGATCTCGACGGAGCGCTCCGAGAGTTCAACAACAGCGTGCTTACGCGGAAGGCCGACACCTTCAGCCGTACCCATGCGGTGACGTTGGGCTACATGGGCACGCTGCAGGCCCGCAAGGGCAACGTCGAGGCCGCGTGCATGACGTGGGCACAGGCGCTGGACGCGATGGAAGGCGTGCAGTCGGGCCGAGTGCGTGAGGCCGCCGTGAACATGCGAAGGGTGCTGTCCCCCTTCCGTAACCGGGGGATCAGCGCGGCGGCGGAGATCGACGAGCGCGCCAAGGCCGTACTCGAACGAGTAGCCTGACGGCGCCATGGTGGTGAAGGCGGACGTCCAGTGGTCGACCGCCTTGCTGTGTCGCGAGCGGAGAAGGGGGAAGGCGTGTCCGCAAAGTCCATCGAGGTGCCGGTGATCGCCGACGTGGTCGGAGGCCACAAGGGGCGACTTGACGACTTCAAGGGCGGTGTGGAGTCGATCATTCGCCTGCGCCCGGAGTACCCGGTGGAGACGCTGCAGGGGATCGAGGAGTTCTCCCACCTCCAGGTCACCTGGTTCTTCAACTTCGGCTCTCCCGACGACGTTGCTCTCCACGCCCGCAGTCCGCGCGACAATCCGGCGTGGCCGGCGACGGGCACCTTCGTGCACCACAACCACCGGCGCCCGGCCCGGCTCGCGACGTCGTTCCCGCGGCTGCTCCGCATCGACGGGCGAGACCTGCACGTCACCGACCTCGACGCCGACGAGGGCACCCTGGTAGTGGACCTGGTGGCCGTCTTCGAGGAATTCCTGCCGAGGGGCGCCGTCACGCAGCCCGCGTGGCCCGGGGAGATGCTGGAGGACTACTGGAAGGACGCCGCCGAACGCTGACCCGGTGCGCTGATGTCCGGCTCGCCTGGGGGAGTTGATGCTGGCGCCCTGACAGCCGGAGGTCTCGCGCCGCAGAGCACCGTCCAGCGCCCTTCCAGGGTCTTGCCGTGTAGAAGGTGCGGCTCGACTTTGGTCTCTCGCCGACTCCGCCAGCGTGACTCCATCGTCAGTGCCGCCTGCGCAGCGGTCGTTCTGCTCATCCTCGGACCGTTGCTGACCCGTACCCCTGCTGGCCTCCTCGCCGCGAGCGTCGCCTACACCGTCGTCCGCCTGATCGAGCTGGGCCAGTTCCGGCCTGCGGCCTCCCGCTCTGCGGACTCCTCCTGGCCCTCGGCTGAGTCCCGGCGCCCTCATGCTCGGCGTCCTGGTCGCCGTGGCCCTCTCCGTCATCGAACTCCTCGCCAGTGTCGCCCGCCCGCACGACGCCTCCTGGCCGCGGTCGACGCCCAGGCCGAGACCATTCGCTGGTTCGTCCTGACATGGAGTCCAACGTCGAATTAGGGCCGCTGCCAATTTGATTTCCAAGAGTCATGGATTTGGTCGTCGACGGGCCCGCGTAGCAGGCAGTCGTGCCTCCGAGACCAGATCGCTCACGGCAGACGGCGACGGGCCCAACAGGACTGGAACATCTCGCAGGTGCATGTCAATCTACAACCTCGCCGATCATCCGTCGTTCCAGGGCGCTCTGCATTACGCCACCGCGTCGTAGTCCAAGGAGGGCAGCTGCTTGAGAATCCTGTTCGTGCGCTCAGAGGTCCAGGTTGCCGGCCTTGTAGTGAGCAGCGGGGGTACCCGATGGCTCGCTTATGCGGCCCGTCCGGGTGGCGCCGTCGGCGGCGGTGCGAAATATAGCGGATGATCCCCGGTTTCCGAAACCGGGGATTGTGCGGACCATTGCCTCTGTTCGCAGTTGCTGCACTTGGCGGTGGGGCGAAGCGAACGCAGCTGTCCACCCGCCGTGGGGGTCGGAATGCAATGCGCTTTCCTGCCTTGCGATCGCGGCCACCTGATATGCAGAGATGAGGGGAAGTATGGCTCGCCCGCCTGCCTTGAAACTTGCGGAGGTTCTGGCGGAAATCCGCATGAGTCCGTCGGCGTTCTATCGGATGCGTGCTCGGGGGAACGCGCCCAGCATGATCAAACTGCCAAATGGTGAACTCAGGTGTCGTCGTTCCGATCTGGATGCCTGGTGGGAGGCTTGCGAGAAGGATTCTGACACTTGGCGCTGAGTTACAACGTTCGCTTCTGGGACATACGCGAGCGCCCGGATCGGCGTAAGCCATTCATGGTGCGGTGGACGGTCAGCGGGCTCGAAAAGTCAGAGTCGTTCATGACCTTCGGCCTTGCCGAGAGTCGGCGTTCGAAGCTGATGACGGCAGCCCGCGAAGGCGAGGCATTTGACGAAGAGTCGGGGCTGCCGTCGTCGGAGCTGCGAGCGCTACGGCAGAAGACGACATGGTACGACCTCGCGCATGAGTACCTCGAGCAGCGGTGGGCTCGGACGCCTGGGAACACGCGTCGAACCCTTGCAGACGCGTTTGCCACCGTCACCCCCGCCTTGGTTCGTCCGGGATCCGTCTATCCGGAGCCGCGGGTGCTGCGGAGGGCGCTGTACTCCTACGCGTTCAACAAGAAGGCGTGGGAGCAGGAACCGCCCGAGGAGTGGAGGAGGGCGCTCGATTGGGTCAAGAGGAATTCCCTCCCCCTTGGTTCCCTGAATGAGGCTGCCGTCATGCGTCGAGCGCTGGACGCGCTGTGCCTCAAGCTGGACGGAAAGCCTGCTGCAGCCAAGACCACGCGTCGTAAGAGATCGGCGTTCAGCGAAGTGCTCAACATGGCTGTGGAGAACGGCTACTTCGTCGACAACCCCCTTGCGGGGATCAGGTGGAACGCTCCGTCGGTCGAGGATGAGGTCGACCCGGCTTCTGTACCCAATCCTCTTCAGGTCGCTCGCTTGCTGTCGGCCGTGGGGCAACAGCGGGGCCGTGGCCCTCATCTCGAGGCGTTCTTCGGCTGCATGTACTTTGCGGCCATGCGGCCGGCCGAGGTGATTCACCTCCGTCTCGAGCAGTGCCACTTGCCTGAGACAGGATGGGGTTTGCTCAACCTGACTGGTGGCGTCGTCACGGCGGGCAAGGACTGGACCGACGACGGCGAGGTCTACGAAGTCCACTCGCTCAAGCGCCGTGCCGCGACGGCGACCCGACCTGTACCCATTCCGCCGCAGTTCGTCCGCGTCCTGCGTGCCCACGTGGAGCGCTTCGGTGTCGCCCCGGATGGGCGGCTGTTCCGAAATCAGGCGGGCAACTATGTGGAGGCGGCGGCGTACGGGATCACGTGGTTGAGGGCGCGGGAGTACGTCCTGACCCGCACGGAGCTCGCGGCCGGCCTGGCGAAGCGGCCCTACGACCTCCGGCATGCCGGGATCTCGTTCTGGCTCCACTCGGGTGTCGACCCTGCTGAGTGTGCGCGGCGGGCTGGTCACAGCATCCATGTCCTGTTCAAGTACTACGCCAAGTTCCTCGATGGCGTTCAGGAGCAAGCCAACCGTCTCATCGAGCAGTCCATGGAGGAGTGGGACCGCGTCAGCAAGGGCGTGCCGCCCACCCCGTGAGCCAAGTTTGGTCCGTGACTGGTCCGGAACAGCCGGTCTGGGGTGGGAGAGGCGCGGGAGAAACTGGGAGGAACAGGAAAAACGGATATCCGCGTCGAGCGGGTCACGCCAACGGCGCCTGACGGGCAAAAGCCCAGGTCAGGCGCCGTTTCTCGTGCTCCTAGAAGAATCCGAGCTTCTTCGGCGAGTACGAGACAAGGAGATTCTTCGTCTGCCGGTAGTGCTCGAGCATCATCTTGTGGGTCTCCCGGCCGATGCCCGACTGCTTGTAACCCCGAAGGCGGCGTGTGCGGATTTTGATGAAAGTCCGTCGATGCGAAAGGTGGCTGACCAGGCATGATGACGGATGCGGCCGCGGAGATGCAGCGGCGCTCGCCACCGGGACAAGGCGCTGGAGTACGGCAAGGACATCTGGATGCGCTACACCCTGCCGACCCGGCACTTCCTGTACTTCGGCATCCAGGTGAAACGCGGAAAGCTGGACGCGATGGGCAAGTCCCGCACGGGCAACGCCAACGTCGCCGAGATCCGTCAACAGGCTCTCATGATGCTCGCCCACGAGATTTTCGACCCCGAGACCAACCGGCGGGGTCTCCCTGACGGCGCACCCGACGTCATGCATGCCCTGCGTGACGGTTTCCTCAACGTCCGGACTGCCCTTCGGTCCTTCAACACGCGAGGTGGGCTGTCGGCGCCTGGCGATGGCGCCTGATGTCAGGCCTTCGCTGAACGTGGAGGCCGCGGCGGAAGGCGTGCAGTCGGCCTGCGGGTCGAACTCACCCTCCCCGAAACGGGCGTGTGCGGCGGGGAGGTGCGCTCTGTGCTCCAGGCAGCCGAGACGGCAATCTTGCATGCGCGATGCGCGGGTCAGGCCTTCTTGATCAGGTTCCCAAGTGGGGGTGGCACGCGTAGCCGCCCGGTGATCCCCATGTCGCCCCGCACCCCGGCAGCGGGCCGCAAAATCGTTGAATTGCAAAAGTCTGCAATTTCATAGATGCTGCATGTGCTGTGTCCGTAGGTAGCCGCGGGCACAGCACCAGGCGTTTGCCCCGTTCGGGGGTGGTGAGAAGGGTGCGAGACCGTGCCGGTTCCGCTGTATCAGGCCAAGGCCGAGTTCTTCCGGATGCTCGGGCACCCGGTGCGGATAAGGGTCCTGGAGCTGCTGCAGGACGGGCCGATGCCGGTACGGGACCTGCTGGCCGCGATCGAGGTCGAGCCCTCCGCCCTGTCCCAGCAGCTCGCGGTCCTGCGCCGGTCGGGGATCGTCACCTCGACCCGTAACGGCGCGACGGTCGTCTACGAGCTGGCGGGCGGAGACGTGGCGCAGCTGATGCTGGCCGCGCGGCGGATCCTGACCGAGGTCCTGACGGGCCAGAGCGTGCTGCTCGAGGAACTGCGCGAGTCCGAGGGTGCGGCCTCGTGAGCGTGAACACTGCGGTGACGGCCGTGCTGGGCCGTGTCCGCTCCGTCCTGCCCGCCCGGGCGGACTACGCGGTGATGGCGCGCAGCCCCCGCCGGGACCTGCTGGCCGGCCTGACCGTGGCGATCGTCGCCCTTCCCCTCGCGCTCGGGTTCGGGGTCTCCTCAGGGCTGGGCGCCGAGGCGGGGCTGGCCACCGCCGTGGTCGCGGGTGCGCTCGCCGCCTTGTTCGGCGGGTCGAACCTCCAGGTGTCCGGGCCGACCGGCGCGATGACCGTGGTCCTGGTGCCGATCGTCGCCGCGTACGGACCCGGCGGCGTCCTCACCGTAGGTCTCATGGCCGGTGTCCTGCTGATCGGTCTCGCGCTGCTGCGGGCCGGGCAGTACATGCGGTACGTGCCGGCACCGGTGGTGGAGGGCTTCACCCTGGGGATCGCGTGCGTGATCGGCCTCCAGCAGATACCCAACGCGCTCGGCGTCGAGAAGCCGGAGGGCGAGAAGGTCCTGATCGTGGCCTGGCGGGCGTTCGTGGAGTTCGTGGCCTTCCCGAACTGGACGGCGATCGGCCTCTCCGTGGGTGTCGCGGCGGTGATGCTGGCCGGCGCCCGGTGGAAGCCGACGGTCCCGTTTTCGATCGTTGCGGTCATTGCCGCCACGGCGGTTGCGCAGCTTTTCCACCTGGACGCGGCGGCCCCGATCGGTGACCTTCCCTCCGGGCTGCCCGCCCCGTCTCTGGCCTTCCTCGATGCTTCCGCGTTCGGGTCGCTGCTGGCGCCGGCGGTCGCGGTCGCGGCCCTCGCCGCGCTGGAGTCCCTGCTGTCCGCGACGGTGGCGGACGGGATGACGGTGGGGCAGCGGCACGACCCGGACAAGGAACTGTTCGGGCAGGGCGTCGCCAACCTCGCGGCCCCGCTGTTCGGCGGCGTGCCCGCCACCGCCGCCATCGCCCGGACCGCGGTCAACGTCCGTACCGGCGCCTCCTCCCGGCTGGCCGCGCTCACCCACGCCGCGGTACTCGCCGTGATCGTGTTCGCCGCCGCCCCCCTCGTCTCGAAGATCCCCCTCGCGGCGCTGGCGGGCGTGCTGTTGGCGACGGCGATCCGCATGGTGGAGGTCGGCTCGCTGCGCGCGATGGCGAGGGCGACGCGCTCCGACGCCGTCGTCCTCGTCCTGACCGCCGCCGCCACCCTGATCCTCGACCTCGTGTACGCCGTGATCATCGGCCTCGTCGTCGCCGGAGCCCTCGCCTTGAAGGCGGTGGCGAGCCAGGCCCGGATGGAGCAGGTCGACTTCCGCCCCGACCTGCCCGGCGAGCACAGCGACGAAGAGCACGCCCTGCTCGCCGAGCACATCGTGGCCTACCGCATCGACGGACCGCTCTTCTTCGCCGGCGCCCACCGCTTCCTCCTCGAACTCTCCGAGGTCGCCGACGTGAAGGTGGTGATCCTGCGCATGTCGCGGGTGACCACCCTGGACGCCACCGGCGCCCTCGTCCTGAAGGACGCGGTGGAGAAGCTGAACCGGCGTGGCATCGCCGTGATGACCTCCGGTATCCGGCCCGGCCAGCGCCAGGCCCTGGACGCCGTGGGCGCCCTGGAGCTGCTGCGCCTGGAGGGCCGCGAGTACGCCACCACTCCCGAGGCGATCGCCGGCGCCCGTAAGTACCTGGAGCAGGCGGGCCTGCTGCCCCGTACGCATCACCGACCGCACCGCATCCGGAAGGCCGCACGATGACCGTCCCCGCCGACCTGCGCATGATCGAGGTCTCCGGCACCGAGGCCCTGTGGCTCCTTGAAGGCTCCGCCCAGGGCCGCCTCGTCTACGTCCAGCGGGAGGTGGCCGTCGTACGGCCCGCCGCGCACGTGATGGAGTACGGACGCCTCGTCGTCCGAGCCCCCGTACAGGCCACCACGATTCCCGGCCGGGCGCTGCTGACCTACCAGGTGGACGAGATCCGCAGCCCGGCCGGGACCGGCTGGACGGTCAGCGCTCACGGGCCGGCTGACGTCATCGCCGACCCGGACGAGGCCGCCCACTACCGGCGTACCCTGCCCGGCTGGGCGCACGGTCCGCACGACACCCTGCTGCGCCTGCACCCGCAGTCCGTGTCCGGGTTCCGTCTGGCCCGTACGGTCTCGGGGGCGGGCCGGTGAGTGTTCAGGTCGAGGCGATGCCTTACCGGCACGTGCTGGACGTGCCGGCCATGGGCTCGGCCGTGCGTATCGCCCGGGAGACCACCGAGCTGGTCCTCGTGGAGTGCGGGGTGGGTCTTCGCCATCCGAGCGTGGGACCGGCGCTGCTGATCGTGGCCGAGTTGGTCACCAACGCCGTCCGTCACGCCGCTGTGTCCTCACCGATGATCACTGTGACCTACGCCCACGGACCCGGGGCCTTTGCGTTCGCCGTCCACGACCGTCACCCCTACCAGCCCGCTCTGTTCGGTGTGCTCGGCACCGCGCCGGGCAGCGGCCTGGCCCTGGTGGTGGAGCTGACGATGGAGCTCGGCGGCACCGCTGTCGTGCGGGCGGATGCGGACGGGCGTGGCAAGGCCATCTGGATCACCCTTCCCTTGTGATGTCGAGGAGCTGACGATGACGATTGAATGGCGCTACACCACCCGTCAGGACCTGGGCGTGTTGTCCCTGGCCGGGTATCTCGGCGCGGACGCCACCGACCGGTTCGCCGGCGCGATCGGCTGGGCGCTCGCCCGGGGCACCGGCCCGGTCATCCTGGACCTGACCGGTCTGCTGGGCTGGTCGGCCGGCGGGCAGATCGCCGTCGCCCAGGCCGCCCGCCGCCTCGGCGAGAGCGGACGCCGACTCGAGCTCGCCGCGATCCCCGCCGACGGCTCGCTCGTTCCCGATGCGACCTGCCCGCCCGTGCCCGTCCACTGCGACCTCGCCGCAGCTCTGGCAGCCCACGGAGCTTGCGGGACGGTCAAGCAGTGGACCACCGACGACTGGCCCGCCTCGCAGTCGCCCGAGGAACCCGCCCTTACCTGAGAACAGCACCACCCTCCCCGAGAACGGCGAAGGGCACCTGCATCATGAGCGGCATGTCGAATGTCGCGGAGGCACCCCGCCGGGTCCATGAATTGCAGGGATCTGCAATTGTGGAGGTCGCGAGTATGAAGAGGGGTGAACCGATGCCCCTACGAAGGAACGGTTCCGGGTGTTGAGATGGGCAGTCAGGACAGAGGTACCCAGGTGAGCACGCCGCTGTACCAGCTGAAGGCGGAGTTCTTCAAAACGCTGGGGCACCCGGTGCGCATCCGCGTCCTGGAGCTCCTGTCCGAACGCGAGCACGCGGTCGCCGAGATGCTGCCCGAGGTAGGGGTCGAGGCCGCGAGCCTCTCCCAGCAGCTCGCCGTCCTGCGCAAGGCCAACCTGGTGGTCACCCGCCGCGAAGGCTCGAACGTCCACTACAGCCTGACCCATCCCCAGATCGCCGAGCTCCTGCGGGTCGCCCGCGGCATCCTCTCCGGCGTCCTGGAAGGCCAGGCCGAACTCCTGGCCGACCTCAAGGCCGGCCGCCACACCTGAATGGTGCCCCACGGTGCGGGTCCTGCAGGGCCCGCACCCCACATGCGGCGGCCGTCTTCCGTTAGTGCGGGTTCAACGCGCTTCTGACACCGGAAGGCGGCCGCTCTCTCCCATGCCGAACCCGCACCCCAGGCGCGCCTGGATCCCATTCGGTCCCGATATCACTTCTGGGCGTGCCGGCCCAGGTAGAAGAGCAACCAGATGAACCCGGCGAACACGTGCGTGCCGAAGATGTAGAAGAAGGCCCGCATCGCGACGCCCTTCTCCTTCCACTTCTCGTGCTCGGCAGCCGCGTCCTTCTCTGGCGGGCTGTCCGTCATGATGCGTCTTCCTTCCCGGTGCCCGGCTCCCCGACCGGGCCGCGGCGCGGACGGACGAGAACCTGCATGCCGTGCTCGCCTGCGTGCTCGATGACGGCCGCGACCTTGCCGGCCTCGACCGTGCGGACCTCCGGCTCGGGGCCGGTGCCGAGGTAAGTGATCTCGTACGACTGGACGGCCTCTCTACTGCTGCTGGTCACGGCGTGCCTTCCGGAAGGATGAAGCGCACGACAACCGTCTTGCCGCACCCACCGGAAGAAGGCTCGATACGGACGTCACCACCGAACGTCCGCGCCAGGTCAGCCACCGTGCGCAGCCCTTGCCCGGCGGCCCGGCCGGCATCGGCCAGCGTGAGCGGGCGCGAGTCCAGGTCCCCGACGGAGGCCACGAGCAGGTGCTCGGTCATGTGAAGGGTGACTTCGGCGTCCGGTGAGTGCTGAGCGTGCCGGACGGCGTTGGTCACGAGCTCGCTGACCACCAAGAGCACGGCTCCGAAGAGCGCCGAGGAGCTCTCCAGCCCGAAGAGGACCAGAGAGCGTTCGCTGCGCTCGCGCGCGGCCCGCACGGAACCCGGCACCAGCGGCACCGTCCACACGTGCTTGCGTGTCTCGACAGCCGTCTGCCCGCGGGGGTGCCCGGCCATCACCGACACCCCGGACCAGCCGAAGGCACCGCGAGGTTCATCGCCTGTCCCCGGCACCGGTGGCCACGCCGTGGTCGTGGGCCACGCGCAGCGCGTCCTCCAGCTCCTCCGCGGCCTGTGCCTCCTCGAAGGCATCGTCAGCCTCCTGCGCAGCCTGGAGACGAGCCCGCGCCACACGGACCCGTTCCAGCGCCGCTTCCTCGAACCCGGCCACACCGCAACCCCCGTCCACCATATCCAGAACTAGTAAATTGCATAACTCTGCAAGTCTAGCTGGTGCGGGTCCGCCGGGAAGTTCACCGACCATGGCCGATCAGGGCACCTTGCGCACCAGCTGGCTGGTCAGCTCGTAGCGTGCACCGACAATGTCCAGGCAACCGTCAGCGACCAGGGCGGCGAGGTCCGGCTCAGCGGTAAGGCGCGCCCGGACCCGGCGCACGTTCTCGGTGACCGCCGCGTCGATCCGGGCCTCGCCCTGAAGCCGGTGGTCGATCGCCGGCCGGATCCGCTCCGCCAGGTAGCGGATGTGCGCCGGGAGAGCGCCGCCGGCCTCGGCGTGCACGGCCGCGGCGACCGCCCCGCACCCCTGATGACCCAGGACGACGATCAGCGGGACGCCCAGTTCCAGCACCCCGTACGCGATGCTGCCCAGGACCGCTTCGTCCAGGACCTCACCCGCCGACCGCACGGTCAGCAGATCACCCAGCCCCTGGTCGAAGACCAACTCCGGCGGCACCCGCGAGTCCACGCACCCCAGGACCACCGCGAACGGGTGCTGCCCACCCACCAGCTCCCGGCGCACGTTCCCGGCGCGGTCCGGATGGCTCTCGTGAAACGTTCGCCACCGCCGGTTCCCCGCCACCAGCTCACGCCACGCACGCCCCGGCCCGCACGGCTGCGCCCTGCCAACGGCTGCCGCCCCGGCTCGCGCTCCCGAGGCTGCCGACGCCCCGCACACCAGCCCCGCCCCTAACACCGCGGCCCCGCGCAACCCTGCACGCACCAGTCGGCGACGCGCGACGGGCACCTCTGACCCACAGTCACGATCGACACTCATGTCGGGACAAGGTAGACGCCTCCCAGGCCCGGCCGACGGGCGCAGGCCCGGCCTTGAGCAAGATTTGGCCTACTCCACCAGCGTCAGCTGGGCCTCCGCCGCCCGCGCCACCGCCCGTACGAAGGCCAGGGAATGCGGGTGGGCGAGCCCGTCGCCGCCGGTGATGTCCACCGCGCCCAGCAGCCCGCCCGTCCGCGGATCCCGCACCGGGGCCGCCGCGCAGGTCCAGGGGTGGACGCGCCGGCTGAAGTGCTCGGCCCCGAAGACGTGCACCGGCTCGCCGACCGCCACCGCCGTACCGGGGGCGTTGGTCCCCCTCGCCGTCTCCGCCCAGCGCGCGCCCGGGACGAAGCCGAGCCGCTCCGCGCGCCGCAGTTCATGCGTGCGCTCGGCGGGATCGGCCCCGCCCGGCAGCGCCACCGACGGATCGTCCATGCCATCCTCCCGTGGTGCCGCGGTCCCCGGAGCGCCCCATCGTCGTCCCGGCGCCGGGACCCGGCAAGGGGTGCGTCGGCCAGTACGACGGCGGGCGGGCCGGAACCCGGCCGGGGGCCGGGCGGCGGCCGGGCCGGGCTGTGCTGGGCCGGGCCGGGCCGGGCCGGGATGGAGCGGGCTCGGGCCGAGACGGGCTCGGGTTCGGGCC
This sequence comes from Streptomyces sp. NPDC085524, assembly GCF_044541755.1. Taxonomy (NCBI): domain Bacteria; kingdom Bacillati; phylum Actinomycetota; class Actinomycetes; order Kitasatosporales; family Streptomycetaceae; genus Streptomyces; species Streptomyces sp. NPDC085524. Next base: position 201,450 of record NZ_JBITTH010000008.1, read on the forward strand.
GGGCTCGCGGTCCGGCTCGCCCGATCCGGGTCAGGCCGGCGGGGTGTCCAGGGCCGCCCATGCCGAGGCCGGATCCGGGGCCGACGGGCCCGCCGGGAACCAGCGGCCCGCCTCGCGGCGGTACGGCCACCAGCGGCCCTCGCGGCCCAGACGCAGCTGGCGTTCGGCGCCCGAGGCCTGCGACGCGCTCGCCTCGGAGGCCTCGGACGTCTGGGGGCCCCGGGATGCATCGGGCCCCTCGGGCGCCTCGGACCAGCGGGCGCGGATCCGGCGGAGCACCGGAGCCCGCCCGTCGGCCCAGGCCGCCGCCAGTGCGGCACGCGCCCGCGCCAGCGTCGCCCGGTCCGGCGCCCAGTCGTCCTCCAGTGCCGCGAGTGCGGCCGGCCCGCCGAAGCCCCAGGCCCGGACGGCCAGGTCCATGGCGGCCCGGTCCCGTCCGGTAGCCGCCGCCAGACGGGAGCGGACCCGGAAATCGGATGCCTCGGCGGTGAGTCGTACGGCATCTTCGGCCACGGTCAGCGGGGCCGTCGGGGCACGGTCGGCGTGGCCCGGAGCCAGGGCCAGGGCGAGCAGCCGGAACGCCTCGTCCGCGGCCGCCTGGGCGAGGAACTCCACAGCGTCCACGTCGAGTTCCGGTTCGCACTCCGGCTCCGTCCCGGTGTCCAGCGTCGGCGGCTGGCCCGGCGCCTCCGGCAGGCCCGGAGGAGGGGGCAGCGGCGGCAGGGTCCGCGCCGCCGCGAACGCGTCCGCCGCGGGGACCCCGGCATCGGACGGCGCCTGCACGGCTTCCCGGGCCTCCCCGGCCTCCGCCGTGCTGCGCGCCTCCAGCTGCGCCACCAGCTCCCGTTCGCCCCGCCCGCGCAGGAGCAGCAGCACGAAGGGGTCCCGGTCCAGCAGCCGCGCCACCTGGTAGCAGAGCGCCGCCGTGTGCGGGCAGTGGTCCCACTCGCCGCAGTCGCAGCGCGGGTCCAGGTCCCCCATGCCCGGCAGCAGCTCCACCCCGGCCGCCGTCGCCTCCTGCGCCAGCTCCGCCGGGACCTCCCGGTCCAGCAGCGCCGCGATGTACCCGGATTCCGCGGCCGCCAGCCCCAGCAGCCGGTCCCATTCCGCCTCGGTGAACTCCTGCACCAGTACGTCCGTCCGGTGCCCCGTCCCGTCCCGGTCGCGCACCACCGCGGTGAGCCCGCCCGGGCGCACCGACACGGCGCCCACCGCGCCCGAACGCGCGTACCGGCGCCCCGCCTTGACCTGCTGCCCGTCGAGCGCGCCGTCCTCCAGGGCGCTCAGCCAGGACCGGCCCCACCAGGTGTGGGCGAAGCCTCGGCCGGGAGCGGGCGGCAGTGCCGGGAAGGTCCTCTCGTCGTTCTCGGTCACCGGTCGCTCCCCAGGGCCGGGCGCAGCGCCACGAGTTCGGCCAGTTCGGCGTCGGTCAGTTCGGTCAGTGCGCCCTCCCCGCCCGCGAGGACGGCATCGGCGAGTTCCCGCTTGCGCTCCAGGAGCCGCGCGATCCGGTCCTCGACGGTGCCCTCGGCGATGATCCGGTGGACCTGCACGGGCTGGGTCTGGCCGATCCGGTAGGCCCGGTCGGTGGCCTGCTCCTCGACGGCCGGGTTCCACCAGCGGTCGAAGTGGACGACGTGCCCGGCGCGGGTGAGGTTCAGTCCGGTGCCCGCCGCCTTCAGGGACAGCAGGAAGACGGGGACCCCGCCCGCCTGGAACTCGTCCACGAGTTCCTCGCGGCGCGCCACCGGGGTACCCCCGTGCAGGAGCCGCGCCGTGATCCCGCGGCCGGCCAGGTGCTTCTCCAGAATCCTGGCCATCGCCACGTACTGGGTGAACACGAGGACGGAACCGCCTTCGGCGAGGATCGTGTCGAGGAGTTCGTCGAGGAGCTCGAGCTTGCCGGAGCGCGCCGCGGCGGAGTCCCCGGCGCCGTTGCCCCCGGTGCCGTGTCCCTTCGGGCCGTGCTCCTTCAAGTACTGCGCGGGGTGGTTGCAGATCTGCTTGAGCGAGGTCAGGAGCTTCACCACCAGTCCGCGCCGTTCCATCCCGTCCGCCTCGGAGATCGCGGCGAGGGTCTCGCGTACGACGGCCTCGTAGAGAGCGGTCTGTTCACGGCTCAGCGTCACGGTGTGGTCGGTCTCGGTCTTGGGCGGCAGCTCGGGCGCGATGCCCGGGTCTGTCTTCCTGCGGCGCAGCAGGAACGGCCGTACGAGCGCGCCGAGTCGGGCCGCCGCCCTGGGGTCGCGGCCGCTCTCGACGGGCTCGGCGTAGCGGGTGCGGAAGGTGCCGAGGCGGCCGAGGAGCCCGGGGGTGGTCCAGTCGAGGACGGCCCAGAGCTCGGAGAGGTTGTTCTCGACGGGGGTGCCGGTGAGGGCCACCCGGGCCGGGGCGGGGATGGTGCGCAGGGCCTTGGCGGTGGAGGAGTGCGGGTTCTTGACGTGCTGGGCCTCGTCGGCGACGACCATGCCCCAGCGGACGGCGGCGAGTTCGGGGGCGTCCAGGCGCATCGTGCCGTAGGTGGTGAGCACGAAACCGCCGGTGAGGCCCGACAGCTCGCGGCCGGGTCCGTGGAAGCGGCGCACCGGGGTGCCGGGCGCGAACTTCTCGATCTCCCGCTGCCAGTTGCCGAGCAGCGAGGCCGGGCAGACCACGAGGGTCGGCCCGGTGACCGGGTCCTGGCGGCCCCGGTGCAGGTGGAGCGCGATGAGGGTGACGGTCTTGCCGAGGCCCATGTCGTCCGCGAGGCAGGCGCCCAGGCCGAGCGAGGTCATCCGGGCCAGCCAGCGCAGCCCGCGCAGCTGGTAGTCGCGGAGGGTGGCCCGGAGCTCGGGCGGCGCCTCGGCGGCCTCGGCTCCGTCGCATTCGTGTGGTTCGGCGGCGAGCGCTGCGCGCAGCTGCTCCAGGGGGCCGGTGGCCTCCACCTCGACCGGCGTCCCGTCCAGTTCGGCCGACCCGGTGAGTACGGCGGCCAGCGCGTCCGGCGCCGCGAGCTCGCGGCCCTGCCTGGCGCGGGCCCGGCGGGCCGCGGCGGGATCGACCAGGACCCACTGGTCGCGGAGCCGGACGAGGGGGCGCTTGGACTCGGCCAGCCGGTCGAGTTCGGCGGCGGTGAGGTCGCCGAGACCGCCGAGGGCGTGGCGCCAGCTGAAGGAGAGCAGCGTGCCGGGGGAGAGCAGACCGGAGGGGAGGGCGGCATCGGGGCCTCCGGGGGAGGTGACGACGGCGCGGGCGCCCAGTTCCCGGGCGAGCTCACGCGGCCAGTGCACCTGCACGCCGTCGGCGGCGAGCTCGGCGGCGGCTGCGCCGAGCAGCTCCGTGACCTCCTCGTCGGCGAGCTCCACGGAGTCCGGCACGGCGGCGCCCAGCAGCGGGGCCAGGGGCGGCCACAGCCGGGCGGCGCGGCGCAGGGCCCGGAGCGCCTCCATGCGGGCACCGGGCGGGAACGCGGCCGCGGCGGCCCCCGAGCCGGCCCAGACGTCGGCGGCGTCGGCTACCAGCGCGGAGTCGGCCACGCCGTGCATCTGGAGGACTGCCCGGAAGTCGGGGGCCCGCTCCAGGGGCCCGCCGAGCTCGATCCGCAGCGAGATGCGCACGCCCGCGTCGTGGCCCGCCGCCACCTCGGCGGCCCAGCCGCGCAGGGCGGGGTACAGCCTCGGCGGCCGGGCGGCGTAGGCGGGACCGCCGGCGGCCGCGGGCGCAGCGGGGGAGCGGGGCAGGGTGTCGGCGACGGCGTCGAGGAAGGCGCGCAGCAGCGGCTCCGGGGTGGGGAGCAGGGGCGGTCCGTCCGCGTTCAGGGGTACGCAGCGGGCCGCGGGCGGCATGGCGGCGGCCAGCTCCCGGACGGCGTCCAGGTCCGAGGCCTCCAGCGGCCCCATCCGCCAGGCGTCGTGGCCGCCGGGGCTCAGGCCGGGCAGCAGCCGGCCACGGGCCGCGAAGTGCAGGGCGAGCAGCGCGGCGGCGCCCCAGAATGCGGCGGCCGGGGCGGGGGCGGCGGCCGCCCGGGCGCGGGTGAGCAGCGGGAGGGCCTCGTCGACGGGGAGCACGAGCGCGGTCACGGTGGCCCGGCGCAACTGGGGGGTGACGACGGTGAGCTCCTCGAAACCGCCCGCTCCGGTGGGGTCGGCGTCGGCGCCCGCCCAGGCGGCTTCGCCGTCGGGCCGCCAGAAGCCGATCCGGCCGCTGCGGCCGGGTTCACCGGGCTCGCCGGGCAGGAAGACGGCGGAGCAGCGGATGAGGTGGACGAGGTCGGGGGTCTTGGGCAGCACGCATCCCTCAACTTGACTACCGGGGCACAGGGCCGCCGAGAGTACCCGACCGAGGGCCTCCGGGAGGGGCCACCCGGGTCACCCGGCCCCCGGGTCACCCGGCCCCGGCCGGTTTCCCGGAGCGGGGCGCCCGCCCGCTGCGACGGTGGTCCGGACATCCGGGAACGCGGGGCCGGGGCCGCGCGTTGAGGGGGGTAGTGGTCGACCCCTGGAGGAGGTGTCCGCAGATGTCCCATCGCGGAAAGGTCGCGGTTGCCGGAGTCGTGGCAGCCATCGTGTTGTTCTGGAGCGTCGGGTTCTGGGCGGGGCTGCTGGTCCTGATCGGGGTGCCGGCCGCCGCCTACCTCCTGCTGGACCCTTCGCAGCGCCGTCGCCTCCGGGGCGTGTCCCGGAAGCAGCTGGGCCGCTGACCCCGCCGCCTGCCGTGCGGCAGCCTCGGCACGGGTGCCGCCCAACCCGGTGCCGTCAGGACGGCCCGGACTCGGGCCTGCCGCGCCCGGACTCGGGCCTGCCTCGTGCGGAGCCCGTCACGCCTGCCCGGTCAGGCCGCGTGCCCGGTCAGGCCGCGTGCCCGGTCAGAGCCGCCTGCCCGGTCAGGCCGCGCTGCGCACGGCGACCGGTGCGAGGGCGGGTTCGAGGAGCATCTGGGAGGCGTGGTCCACGAGGTGGCGCAGCACCGGCGAGTAGGTCTGGTCGCCGCCCAGTTCGTCCAGGATCCGGTGCGCTTCGCCGCGGAAGCCGTCGATGTCCGCCCGGTAGCGGCCGAGGGCGACGGGCCTCCGCATGAGGACATCGAGTTCCGCCCTGGCCACGGCCGAGCGGGGCGCAGCGGAGCGCAGTCCCAGGATGTGGTCCCTGGACCGCGCGGGAGCGTCCTCGATGACGGAGGCGAGGAGGTAGGTCACGGTGCCGTTGCGCAGATCCTCGCCTCGGCCGGACAGGATGTCCTCCTGGTCGTTGAAAAGCTGCCACAGGACGCCGAATACGTACCCGAACTCACGCCACAGCTCCACTTTCCGGGCAGTGGTCCTCGAGAAAATTGCGGCCATGGCCGTGATCATCCCGAAAGGTCCGCCGGATTTGGTGCGGTACGTCTCGGCCACCGATGCGCGCGACGCCTTTCCGATTTCTCCCCGCATGTCGTCTATCTGGCCGTCGACGCTGATGATCCATCCCTTGAGGATTTCCGTCACCAGCCGCCTTCGCACCGATTCCGGCAGTTTCTGGGCCAGAATGATCTGAATGGGGAGGGCGTTGCCGGTGATGACGGAGGCGAGCAGGGCCTCGTTCTCGGTGAGTTCGCCGCACATCCGTGTGCCGTTCGCATCGGCCAGATCGTCGAGGTAGCAGGCCGAGGTCCACCACAGCAGGTGGACGGCGGACAGGGGCATGGCCGGCCGTGGGTTCCCCGTCTCGATGGCGTGCGCGAGCAGGGGGAGCACCGAAAGGGGATGTCTGAGTTTGCGGTGGTCCAGGAGCTTCGCCACTGAATTCCGGGTGATGTGTGCGAGGGGTCCGAGCCGCTCCAGTGCGGATTCGATCTCCGCGTCGATGTCCTGCGCGACTTGCCGGTGCAGATCCAGGTACGACGTGCAATTCAAGAGATCGGCCTCCGTCGGAAGAAGTGCCCAAAGGGGGCGTTGCCTCCCCTTTGGGCCGGGTCAGTGACGGGGCTGATTCGATCATTCCGGAACGAGGGGATCCAGAGCGATTTTCGGCCCGGCTGGCCGAACTGCGACGCCAGGGGCGGATCGTTGCCGGTGGCGGGCCGGCCGGCGTCCGCCCACGGGCGCCGGCCCGGGTTCTAGTAGTAGTCGCGCATCAGGGCCGTCGCCCACTCCGGCTGCCGCACCTCGCCGCGCGGCCCGAACTCGGCCATGTACGGCTTGAGATCGAGTACAGGAGTGCCGTCCACCGCGTCGAGGCCCTCCACGTGCACGTCCAGGCCGTCCACCTTCACCAGCCGGCAGCGCGAGAGGCCCAGCCGGTTCGGCCGGTTCTTGCCGCGCTGAGCGAAGATGCCGACCAGCGGCCAGTCCGTGTTGCCTCGCGGGTGGCGGGCGCCCGTCTCGATCTTCTCCACGGGCACCCGGTCGAAGTGGTACACCACCTCGACGTGCGAGAAGTCCTCCAGCCCGAACAGGGCCTCCGGGCCGAACCGGAGGGAGTCCAGGCGGATCACCGCCGTCTCGCGCCCCCAGTCGTCGTCGAGCACCTCCGTGCGGCCCCCCACGACCACGCCCACGGGCTCCGACTCCACCATCGTCTCTCCCCTCGTACGCGCGCCCGGTTCCCGCCCCCCGGTCGGAGCTCAGGCCGGCCGCACCGCGACGCGGTCCAGCGCCGCCAGCAGTTGCGAAAGATCATGATGCCCCTCGTGGGGGACCGTGAGAACCTCGCTCGGCTCCTCGTCCAGCAGGACGAAAGCGGCGTCCGGGCCTCCGGTTTCTCCCGTACGGGCCACCAGCGACCAGCCCGGCCCGTCCACGCGCAGCGTCCGGGCGCCCTCACCGGCGAAGGACGACCGCACGCGGCCCGGAGGCGGCGGGGTCCGCGTGTACTCCAGGGCCTCCTCCAGCGCCCGTGCGAGCCCGGGGTGTGCGGCAGCGGCCGCCCCTCCGTCCGTCGCCACCCGTTCGCGCCAGTCGGCCCACTCCCGCGCGATCTGGTCCGCACCCATCCGCCGCTGGACCGGCCCCCACACCTCGGCCGACGGCGGCGCCAGCGGCACCCGCCCCGTGCCGTCCGCGCCCTGCTCCGGATCGTGCGGCTCCGGTATGCCCGTCGCGGACACCGACAGCTCCAGCGGCCAGCCGGCCAGGGAGATCACGATGCTCCGCTCGTCGGGCGACAGGTCGTAGTCCATCCCGCAGTCCCAGGAGGCGATCGCCGTGGCCACGAGGGAGACGTCGTCCACGACGACCGTCCAGCGCGCGCCCTCCTCGTCCTGGCCCAGCACCAGCCCGTACCCCTCCCCGGACGGCGCCACCCCCAGCAGGGCGCAGGCCTCGGCGAAATCGTCGCCCAGGATGCTGGGGAACTGCGCGGGGGTCAGTAGCACGGCGGTCAGCACGTACAGCGAGCCGCCACCCTCGTCGTCGGACACCTGGCCTCCCGGAGCTCTCTCGTCGGCGCACCTTAACCAGCGGGTAACCCGCCCGTCGAGAGCCTGCGGGTGACGATTTCCAAGCCCGCTACCTGCACGTAGAGTTGGCAGCCCGCCACAGAAAGGGACACCCGGTGCAGCGTTACGACCGGCTGAGGGAGATCCTCCGGCTCGACCCAGACAAGGACTTCCTCGCCATCTACCGGCTCACCGCCACCTACGAGTTCCCCTGGGACTACACCCGGGCCCTCGAGCTCGCCCTCTTCCGGACCTACGCCGTCCCGTCCATCGGCGGCCTGCTGGCCGAGACCGCCGAGTTCACCGACCGTACGCAGAAACGCTACGACGACACCGCGCTGCTCCTCGACGCGGTCGTCGAGCACGGCTTCGAGAGCGACACCGCCCGCACCGCGATCCGCCGCGTCAACCAGATGCACCGCAGCTACGACATCTCCGACGAGGACATGCGCTACGTGCTGTGCACGTTCGTGGTGATCCCGGCGCGCTGGCTTGACGCGTACGGCTGGCGCCCGCTGACCCACCACGAGCGGCGCGCGTCGGCGAACTACTACGCCACCCTCGGCCGACACCTGGGCATCCCGGACATCCCGGGCTCCTTCGAGGAGTTCGAGACCACCCTGAACGCGTACGAAGAGGCCCATTTCGGCTGGGACGAGGGTGGCCGCAAGGTCGCCGACGCCACCCTCGACCTGATGGCCTCCTGGTACCCGGCCCCGCTCGCCCCGGCCGTGCGCCGCGGCAGCCTCGCCCTCCTCGACGAGCCGCTGCTCACCGCGTTCCGCTACGCGCGCCCGCACCCCCGGATCGAGCGCCTGGTGCGCGGCGCGCTGCGGCTGCGCGGGCGCGCGGTGCGGCTGCTGCCCCCGCGCACTGCCCCGCACTACGCCCGGCAGAACCCGGAGATCAAGGGCTACCCCGACGGCTACGACGTCGGCGAGCTCGGCACGTTCCCGGTGCACGGCGCGAGCGGCTGCCCGGTCCCGCACCCCCGCCGGCCCGCGGGGGCCGATGCTCAGCCGCCTTCGTGACGGCGTACGGCCACGACCAGGAAGCGTGCGTCCTCGTCGGCGTACGAGGTCACGTCCCAGCCCGAACCGGCCAGCAGCGGGCGCAGGTTGTGCTCCGCCCGCAGGTCGTCCGGGGTGAGTTCACGGCCGTGGCGCGCGGCGAGGGCGGCCCGCCCGATCGGGTGGAACAGTGCGAGCCGGCCGCCGGGGCGGACCACCCGGGCCAGTTCGCGCAGGTTCGCCGCCGGTTCGGGCAGGTGGGCGATCAGCCCGGCGGCGAACACCGCGTCGAGCGCCCCGTCGCGCAGCGGCAGCCGGGCCACGTCGGCGAGCAGGAGGGTGCCCTCGGCGGCCCGTCCGGCCCGCTGCGCGGCGGTCAGCATCTGCGGGGTGAGGTCCACGCCCAGTACCGTCCCGGCGGGCCCGACGGCGGCCCGTAGAGCGGTCAGCGCCCGGCCGGTGCCGCAGCCCGCGTCGAGCACGCGGTCCCCGGGCCGCAGCCCGAACTCGGCGACGGCGGCCCGGAACGCGGGCCCGTCCTCGGGGAACTTGCGGTCCCAGCCGGCGGCGCGCGCCCCGAAGAATTCCCGGACGTGCGTGTGGTCTTCGCTCATGCGCCCATGATCCCCCACCGGGCACCCCTGCGGTGCGTGCGCAAGCTGGTGCGTGGCGTGATCGGAGATGAACGTATCTCTGTCATATTCCAGCAGTTCCAGCTGCTTTCGAAATGCGCCCCTTGTTCGTGGGGTCACCCGCACTAGCGTCCCGTGGCCATGGGACACCTGGACCACGCAGCCTATGGCTGGCTGACACCCGTGCTGTCATACGTGATGGCCTCGATCGGCGCCGCCCTCGGGCTGCGCTGCACCGTCCGCGCGCTCGCCGCGACCGGATCCTCCCGCCGCAACTGGCTCCTCACCGCGGCCTCCGCCATCGGCACCGGCATCTGGACGATGCACTTCGTCGCGATGCTCGGCTTCGACGTCACCGGCACCGAGATCCACTACGACGTGCCGCTCACCATCCTCAGCCTGCTCGTGGCCGTACTCGTCGTCGGCGCCGGGGTCTTCGCCGTCGGCTACGGAAAGGAACGCGGCCGCTCCCTCGTGCTCGGCGGCCTCACCACCGGCCTCGGCGTCGCCAGCATGCACTACCTGGGCATGGCTGCCCTGCGCCTGCACGGCCACGTCTCGTACAAGCCGCTCGTCGTCGGCCTCTCCGTCGTCATCGCCGTGGTCGCGGCCACCGCCGCCCTGTGGGCCGCGCTCAACATCAAGTCACCGCTCGCCGTCGCGGGCGCCTCGCTCGTCATGGGCGCCGCGGTCAGCAGCATGCACTACACCGGAATGATGGCCGTCGGCGTCGCCGTCAGTCCCTCGGACACGGCCCTGCCCGGCGCCACGGCCATGCAGTTCATCTTCCCGCTGGCCGTCGGACTCGGCTCGTACCTCTTCATCACCGCCGCCTTCGTCGCCCTCTCCCCGACCGCGGACGAGCGGGCCGCCTCCGCATCCGCCTCCGCCCAGCCCGTCCCGCACCCCGTGCCGACCGCCCGCTGAGCCGCCGGCGCGCACGCCACGCCGGCCCGCCCCCCGCCCGCCCCGCACATCCGCACCCCTAGGCACCGCCCGGAACGAGGAGCCCATGCGCAGACCCCGCAGACACCCGGAAGCAGCTGCGCAGCGCCCGCCCGCGCCCCCGGCCCGCGGCCGCCGGGCCCACGCCGGGCCGCCCGCCGAGGAACCGGCAGAACCCGAGCCCCACCAGCCCCTCCCCGACGCCCCGCGCGCGCCCGGCTCCCGGCTGCGGCCCGCGACCGTCCGCGCGAAGATCGTCTCCCTGCTGATGGTCCCCGTCGTCTCGCTCCTCGCGCTCTGGGGCTTCGCCACCGTCAGCACCGCCCAGGACATGGCCCGCCTGGGCCTCGCCCACCGTGTCGACACCCAGATACGCACCCCCGTCGCAGCCGCCGTCACCGAGCTCCAGGCCGAGCGGCGCACCGCGGTCCGGCTCCTCGCCGATCCCGCCGCCGACCCGGGTGCCGCCCTGGACCCGCAGGTCCGCCGCACCGAGTCCGCCGTCCGGCGGCTGCGCCTCGGAGACCGGCACACCGTCGCCGACTCCGGCGGATACCGCGCCGACATCACGATCCGACTGGGCGCGTTCGTGGCCGCGGCCGAGGCGCTGGGAACGGCCCGCAAGGACATCGTCGCCCGCAGGGCCACCCCCGAAGCGGCCTACGAGACCTACACCGCGGTGGTCGACGCGGCCCTCGCCGTGAGCGGAGCCCTGAGCGGCGGCCGGGACGCCGAACTCGGCCCGGACGCACGGGTCCTGCTCGAATTCGCCCGCGCCGGGGAAATGCTCTCCCGCGAGGACGCGCTGCTCGCCGTACCGGGCCCGCGGACCGCCGAAACGCTTCGCCGGCTGACCGGCGCCATCGAATCCCGCCGGGCCCTCACCGCCGCGACGGTGGAGGACCTCCCCGATGAGCAGCGGGCCGCCTGGCAGTCCGTGGCCAAGAGCTCCCTCTACGCCGACCTCACCGCCGCCGAGGACCGGGCCCTGGCCGCCGGCACCACCCGCGACAGCCGCACCGTGCCCGCGGGCTGGGAAGCGGCCCAGGCGGGCGTCGGCGGCTCGATGCGGGAGATCCAGGAGGCGGCGCACACCGCTGCCGCCGCCACGTCCGACCCGCTCACCGAGGGCGCGCTCAGCCCCGCCGGAGCCGCCGTGGTCCTGGGCCTGGCCGCCGTCGCCGCCTCGCTCGTCATCTCCGTCCGCATCGGCCGCGCCCTGGTCGTGGAACTCGTCTCGCTGCGCAACACCGCCCTCGAGATCGCCCGCCGCAAGCTCCCGCAGGCGATGGAGCGGCTCCGCGCGGGCGAGGAGATCGACGTCGTGGCCGAGGCCCCGGCCGGACCACCGGCCGACGACGAGATCACCCAGGTCGGCGAGGCCCTCGCCACCGTCCACCGGGCCGCGCTCAGCGCCGCCGTCGAACGCGCCGAGCTCGCCAGCGGCGTCTCCGGGGTCTTCGTCAACCTCGCCCGCCGCAGCCAGGTCCTCGTGCACAAGCAGCTCACCCTGCTCGACTCGATGGAACGCCGCGCCGACGACCCGAACGAACTCGGCGACCTGTTCCGCCTCGACCACCTGACCACCCGGATGAGGCGGCACGCGGAGAGCCTGATCATCCTGTCGGGCGCCGCCCCGGGCCGGGCCTGGCGGCTGCCGGTTCCCCTCACGAACGTCGTCCGGGCCGCCGTCTCCGAGATCGAGGACTACCCGCGCATCGAGGTCCGCCGGCTCGCCGAGGCCGCCGTCGTCGGCGGCGCCGTGGCCGACCTCACCCACCTGCTCGCCGAACTCATCGAGAACGCCGCCCAGTTCTCCCCTCCCCACACCAAGGTCCGGGTCAGCGGCGAGCCCGTCGGAGCCGGCTACGTCCTGGAGATCGAGGACCGCGGGCTCGGCATGGGACGCGAATCCCTGAGCGACGCCAACCGGCGCATCGAGCAGTCCGAGGCCCTCGACCTCTTCGACAGCGACCGGCTCGGCCTCTTCGTGGTCAGCCGCCTCTCCGCCCGCCACGGGGTCAAGGTGCACCTGCGCACGTCGCCGTACGGCGGCACCACCGCCGTGGTCCTCCTGCCGAACTCGATGCTCCAGGGCGCGATCACGGCCGGCACCTCCGAGACCGACCGGGCACCCGCCCCGGAGCCCCCGGCCCACACCCGCAACCGCACCAGGAACCAGGCGCCGGCCGCTGCCCCGGCCGCCCCCCGGCCGAAGGCGGTCCCGGGGCCGGAGCGGCCGCCCGCCGTGACCGTCGTACGGGAGGAGCCGCGCGGCATCCCGGCCCCGGACCGGACCCCCGCACCGCAGGAACCCGGCCCGGCCCCCGTGGCCCCGCTGCGGCCGCGCACCACCGGGGGCGTCGTCACCCGTACGGCGCCGGCCGCACCGGCACCGGCACCAGTACCGGCCCCGGCTTGGGTCACGGAGCTGCCGCGCCGGGTGCGCCAGGCCAGCCTCGTCCCCCAGCTGCGCGAGGCCCCGGCCCCCGAGGCCCCGGCCGGAGCACGCCTCCCCGAGGACCCGCCGGGCCGCAGCCCGGAGCAGGCCCGGGACCGGATGGCGGCGTACCGGGCCGGCTGGGTCCGCGGCGTCCAGGACAACTCCCCCCACGCAGGCAGCGAAGGAGAAGTGTGATGATCGAACATCAGCGGATCGGCCTCGACGGCGGCCGCAGGTCCGGCGAACTGGACTGGCTGCTGGACGACCTGGTCGTCCGGGTCCGCGAGGTCCGGCACGCCGTGGTCCTCTCCAACGACGGGCTGGCCGTGGGCGCCTCCAGCGCGCTGAGCCGGGAGGACGCGGAGCACCTGGCCGCCGTGGCGTCCGGCTTCCACAGCCTGGCCAAGGGTGCGGGCCGGCACTTCCACGCCGGGGGCGTGCGCCAGACGATGGTCGAGATGGACGCGGGGTTCCTCTTCGTGGCGGCCGCGGGCGACGGTTCCTGCCTGGCGGTGCTCAGCGGCGCCGGCGCCGACATCGGCCTCATCGCGTACGAGATGGCCCGCCTGGTGAAGCGGGTCGGCGAACACCTTTACACCCCGCCCCGGTTCGCGGCGCGGCCGCCGGCCGCGGGCTGAGGGCGGCGGTCCGGCACATGAACGGCCAGTGGTACGACGCCGACGCGGGCCCGCTCGTCCGCCCGTACGCCATGACCGGGGGGCGCACCAAGCCGGGGCCCCACGGGGTCCGGTTCGACCTGATAGCCCTGGTCGTCATGGACACCGACGGCGCCGCGGCCACCGACGCGGAGGCCGAGTCGCTGCTCGGCCCCGAACACCGGGCCCTCCTCGGACTCTGCCGGTCCGAGACCCAGTCGGTGGCGGAGCTCGCGGCCGACGCCGACCTGCCCGTGGGGGTGGTGCGGGTGCTCCTGGGCGATCTGCTGGAGGGCGGCCACGTCAAGGTCAGCAGGCCGGTACCGCCCGCACAACTGCCGGACGAGCGGATTCTGCGTGAAGTCATCGAGGGATTGAGAGCGCTGTGATGGGACAACACGACAACGGGCTGCCGGGAGCGGGCTCGGCACCGGCCGCGGACCCGGGGGAGGATCCCGAACTGGCCGCGCTGGCGCTGAAGATCCTCGTCGCGGGCGGTTTCGGGGTCGGCAAGACCACTCTGGTGGGCGCGGTGAGCGAGATCCGTCCGCTGCGGACGGAGGAACTGCTGAGCGAGGCGGGCGAACTGGTCGACGACACGGGCGGAGTGGACCAGAAGACGACGACGACCGTGGCCATGGACTTCGGGCGGATCACCATCCGTTCGGGGCTGTCCCTGTACCTGTTCGGCACCCCGGGCCAGGACCGGTTCTGGTTCCTGTGGGACGAGCTGTCACAGGGCGCGCTCGGCGCGGTGGTGCTCGCCGACACGAGGCGGCTGGAGGACTGCTTCCCGGCGGTGGACTACTTCGAGCACCGGCGCATCCCCTTCGTCGTGGCGGTCAACTGCTTCACGGACGCCCGGCGTTACGGGGCGCACGAGGTCTCGCGGGCGCTGGACCTGGAGCAGGGGACACCGGTGGTGCTGTGCGACGCGCGGGACAAGGACTCGGGGAAGGAAGTGCTGATCAGGCTGGTCGAGTACGCCGGGCGGGTGCACACCGCCCGGCTGCTGGACTCGGTGGAGCCGCAGGCCGATTCGGTGTGACCCGGCCGGCAGGTGGGTGGGCTGGTGGGTGGGGTGGGCTGTCGGTCGGTGGGTCCGTCCGGTCGGCGGGCTTGCGGCAGGGCCCGCGTCAGTCGGCGATTCCGGCCGTGGCGATCACCTTGTCGATCCGGACGCGGACGAGGAGCTCGCTCGGGACGGCGTTGCGGCGGCCGAAGGCGGCGGCCCGCTCCTCGCCCATGTAGCGTGCGCCGATCCTGGTCGCCCAGGTGAGCATGGAGTCCGGGTCGTCGTCGTACTCGCTGATCTCGGCGCGGCCCTGGAGCACGACGTAGGAGAACGGCGGCCGGTCGTCGTCCACGCAGAGCGCGACCCGGCCGTCACGGGCGAGGTTGCGCCCCTTGACGGTGTCCTTGCCCGTGTTGAAGACGAAGGAGTCGCCGTCGAGCACGAACCAGATGGGAGCGACGTGCGGACTTCCGTCCGCGCGGACGGTGGAGAGCTTGCCGGTGCGAGTGGAGTGGCTGACGAATGCACGCCATTCCTCTTGAGTCATCTTCTTCGCCATGAGCACATCCTCCTTGCCGGAAAGGCGCTGGTGGGGAAGGCTTGCGGGACGACCATGCGGGGTGGGGCGCGGCCACGTCGGCCGCGTCGACGGGGAGGGGCTGGGAATGGCACTGGACAAGCAGCTGGATTGGCTGCTGGACGACCTGACGCGCCGGGTCCAGCAGGTGCGGCACGCGGTGGTTCTCTCCAACGACGGGCTGGTGACGGGCGCGAGCGCCGGGCTGGCGCGGGAGGACGGGGAGCACCTGGCGGCCGTGGCGGCCGGGCTGCAGAGCCTGGCGAAGGGATCCGGACGGCACTTCCGGGCCGGTGAGGTCCGCCAGACGATGGTCGAGTACGACGAGGGGGTCCTCTTCGTGATGGCGGCCGGCGCGGGCAGCTCCCTGTGCGTGCTGAGCGCGGCCGAGGCGGACATCGGCCAGGTCGCGTACGAGATGACGCTGCTGGTCAACCGGGTGGGCGAGCACCTGGGAGTCGCGGAGCGGCGTATCACCGGCGGCTGAGGTCCCGGAGTTGTCCACAGGCCCGGCGCGATGTCGTCGCACCGAGTTACGGTCTTCACACAGAGTAATCGCTGCTCGTGGGGGAGACCGTGATGATGCAGAGGGAGACGACGGCGGCGCCGGCCGTGGCGTCGCAGGCCGGGCCGGGGCGGGATGCAGCGGTGCCCGCGGCCGCGGACGTACTGGTGGGGAGTGCGCGGGCCGCCGGTGAACTGGGGCTCAGCCGGAGCGAGTTCGCCAGGGCCGTCCAGCTGGGGATCGTGCGCGCCGGGCCGCCGGCGCGCAGCGGCGCGGCACGCTTCGCGCGGGCCGAGCTGGACCGGGTCAGGTCGGCCGAGTGCCCGCCGGGCGAAGCCGGGGCGGACGCGCTGCGCGGGCGCGTCGAGACCGTGGCCGGAGCGGCGGCCGCCGCGCGGGCGCTGGGCGTCGGCCCGAGCCGGTTCACCCGGCTCGCTCGCTGCGGGCACCTCACCCCGGTCGGCTACCGCATCAACCGCTACCGGGCCGTTGTGTGGCTCTATCTGGCCGCGGAGCTGCGGGAGTTCGCGGCCCGGGACCCGGCCGTGCTGCGGGGGAGCGCACCCCCGGGGGACCGGGAGCTGATGGCGGCGAAGGCGGATCTGCGCCCCCGCAGGTGGCGGGGGCGGCACGTCGGGCTGCTGCTGAGACGGACGGCCGACCCGTGGGCGCGCGCCGCGGTCCTGGCGGCCGTGCTCCCGGAGGGCGAGCTGCGGGCCGCCGTGCCCGACCGGGCGGAGCGGATCGTACTGGCCGCCCTCGCCCCGCCACCGCCGTACGGGCACCCGCAGGTGCCCGCGGCCGCTGCGGTGGCCTCGCGGCTGCTGAAGGCGGATCAGCCGGAGGAGATCCACTGGTACTGCACCAGTCTGGGGTTCGCCCTCACCGGGGCGCGCGGTCAGTCGAACGCGACGGGGGAGAGGGGGCCGACGTAGACCCAGGCCCCCTCCTCGCGGGCGAACGCGCTGTGCTCGTGCAGCGAGCCCCTGTGCCGGCCCTCCCGGTAGTGGGCACGGAACTCCACCGAGCCCTCCGTCTCGAACATCCCGCCGCGCTCGGTCGCCAGGATCTCCAGCCGCTCCCAGCGCTGCCCGGGATCCAGATCGAGGTCGGACGGGCGGGTCGAGCTGTGCCAGGAGCGCATCAGGTAGGCGGTGTCACCGACCGCAAAGGCGCTGAAGCGGGAACGCATCAGCCGCTCGGCGGTGGGGGCCTGCTGAGCCCCGGAGTGGAAGCGGCCGCAGCAGTCCGGGTAGGCGGCGGGCAGCCCGCAGGGGCAGGGGAGGGCCGGGGTGGGCATGGGCGTGCTCAGTTCTTCGGGGAGGTGCTCGGGGCGGGATAGGGGCGGAAGAGGCCTTCCTGGACCACGGAGACCAGCAGCCTGCCCTCCAGGTCGTAGATGCGGCCGCGGGCCAGGCCCCGGCCGCCGTGCGCGATGGGCGACTCCTGGTCGTACAGGAACCACTCGTCCGTACGGAACGGCCGGTGGAACCACATGGCGTGGTCCAGGCTCGCCATGTCGAACCCGCGCATCCCCCACAGCGGTTCCACCGGGATGCGCACGGCATCGAGGAGGGTCATGTCACTGGCGTAGGTGAGGGCGCAGGTGTGCACGAGCGGGTCGTCGCCCAGGGGGCCGACGGCGCGCATCCACACCGCGCTGCGGGGATCGGCTCCCTTGAGCTCCTCGGGGGTCCAGCGGAGCCGGTTGACGTACCGGATGTCGAAGGGCTGACGGCGGGCCATCCGCTCCAGCGCCTCCGGCAGTTCCCCGAGGTGCTCGCGGATCTCGTCCGCGACCTTCGGGAGCGTGTCCGGGTGGGGGTAGTGGTGAGGAGGCAGCTGGTGCTCGATGCCGCCCTCCTCCGGACGATGGAAGGAGGCGGTGAGATTGAAGATCGTCTTGCCCTGCTGGACCGCGGTGACCCGGCGCGTGGTGAAGGACCGCCCGTCGCGCACCCGCTCCACCTGGTACACGATCGGCACCCCGGGGATGCCGGGGCGCAGGAAGTACGAGTGCAGCGAGTGGACGGGCCGGGCGCTTTCGACGGTGCGGCCCGCGGCCACCAGCGCCTGGCCGGCGACCTGCCCGCCGAAGACGCGCTGGAGCGACTCCTGGGGGCTGGCGCCGCGGAAGATGTTGACCTCGATCTGCTCCAGATCGAGCAGGTCGACCAGTCTCTCGGCGGGGTTCGTCATCAGAGGATCTCCACGGTCGGTGGCGGGGACGTCGGGACGCGGGTGGCGGTCAGAGCGCGCCGAGCTCGCCCACCGAGGTGACCCGGATGACGGCCCGGCCCTCCTCGTCGGAAGCCGCGAGGTCGACCTCGGCACTGATGCCCCAGCCATGGTCCCCGTTGGGGTCGGCGAAGGTCTGCCGGACGCGCCACAGGCCGTGCGCCGGGTCCTCCTCGATCTGCAGCAGCTTCGGGCCGCGCGCGTCGGGACCGGTGCCCAGGTCGTCGTACTCGTCCCAGTACCCGTCCATCGCGTCGGCCCAGGCGTCGGCGTCCCAGCCGGCGTCGGCGTCCAGCTCGCCCAGCACGTTGACGTGGTCCAGGGCGGCCAGCTCCACCCGGCGGAACATGGCGTTGCGCACCAGGACGCGGAAGGCGCGCGCGTTGGCGGTGACCGGCTTGACCTGGTCGGCCTTCTCCTGGGCCTGCTCCGCCGTCTCCACCTCCGGGTTCGCCAGCTGCTCCCACTCGTCCAGCAGGCTGGAGTCGACCTGGCGGACCAGTTCGCCGAGCCATTCGATCAGGTCCTGCAGGTCCTCGGACTTGAGGTCGTCCGGGATGGTGTGGTCCAGCGCCTTGAACGCGCTCGCCAGATAGCGCAGCACGATGCCCTCGGTGCGGGCCAGCTCGTAGTACGAGGTGAACTCCGTGAACGTCATGGCGCGTTCGTACATGTCGCGGATGATCGACTTCGGGGAGACCGGGTGGTCGCGCACCCACGGGTGGCTCTTGGAGTACACGTCGTAGGCGTGGACCAGCAGCTCTTCGAGGGGCTTGGGATAGGTGACCTCCTGGAGCCGCTCCATCCGCTCCTCGTACTCGATCCCGTCGGCCTTCATCGCGCCCACGGCCATGCCGCGTTCCTTGTTCTGCTGGGCGGCCAGGATCTGGCGCGGATCGTCCAGCGTGGACTCCACGACCGACACCATGTCCAGGGCGTAGGAGGGGGATTCGGGGTCCAGCAGGTCGAAGGAGGCCAGTGCGAAGGTGGACAGCGGCTGGTTGAGCGCGAAGTCCTGCTGGAGGTCGACGGTGAGGCGGATCGTGCGCCCCTCCGCGTCCGGGGTGTCGAGCTTCTCGACCACGCCGCCGTCCAGCAGCGAGCGGTAGATCGCGATGGCCCGGCGGATGTGCCGCAGCTGGGCCTTGCGCGGCTCGTGGTTGTCCTCCAGGAGGTGGCGCATCGCCTGGAAGGCGTCGCCCGGCCGGGCGATGACCGACAGGAGCATGATGTTGGTGACCTTGAAGCGCGAGGTCAGCGGCTCCGGGTCGGCCGCGATCAGCTTCTCGAAGGTGGTGTCCGACCAGGCCACGAAGCCCTCCGGGGCCTTCTTGCGGACCACCTTGCGGCGCTTCTTCGGGTCGTCGCCCGCCTTCGCGAGGGCCTTCTCGTTTTCGATGACGTGCTCGGGCGCCTGCGCGACCACATAGCCCGCCGTGTCGAACCCGGCCCGGCCGGCGCGGCCGGCGATCTGGTGGAACTCGCGGGCGCGCAGCGTGCGGACGCGGTTGCCGTCGTACTTGGTGAGCGCCGTGAAGAGCACCGTGCGGATCGGGACGTTGACGCCGACGCCGAGGGTGTCGGTGCCGCAGATCACCTTCAGCAGGCCGGCCTGCGCCAGCTTCTCCACCAGGCGCCGGTACTTGGGCAGCATGCCGGCGTGGTGCACGCCGATGCCGTGGCGGACGTAGCGGGAGAGGTTCTGGCCGAACTTCGTGGTGAAGCGGAAGTTGCCGATCAGCTCCTGGATCTTGTCCTTCTCCTCGCGGGTGCACATGTTGATGCTCATGAGCGACTGCGCCCGCTCGACCGCCTGGGCCTGGGTGAAGTGCACGATGTAGACGGGGGCCTGCCGGGTCTCCAGCAGCTCGGTGATCGTGTCGGTGATCGGCGTGGTGACGTACTCGTACGACAGCGGGACGGGCCGGGTCGCGGAGCGGACCACCGAGGTGGGCCGGCCGGTGCGCCGGGTCAGGTCCTCCTCGAACCGCTTCACGTCGCCGAGGGTCGCTGACATCAGGACGAACTGCGCCTGCGGCAGCTCCAGCAGCGGGATCTGCCAGGCCCAGCCGCGGTCCGGCTCGGCGTAGAAGTGGAACTCGTCCATCACGACCTGGCCGATGTCGGCGTACTTCCCGTCGCGCAGGGCGATGGAGGCCAGCACCTCGGCGGTGCAGCAGATCACCGGGGCGTCCGCGTTCACGGAGGCGTCGCCCGTCAGCATGCCGACGTTCTCGGTGCCGAAGAGCTTGCACAGGTCGAAGAACTTCTCCGACACCAGGGCCTTGATCGGCGCGGTGTAGAAGGTGACCTTGTCCTGGGCCAGCGCCGTGAAGTGCGCGCCGGCGGCCACGAGGCTCTTGCCGGAGCCCGTCGGAGTGGAAAGGATCACGTTCGCCCCGGAGACGACCTCGATCAGCGCCTCCTCCTGAGCCGGGTACAGGGTGATGCCCTGCTCCTCGGCCCACGAGGAGAAAGCCTCGAAGAGGGCGTCGGGGTCGGCGTTCGGCGGGAGCTGATCAATGAGGGTCACGCCCCCATCTTGCCTGGCTTCCGCCCGGATGAGGGAACCGGCGGACGGAACGAAGATCACCGACGGTACGCTGTGCCGTCGATGCGGCCCGAACGAACCAGTCGACAGGGCCCGAACACGACACCACCGGGGCGGGGAACGACCATGATGGGTCCGGCGCACTCACTGTCCGGGGCGGCTGCCTGGCTGGGGGTGGGCGCCGCGACCGCGGCCGCCGGGCACCCGATGCCCTGGCCCGTCCTCGTCGTCGGCGCACTGATCTGCGCCGGAGCCGCCCTCGCCCCCGACCTCGACCACAAGTCGGCGACGATCTCGCGCGCCTTCGGTCCGCTGTCCCGGGGCCTGTGCGAGGTGGTCGACAAGATCTCCTACGCCGTCTACAAGGCCACCCGCTCCAAGAAGGACGCCCGCCGCACCGGCGGCCACCGCACCCTGACGCACACCTGGCTCTGGGCCGTCCTGATAGGCGGCGGCGCCTCCGCCCTCGCCGTCACCGCCGACCGCTGGGGTGTGCTCGCCCTGCTCTTCGTCCACCTGGTCCTGGCCGTCGAAGGCCTGCTGTGGCGGGCCGCCCGGGTGTCCAGCGACGTCCTGGTCTGGCTGCTCGGCGCCACCAGCGCCTGGATCCTGGCCGGAGTCCTCGACCAGCCGGGCAACGGAGCGAACTGGCTGTTCACGGGACCGGGCCAGGAGTACCTCTGGCTCGGCCTGCCGATCGTGCTCGGCGCCCTGGTCCACGACATCGGCGACGCGCTGACCGTCTCCGGCTGCCCGGTCCTGTGGCCCCTCCCGATCGCCGGAAAGCGCTGGTACGCGCTGGGCCCGCCGAAGGGGATGCGCTTCCGGGCCGGCAGCTGGGTGGAGCTGAAGGTCCTGATGCCCGTGTTCGTCCTGCTGGGCGGCTTCGGCGGCGCCTCCGCCCTCGGATTCATCTGACCCCTCCTTCATCCGGCCCCGGCCCGGACGGCCGCAGCCGCCGTCCTGGTGCACGACGACGGCGGCGCCGACCGGTGTCAGGCGCTCGTGAGGATCACGAGCTGCCGGGTCGCCCGGGTCATCGCGACATAGCGGTCGACCGCTCCTTCGACGCCCCCGCCGAAGTCCTCCGGATCGACCAGGACGACCAGGTCGAACTCGAGCCCCTTCGACAGGCTCGGGGTCAGCGACCGGACCCGGGACGTCGCCCGGAATCCGGGAGCGCCGATGACACAGGCGACACCGTCGGCGTTCGCGGCGAGCCAGGTCTCGAGGACCGGTTCCAGCTCCGAGACGGGTCCGCGCACGACGGGCACGCCGCTGCTGCGCACGGAGGCCGGCACGTTCGCGTCCGGGAGCACGGCCCGGATGACCGGCTCGGCCTCCGCCATGACCTCCTCCGGCGTCCGGTAGTTGACGCTGAGCGAAGCCATCTCGATCCGGTCGAAGCCCACCCGCTCCAGCCGCTCCCGCCACGAATCAGTGAACCCGTGCCGCGCCTGGGCGCGGTCGCCGACGATGGTGAAGCTCCGCGACGGGCAGCGCAGCAGCAGCATCTGCCACTCCGCGTCGGTCAGTTCCTGTGCCTCGTCCACCACGATGTGCGCGAACGGGCCCGCGAGCAGGTCCCGGTCGATGCCGGGCATCGCGGACTCGTCGATCAGGCTGTCCTGCAGGTCCTTGCCGCGCAGCATCGTCACCGCGCCCTCACCGTCGGCGTCGGCTTCGAGCACCCTGTCGATGACGTCGGCCATGCGCGCGCGTTCGGCGGCGACAGCGGCTTCCTGGCGGCGCCTGCGCTTCGACGCCTCCGGGTCGCCCAGCCGCTGCCGGGCCGTGTCCAGGAGCGGCAGGTCGGACACCGTCCAGGCCTGGGGGTCGGCGCGCTGGAGCTTCGTCACCTCGTCGGGGCCGAGCCAGGGGGCGCACTTGCGCAGGTAGGCGGGTACGGACCACAGGTCCCCGACGAGGTCGGCGGCCTCCAGCATCGGCCACGCCTTGTCGAGGGCGGCGACCAGCTCCCGGTTCTGCCGCAGGGACCTCCGGAACAACTGGGGCGAGATGTCGTCCTCGGCGTCGTGCTTGTCCAGCAGGATCGCGACCAGCTCCTCGAAGATCGCGTCGCGGGCCTCGTTGTGCGGGGTGCCCGGTTCCGGCGCGTCGAACGCGGCGGCCCAGTCGTCGGCGCTCAGCCAGACGTCGGCCCAGTGGGTCTCGACCGTCATCCCCTTGGCGGGCGGCTCCTCGTAGATGCCGACGGCCGGCTCGATCGCCCGCACCATGTCAGCGGACGACTTCAGCCGGGCCACCTCCGGGTCGCTCTCGACCGTGGCCGCGGCTCCCTCGTCGACGAGGTCCCGCACCAGGCAGGTCTGCACGCCCTCCTCGCCGAGGCTGGGCAGCACGTCGGCGACGTAGTCCAGGTAGGGGCGGTGCGGACCGACGAACAGCACGCCGCCCCGGCGGTGTCCGAGCCGGGGGTCGGAGTAGAGGAGGTGCGCGGTGCGGTGCAGCGCCACGACCGTCTTGCCCGTGCCCGGGCCGCCGTCCACCACCAGGGCGCCGCGGGATCCCGCCCGGATGATGGCGTCCTGGTCGGCCTGGATGGTGCCGAGCACGTCGCGCATCCGGGACGAGCGGTTGCCGCCCAGGCTGGCGATGAAGGCGGACTGGTCGTCGAGGGCGGCGTGCCCCTCGAGTCCCTCGGCGGTGAACACCTCGTCCCAGTAGTCGGTGATCCGGCTGCGGGTCCAGCGGTACCTGCGACGGCTCGCCAGGCCCATCGGGTCGGCATGGGTCGCGGCGAAGAACGGCTCGGCCGCCGGCGAGCGCCAGTCCAGCAGCAGCCGCCGGCCCGTGCTGTCGGTCAGGCCGAGCCGTCCGATGTAAACGGGCTCGCCGCCGTCCGCGCCGACGATGCGCCCGAGGCACAGGTCCAGCCCGAACCGGCGCAGGGTCCGCAGGCGGCCGGTCAGCCGGTGGATCTCCGTGTCGCGGTCCATCGCCTCCCGGCCGGCGCCGCCGGGAGCCCTGCGCGCCGCATCGAGCCGCTCGGACACCTCGGACATCGACTGCTCCAGGCTCTCGGCGATGGCCGCGAAGTGCTGCTCGTCGCCGTCGGTCAGCATCGGGTCGGCCTTGGGGGAGAGGTGGTCGGGAAGGTCGAACGCGCTGGTGGCCGAGGTCGAAACTCGCACTGGGTGGGTCCCCCGTTTTTCGCAGGATCTGGTCTGAGCCGCCGATTCTGCGTCATGATCAGGGCCTTGCCGCAAGCCCCCCACTGCGCTATAAGTTGAGAGTGGCGAGGAGTCGGCACGTCCCGAACTCCCCCTCCCCACCTCCCTCATCAGCTGCTGCGCAGCGGGTCACCCGTGCCAGGACCGCCAGAGCGCCGCATACGCGCCGTCGGCCGCAACCAGCTCCTCGTGGGAGCCGAGTTCGCTGATCCGGCCGCCCTCCACCACCGCGATCACGTCCGCATCGTGGGCCGTGTGCAGCCGGTGGGCGATGGCGATGACCGTACGGCCGTCCAGCACCCGGGCCAGCGACCGCTCCAAGTGCCGTGCCGCACGCGGATCCAGCAGTGAGGTCGCCTCGTCCAGCACCAGCGTGTGCGGGTCCGCCAGCACCAGCCGGGCCAGCGCGATCTGCTGGGCCTGGGCCGGAGTCAGCGCAGTGCCGCCCGAGCCGACCTCGGTGTCCAGACCGGCCTCGAGAGCCCGCGCCCAGCCGTCCGCGTCGACCGCGCCCAGCGCCGCCCACAACTCGGCGTCCCCGGCCCCCGCCCGTGCCAGGCGCAGGTTGTCGCGCAGCGAGCCGACGAACACGTGGTGCTCCTGGTTGACCAGTGCCACGTGCTCGCGCACCCGCTCCGCAGGCATCCGGGCCAGCCGTGCCCCGCCGAGCGTGACCTCGCCGGTCCGCGGCGCGTAGATGCCCGCCAGCAGCCGCCCCAGGGTGGACTTGCCCGCGCCCGAGGGCCCGACGAGTGCCATCCGGGTGCCCGGCGGCACGGTCATCGACACCTGGTGCAGGACGTCCACGCCCTCCCGGTAGCCGAAGCGGACCGCGTCCGCCCGTACGTCCCGGCCCTCGGGCGCCACCTTCGCGTCCCCCGCGTCCGGCTCGATCTCCCGCACGCCCACCAGGCGGCCCAGCGACACCTGCGCCACCTGGAGTTCGTCGTACCAGCGCAGGATGAGACCGATGGGGTCGACCATCATCTGCGCCAGCAGCGCCCCCGTGGTCAGCTGCCCCACCGACATCCAGCCCCGCAGCACGCAGTAGCCGCCGATCATCAGCACCGAGCCGAGGATCGTCACGAAGGTGACGTTGACGACGGGGAACAGCACCGTCCGCAGGAACAGCGTGTACCGCTCCCACGCGACCCACTGCGAGATCCGCCGCTCCGACCGGGCGATCCGCGCCGGCCCGAGCCGGTGCGCCTCGACCGTACGGCCGGCGTCCACGGTCTCCGTCAGCGCCGCGGCCACCGCCGCGTACCCGGCCGCCTCGGAGCGGTACGCCGAAGGCGCCCGCCTGAAGTACCAGCGGCAGCCGATCACCAGCACCGGCAGCGCCACGAGCGCGGCCAGGGCCAGCGGCGGCGCGGTCACCGTGAGCGCCCCGAACAGCAGCGACACCCACACCACGCCGATGGCCAGCTGCGGCACGGCCTCCCGCATCGCATTGGCCAGCCGGTCGATGTCCGTGGTGATCCGCGACAGCAGGTCACCGGTACCGGCCCGCTCCAGCACGCCCGGCGGCAGCCCCACCGACCGCACCA
The DNA here is from genome assembly GCF_044541755.1 of Streptomyces sp. NPDC085524. Classification (NCBI taxonomy): domain Bacteria; kingdom Bacillati; phylum Actinomycetota; class Actinomycetes; order Kitasatosporales; family Streptomycetaceae; genus Streptomyces; species Streptomyces sp. NPDC085524. The sequence goes on from NZ_JBITTH010000008.1 coordinate 226,158, forward strand.
GGAAGTCCTCGCGCAGATCGGCCAGCATCTCCTCGCCGAGCATCGCCCCGCGCAGCCGTACCAGCCGGACGAAGAACGTCTGCACGGCGAGCGCCAGCGCGAACAGCAGTGCCACGCGGCCCAGATGGAGCTCCCGTGCCCCCGCCGCGAGATCGTCCACGACGCGGCCCAGCAGGTACGGGCCGGCCATGGAGGCGATCACCGCGACCGCGTTGACGCCGACCAGCGCCAGGAAGGCCCGCCGGTGGCGCCGGAACAGGCCGCGCACATAGCCCCGTACGGTCGCCGGCGTGCCCACGGGCAGCGTCGCGGCCGTCTCGGGGGCCGCCGGATCGTACTCCGGCGGCGCCACGCCGATCATGCAGATTCCTCGATTTCCGTGAGTGCTTCTTCCAGATCCGTCAGGTGGAGCCCGGCGAGCCGCTGCTCCTCCTCCGTCTCTCGGGTGACGACCGCCCGGTAGCGCGGTTCGACGGCCAGCAGTCCGCGATGGCTGCCGACCCCCGCCACCTTGCCTCCGTCGATCAGGACCACCTGGTCGGCGCGGTCCAGCAGCAGCGGCGAGGACGCCAGTACCACCGTGGTCCGCCCGTCCCGCAGGGCGGCGATCCCGTCCGCGATCCGTGCCTCGGTGTGCGAGTCCACCGCCGAGGTCGGCTCGTCGAGGACCAGCACCTCCGGGTCGGTCACCAGGGACCGGGCCAGCGCGAGGCGCTGGCGCTGGCCGCCGGACAGCGACCGGCCGCGCTCGGTGATCCGCGCGTCCATCGGGTCGTCGACCCCGTCCGGCGCGGACTGCAGCAGCGCGTCCAGGACGTCCGCGCACTGGGCGGCCGCCAGCGCTTCGCCGGAGTCCACCGTCCCGGAAGCCGGTACGTCGAACAGCTCCCGCAGCGTCCCGGACAGCAGCACCGGATCCTTGTCCTGGACGAGGACCAGCCGCCGCGCGTCGTCCAGTGCGAGCTCGTCCAGCGCGACCCCGCCCAGCAGCACCGACGGCGCGGCGGCAGCCTCGGCCCCCTCGGCCGCCGCATGGCCGCCGAGGCGTTCGGCGAGCCGGCCCGCCAGGTCCGGGTCCCCGCACACCACGGCGGTGAAGCAGCCCGCGGGGGCCAGCAGCCCCGTCTGCGGGTCGTACAAGGCCCCGCCCGGAGCCGGCGGCTGCGGCGTCGCGGCGCCCGGGGGGCGCTCGGCTTCGTCGTGCCGGGTCAGCGAGAGCACCCGGGCGGCCCGTTTGGCGGAGGGACGCGAGAAGGAGTACGCCATGGCGATCTCCTCGAAGTGCCGCAGCGGGTACAGCATCGTCGCCACCGCGCTGAACGCCGCGACGAGTTCACCGACCGCGATGCGTCCCTCCAGGACGAGCGCGGAGCCGTACCAGACCACCGTGATCAGCAGCGCCCCCGGCAGCAGCACCTGGATCGCGGAGATCAGCGCCCACATCCGGGCACTGCGCACGGCGGCCTTGCGGACCTCCTGCGAGGCCTCGCGGTAGCGGCCGAGGAAGAGTTCCTCACCGCCGATGCCGCGCAGCACGCGCAGACCCGCGACCGTGTCGGAGGCCAGCTCGGTGGCCTTGCCCGCCTTCTCCCGCTGGATGTCGGCGCGTTGGGTGGCGCGCGGCAGCAGCGGGAGCGCGGCCAGGGCGACCAGGGGAATGCCGATCGCGACGACCACGCCCAGATCGGGTGCGTAGAACAGCAGGCCGACGCAGACCAGGACGATGGAGAAGACGGCCGCCAGGAAACGGGACACCGCCTCGACGAACCAGCCGATCTTCTCCACGTCACCGGTGGAGACCGCGACCACCTCGCCCGCCGCGACCCGCCGGGTCAGGGCGGAGCCGAGCTCGGCGGTCTTGCGCGCGAGCAGCTGCTGCACGCGGGCGGCGGCGGTGATCCAGTTGGTGACGGCCGCGCGGTGGAGCATGGCGTCGCCCAGTGCGATGGCGATGCCGATCAGGACGAGGAGGCCGCCGACGAGCAGGAGCCGCCCCGAGTCGCGCTCCACGACCGCGTCGACGCCCAGGCCCACCGCGTACGGCAGCCCGGCGACGCCCGAGAAGTGGAGCATGCCCCAGGCCAGGCTCTTGAACTGGCCACCGAGCTGACCTCGGCCCAGCCACAGCAGGAAACGGGGGCCGGAGCGAGCGTCGGGTACCCCGGGATCCGGATACGGAAGATCGCTGATCTGCATGACGCCCCATGGCTGGTCGAAGGGTCGAAGCCGTGCAAGGTTCGCCCTCCGGATCCGCGCCGGGCAATCGATTTTCCGTGGACCGCGTCCTCCCGCGAAGAGGTTTGCGGGCATGGGTGGCCGCGTAGCGCCTGGTCATACGGGTCGCGCACACCGGCGCTCACGGCCGGGTCGCGCGCTCCAGTTCGAGCAGGGCCGAGTAGTATCCGCGGCCCGTGGCCCGGTCCATGCCCACCTCGCACATCCGGTTCGCCGACAGGTGCGCGTCGAAGTCCCGCGCCGTCACCTCCGCGGCCTCGCGCGCCGTCGCCGAGGCCGTCAGCTCGGGGTGCAGCATGCCCCGGTCGCCCGCGAAGGCGCAGCAGCCCGCGTCCTGCGGGACCACCACCTCGTCCGCGCACGCCCCGGCCACCGCCCGCAGCTGCGCCTCGTCACCCAAGTGCCGCATCGAGCAGGTGGGGTGCAGTACCGCCGAGCCCACCGTGCGCCGGATCTCCAGGTGCGGCAGCAGCTCTTCCGCCGCCCACACCACCGAGTCGACGATCCGCAGCGCGGCGTGCAGCTCCCGGTTGTCCCCGGTCAGGAAGGGGACCACCTCGTGCGCGATGCCCAGGGTGCAGGAGGAGGCGTCGACGACCAGGGGCAGCCGGCCCCCGGCCGTCCACCCCCAGGCGGCCTCCACGATCCGGTTGGCCATCACCCTGTTGCCCGATGCGTAGCCCTTGGAGTGCCAGATGGTCGCGCAGCAGGTGCCGCGGACGTCGCCGGGGATCCACACCGGCTTCCCGGCCCGCTCCGAGACCGCCACCACGGCCTCCGGCAGCGAGGGCCCGGGCCGGCCCTCCGGCCCGCCGAAGATCCGGTTGACGCAGGCCGGGTAGTACACGGCGCAGGCGCCCACCCGCCGGGTCGGGGGCAGCCTGCGGGCGGCGGCCCCCGGGATCTGCGGCAGCCACTGCGGTACCAGGTCCGGGCGTACGGCCTTGCGCGCGGCCCCGGTCACCGCCGAGAGGAGGCCGTCCCCGACCCGGTCGGGGATCCTGTCCGCGGCCGCCACGGCCAGCCGGGCAGCAGCCTCGACGGCCTTGAACCGGCGTGCCGCGAGCGCAGCCGCGGCCTCCTCGCGCGGGCCGTGCCGGCGGTGGCGGAAGTCCTTCATCAGCGCGCCGGTGTCGATGCCGACCGGGCAGGCGAGCCTGCAGGTGGAGTCCCCGGCACAGGTGTCCACGGCGTCGTAGCCGTAGGAGTCCAGCAGCCCGTCCAGTACGCGGGAGCCGGGCTGCTGGCGCGTCATCTCGCGGCGCAGCACGATCCGCTGGCGGGGAGTGGTCGTCAGGTCCCCGCTGGGGCAGGCCGGTTCGCAGAATCCGCACTCGATGCACGGGTCGGCGACCGCCTCCACGTGCGGGATGGTCTTCAGGCCGCGCAGATGGGCGCCCGGGTCGCGGTCGAGGAGGATGCGGGGGGCGAGCACCCCGTCCGGGTCGACGACCTGCTTGGTGCGCCACATCAGCTCGGTGGCCCGGGGGCCCCATTCCAGTTCCAGGAAGGGCGCCATGTTGCGGCCGGTGGAGTGCTCGGCCTTCAGGGAGCCGTCGAACCGCTCCACCGTGAGCCGGCAGAAGGCGTTCATGAAGGCCGCGTACCGCTCGACGTCCGCCGGATCGGAGGCGTCGAAGGCGAGCAGGAAGTGGAGGTTGCCGTGGGCGGCGTGGCCGGCGACGGCGGCGTCGAAGCCGTGCTCCGCCTGGAGTTCCAGCAGCACCTCGCACGCCTCGGCGAGCCGGGACGGCGGCACCGCGAAGTCCTCGGTGATCAGGGTGGTGCCGGAGGGGCGGGCCCCGCCGACGGCGGAGACGAAGGCCTTGCGGGCCTTCCAGTAGCCGTTGATCGTGTGCGGGTCCCGGGTGAAGGCGTTGGTGACCGAAGCCACCGGTGCCACCAGGCCGAGTCCGGCCACGACCTCCGCCGCACGCCGCTCGTACGCGGCGCGGCCCTCCTCGTCCGGTGCGCGGAACTCCACGAGCAGGGCGGTGGTGTCCTTGGGCAGCGCGGCCCAGTCGGCGGGCACGCCCTCGACGCTGACCGAGGCGCGCAGGGCGTTGCCGTCCATCAGCTCGACGGCGATGGCCCCCGCCTCGTTGAAGAGCGGCACGGCCGCGGCCGCCGCGGGCAGCGAGGGGAAGAACAGCAGGGCGGAGCAGAGCTCGCGGTCGAGCGGGAGGGTGTCGAAGACCACCTCGGAGATGAATCCCAGGGTGCCCTCCGATCCGACCGTCAGACCGCGCAGGATCTCCACGGGGGTGTTGCCGTCGAGGTACGCGTCGAGCCGGTAGCCGGTGGTGTTCTTGATCTCGTACTTGGCCCGGATCCGGGCGACGAGCGCGGGGTCGGCCTCGATCTCCTTCTTGATCTCCATCAGGCCGCGGCACAGGGCGGGTTCCGCCCGCGCCAACTCCTCGTCGGCCAGCGGGTCGGCCGTGTCCACGACGGTGCCGCCGGGCAGCACGAGGGTCAGGGAGGACAGCGTGCGGTAGGCGTTCCGCGTGGTGCCCGCCGTCATGCCGGACGCGTTGTTCGCGACGACCCCGCCGAGGGTGCATGCGATGGCGCTGGCCGGGTCCGGGCCGAGGATCCGGCCGTGCCGGGCGAGGGCGGCATTGGCCCGCATGACGGTCGTGCCGGGCCGGATCCGGGCCAGGCGGCCCCCGTCCAGCACCTCGATCCCGGCCCAGTGGCGGCGTACGTCCACCAGGATGTCTTCGCCCTGGGCCTGCCCGTTGAGGGACGTCCCGGCGGCGCGGAAGACCACCTCGCGCTGCCGGCCGTGGGCGTACGAGAGGACCGCGGAGACGTCGTCGAGGTCCTCGGCGATCACCACGACCTGGGGGACGAACCGGTAGGGGGAGGCGTCGGAGGCGTAGCGGACCAGGTCCGAGACCTTCCACAGCACCTTCTCGGCGCCCAGCAGCCCGATCAGCTCGGAGCGCAGCGGCTCCGGGGTGCCGCCCGCCCGGTGATCGGGCACCCGATCGGGGGAGGGGCCGCTGAGGCTGCGGGGGCGCACGGCCCCCGGCTTCGGTTCCAGCAGCGGCATGTGCGACCCCTCGCCTTGCTCAGCAGCGGCGCTCCGCCGGGGCGTCCGACAGCGCGTTGAGCAGACCGCCGAGGACCTCGCGCTGATCGGCGGTCAGTGGAGCAAGGATCTCCTCCGCCGCGTCGGTCCGCGCGTTGCGCAGACGGCGCAGCGTGGCGCGGCCGGTGTCGGTGAGCTCGATCCGGACGACGCGCCGGTTGGCGGGGTCGGGCGCGCGGCGCACGCACTCGGCCGCCTCAAGGCCGTCCACGAGCGTGGTGACCGCGCGGGGGACCACCTCCAGGCGCGCCGCGAGGTCCGCCATCCGGGGCGGCTGCTCGCCCTCGTAGTGCGAGACGAGGCGCAGCAGCCGACTCTGGGCGGGAGTGATCCCGAGCGGCTCCATGTGGCGCTTCTGGATCCGGTGGAGCCTTCGCGTGAGGCGGAGGAGCTGCTCGGCGAGGAGGCGGTCGGTGTCGGAGGCGGAGCTCATGCCGGGAAGAATATCAGGACCCCGCTCATTGTGAACATAGGTAACAATGACCTATGCTCCAATGAATACAGCCGACCCCCGGGAGGGTGCCCATGCCGCACGACGAACCCAAATGGATCCCGTCGAAGGATCCCCTCGACCCGAGCCGCCCCGCCCCGGCCGAACAGCCGCGGGAGCTGCGCCGCATCGTGGGGCTCTTCCGCCCCTACCGCGGCCGGCTCGCCGTCGTGGGGCTGCTCGTCGGCGCCTCCTCGCTGGTCGGGGTCGCCTCGCCGTTCATGCTGAAGGCGATCCTCGACGTCGCGATCCCGCAGGGCCGGACGGGGCTGCTCAGCCTGCTCGCCCTCGGCATGATCCTGACCGCCGTCGTCACGAGCGTCTTCGGCGTGCTCCAGACCCTGATATCCACCACGGTGGGCCAGCGGGTCATGCACGACCTGCGCACCGCCGTCTACGCGCAGCTCCAGCGGATGCCGCTGGCCTTCTTCACCCGGACGCGCACCGGCGAGGTGCAGTCCCGCATCGCCAACGACATCGGCGGCATGCAGGCGACCGTCACCTCCACCGCGACCTCGCTCGTCTCGAACCTGACGGCCGTCATAGCCACCGTGGTCGCCATGCTCGCCCTCGACTGGCGGCTCACCCTCGTCTCGCTGCTCCTGCTGCCCGTCTTCGTGTGGATCAGCCGGCGCGTCGGCCGCGAGCGCAAGAAGATCACCACGCAGCGGCAGCGGCAGATGGCCGCCATGGCGGCGACCGTCACCGAGTCCCTGTCGGTGAGCGGCATCCTGCTGGGCCGCACCATGGGCCGCTCCGAATCCCTGACGGCCGCCTTCGCCGAGGAGTCCGAGCGGCTCGTCGGCCTCGAGGTGCGCTCCAGCATGGCCGGGCGCTGGCGGATGTCCACCATCGGCATCGTCATGGCCGCGATGCCCGCACTCATCTACTGGGCCGCCGGCATCGCCCTCCAGACGGGCGCCCCCTCGCTCTCCGTCGGCACCCTGGTCGCCTTCGTCACCCTCCAGCAGGGCCTCTTCCGCCCCGCCGTGAGCCTGCTGTCGACCGGCGTGCAGATACAGACCTCGCTCGCCCTCTTCGCCCGCATCTTCGAGTACCTCGACCTGCCGGTGGACATCACCGAGCGCGAGGGGGCCGTGCGCATCGACCGGGCCAAGGGCGAGGTCACCCTGGAGGACGTGCACTTCGAGTACGACGCCAAGAGCGGCCCCACCCTCTCCGGCATCGACATCACCGTCCCGGCCGGCGGCTCCCTGGCCGTGGTCGGCCCGACCGGTTCCGGCAAGAGCACGCTCAGCTACCTGGTGCCCCGTCTCTACGACGTCACGGGCGGCCGGGTCGCCCTCGACGGGGTGGACGTGCGGGACCTCGACTTCGACTCGCTGGCCCGCTCCATCGGCGTGGTCTCGCAGGAGACCTACCTCTTCCACGCCTCGGTCGCGGACAACCTGCGCTTCGCCAAGCCGGACGCCACGGACGAGGAGATCGAGGAGGCGGCCCGCGCGGCCCAGATCCACGACCACATCGAGTCCCTGCCCGACGGCTACGAGACCCTGGTCGGCGAGCGCGGCTACCGGTTCTCCGGCGGCGAGAAGCAGCGCCTCGCCATCGCCCGCACCATCCTGCGGGACCCGCCGGTCCTGATCCTCGACGAGGCGACCAGCGCCCTGGACACCCGCACCGAGCACGCCGTCCAGCAGGCCATCGACAACCTGTCCGCGGGCCGCACCACCATCACCATCGCCCACCGGCTGTCCACCGTGCGCGACGCCGACCAGATCGTGGTCCTCGACAAGGGCCGGATCGCGGAGCGGGGCACGCACGAGGAGCTGCTCAAGGCGGACGGCCGGTACGCGGCCCTGGTCCGCCGGGACCGGGACGCCACCCATTTGGCCCCGGTCAACGTGTGATCGTATGACCGGCGCACCGGTGGGGTGCCGGGAATGTCACGCTTCGCCCGTTAGCGTTCCCGTATGCGTCATGAGCATCTGCCGCCTCAGCCCGGTTCCCGGCTCACCCGCCGGGGTCGGCTGGCGCTCTTCCTCACCGCACTCGTCACGATCGGCGCGGTGGTCCTGATCCCGGTCTTCCGGGGCGGACCGGCGCCGGAAGCCCCGCGGCGGCTGGTGATCCCCGAGGGTTGGCGGGCCCCCCAGGTGTACGCGGCGGTCGACCGCGAGCTGCGCCTTCCCGCGGGCTCGGCCAAGGCCGCGGTGGCCACGGCCGCCCTGCCCCTGCCTGCGGAGGCCAAGGGGAACCCGGAGGGGTACCTCTTCCCGGCGACCTATCCGGTGACCTCTAAGACGACCCCGGCCACGCTCCTCGCGCACATGGTGCGGACGGCGAACGAGAAGCTCGCCACCCGGGCCGTCGCGGACGGCGCCAAGGCCCATGGCATGACCCCGTACCAGACGGCCACCATGGCCAGCATCATCGAGGCCGAGGCCGACGGCCGCGCCGACATGGGCAAGGTCGCCCGCGTGGTGCACAACCGGCTGGCGAAGTCGATGCCGCTCCAGATGGACTCCACCATCAACTACGCGCTGAACCGCAGCACCGTCGACACCAAGCTGAGCGAGACCCGCATCAACAGCCCGTTCAACACGTACGAACGCCAGGGGCTGCCGCCCACCCCGATCGACAGCCCGGGCCTCGCGGCCATGGCGGCCGCGGTCGCCCCGACACCCGGCGACTGGCTGTTCTTCGTCACCGTGAAGCCGGGGGACACCCGCTTCTCCGCGACGTACGACGAACACAAGAAGCACGTGGCGGAGTTCAACCGCCTGCGCGCGAAGGCGGGTCCGGCCGCCGGGAAATGAGGGGCGGCGGGCTCGCCGCGGCTCTACGATCGGCGGCCTGCCGAGTACGTGGACCGAGGGGGCGAACCGTGAAATGGCCATGGAGAGCGAAGACGAGGGCTGAAGCAGACGGGCTCGCATCCGACGCGGACTCGATCGGGAAGCTCATCGAGGAGCGCATCGAGGCGGAGGCCAAGGCCGCCGCGGCCGCCGAACGGGCGGGACACCAGCGGATGGTCGAGCGGTGGGGCGAACGCGTGGTCGACTGGCAGGGCTGGCTGTCCCGTTCCCCGGTCGGGGTGGACCTGCTCCACTGGTGGTCCGACGAGGCCGAACTGACCGCCCTGGTCGGCGAGGAGCGGTACCTGGAACGGCTGGGGGAGCTGCTGTCGCGGGCCGAGGCGCGCGACGTCGCGGCGATGGGGCTCGGCTGCACCCGGCGCGTCGACCGGGCCTGCCGATTCGCCGGGGTCTGCAGCCAGGATCCCGCGCCGGGCGAGAAGCGCGCGAGCTACCGGCACGGGGAGGTCCCCGGCGCGTGCAGCAGCTTCATCGACTGCCATACGAAGCACCAGATCGACGTGACCTTCGCCGACGGCGACGAGCACCGGTCGGTGCTCTTCTTCCGCGACCATCCGGGCAAGGCCCTGCTCTGGGTGGACGGCGTGCGCGTGGGGGAGGGCCACTGGCTGGACAACGGCGGGTTCTGGGAGGACGACCGCTACTTCACCATCCGGATCGGGGGCCCGGAGGACCACCCCGAGCAGGGACTCGCGCCGATGGGCCACCAGCTCCACAACATCGTCTCGCTCCTGATCCACGACGCGGTACGGGGCACCACGCGCATCCTCGTTCCGGAGGCCGGAGAGAGCTGGACCGATCCCGTTCTGGACGTGGACGACGGCATGGGCCGGGTGTACCCGACCCGTGAGGACCGCGCGGCCGGCGCCACCCCGGACCGGGTCTTTCCCCTCGACGAACTCCTCGACGAACTCCTCGACGAACTCCTCGGCGAGCCGCTAGACGAGCCCCTCGACGAACCGGAAGCCGGCTGAGCGCGCGGCGGCCGGCTCAGCCCACGGGTGCGGCGACCGGCTCGCCGGCCCGCTCGCGGGCCAGCAGGCGGCGGATCTCGCGGACGGCGGCCCCGCCCGCGCGGTTGGCGCCGATGGTGGACGCCGAGGGGCCGTAGCCGACCAGGTGGACCCGCTCGTCGCGGACGGCACGCGTCCCCTCGACGCGGATGCCGCCGCCCGGCTCGCGCAGGCGCAGCGGCGCCAGGTGGTCGACGGCCGCACGGAACCCCGTGGCCCACAGGACGACGTCCGCGTCCACCCGGCTCCCGTCCGCCCAGACGGCGCCCGTGGCGGTGAGGCGCTCGAACATCGGGCGCCGCTCCAGCACCCCCGACGCCAGCCCGGCCCGGACGGCCTCGTTCAGCGGGAGTCCCGTCACGCTCACCACGCTCTGCGGCGGCAGGCCCTGGCGTACCCGCTCGTCCACCAGTGCCACCGCCGCCCGGCCCTCGGACTCGCCGAAGCCCCCGTCGCGGAAGACCGGGGGCCGCCGCGTCACCCAGGTGGTCTCCGCCGCCACCTCCGAGACCTCCAGCAGGTGCTGCACCGCGGAGGTGCCGCCGCCCACGACGATCACCCGCGCCCCCGCGAACTCCTGCGGGCCCGGGTAGTGCGCCGTGTGCAGCTGCCGGCCGCGGAAGTCCTCCTGGCCCGGGTAGCGCGGCCAGAACGGCCGGTCCCAGGTCCCGGTGGCGTTGATCAGGGCCCGGGCCGACCAGATGCCGTCCGAGGACTCCACCCGCAGCCGCCCGCCCTCGCCCTCGCGTACGGCCGAGACGTCCACGGGACGCCGTACGTGCAGGTCGAAGCGGTCCTCGTAGGCGGCGAAGTACTCCCCGATCACCTCCGACGACGGCCGCAGCGCGTCCGCGCCCGTCAGCTCCATGCCGGGCAGGGCGTGCATCCCGTGGACCTTGCCGTAGGTGAGCGAGGGCCAGCGGAACTGCCAGGCCCCGCCGGGCCGGGGAGCGTGGTCAAGGACCACGTGCCCGATCCCCGTCCGGGCCAGGTGGTAGGCACTGGAGAGGCCCGCCTGCCCGGCACCGATGACCACCACGTCCACGTCCCGCGAGATTTCGTTCACGGTTCTACCAACTCGCGGGGTCCGCGGGATCTTCCCGCGGCTGCCGGTCGGGTCAGGGCGCCACCAGCGTCGCCGTCACCGGTGTCTTCGGCTGGAGCGTGAGCCCCGGGAACACGGCGGCCCGCCCGGTGCCGCTGTCCAGGTGGAACCGCTGCGCCAGTACGGCCAGTACGAGGGCCGCCTCCACCAGTGCGAACCGGGCCCCCAGACAGGCCCGGGGGCCGCCGCCGAAGGGGAACCAGGCGTGCTCCGGGACCGGATGCGGGGCGTCCGCGTCCCACCGCTCGGGGCGGAAGGCCTCCGGGTCCGGGAACCAGCGCGGATCCCGGTGGACCGACCAGGGGCTGGTCCACACGGCGGTCCCCGCGGGCACCGGCCGGCCGCCGATGCTCGCGCCCTCCCTGGCCAGGGCCGAGATCAGCCAGATCGGCGGATAGATCCGCAGCGCCTCCTTGACCACCTGCTGCGTCCACGGCAGCCGCGCGTAGTCGTCGTAGCCGGGCAGGCGCCCGCCGAGCACCCGGTCCAGCTCCTCCGTCAGCCGGGCCCGCGCCCCGGGCGCCCCCGACAGCAGCTGCCAGGCCCAGGTCAGCGTCGTCGAGGTGGTCTCGTGGCCGCCGATGTACAGGGTGATCGACTCGTCCCGCAGCTCCTTGCGGGACAGGGGGCCGCCCTGCTCGTCACGGGCGGCCAGCAGCCGGCTCAGCAGGTCGTCCCGCTCCGCGCCCTCCCGCGAGGCCGCCTCGTGCTCCCGGATGACGTGCTCGATCTCCCGGTCGAGGACCGCCACCGCCCGCCGCATCCGCTGCCTGCCGGGCGTGCGGACCCAGGGCGGCAGGAACAGCGTCAGCCCCCGGAACTCGGCGCCCAGCTCGCGCTGCGCCGTGGCCATCGCCGCGCTGATCGGAGCCTCCCGGCCGGCGGAGTCGCTCCCGAACAGGGTGCGCACCGCGATCCGCTGGGTGAGCCCGGCCATCTCCCGGTGCACGTCGACGACGTCGCCCTCCTGCCAGCTCCCGGCCAGCGCGTCCGCGCACTCCACCATCGTGGCGGCGTACGAGCGCACTTGGCGCGGGCGCACGGCGGGCTGTACCAGGGCCCGCTTGCGCCGCCAGTCGTCCCCCCGGGCGACGACCACCCCGTTGCCCAGCAACTGGCGGAAGGCCCAGCCGAGTTCCGTCGGCTCGAAGGTGGACTCCACGGCGCCGAGCAGCTCACCGGCGTGCTCCGGACGGGAGACCAGCACGTTGCGCTGCGGGCCGAGGGACCAGGGGACCCAGTCCCCGTGCTCGTCGCGCAGGGACTCGAAGAAGGCCAGCGGATCGCGGGCGAAGGCCGGGAGGTTCCCCAGCAGGGGCCAGCCGCGCGGCCCGCCGCCGCTCCGCATGCCGTCGCTCCGGGCGCCGGGGTGCTGGGTGTCCGGGGACTGGGTCGAGGTCACGCGGGCATGGTGACAGCAGCTCCGGCAGAGCGCCAGAGTGCCGACCGTGCGGGTGACCGGGGCGGGCGGCCGGGTAGAGGCCGGGTGAGCGGCCGGGCGGGCCCGGGGCGCGCGCGGCCGGGCGGCCCGGGCCGGGGAGCCGGTGGGGGACCGGCCCGACGGTCAGGCTCCGGACCGGGCGGCCCGCAGTGCCGTCAGCCAGTCGTGTGCCGCGTCCGCGCTGAACTCGCCCTGCCCGCCCGGGAAGAGGAGGCCGGTGGCCGCGAAGGCAGGGTCGTCCGCGGTCTGCGCCACGTACGGAACCGCCACGCAGTGCATCCCGGCCGCGTGCGCGGCCCGCGCACCGGGCGCCGCGTCCTCGACGACCACGCAGTCGGCCGGCTGCGCACCCAGTCGCCGGGCCGCCTCCAGGAACACGTCCGGGGCGGGCTTGCCCTCGGCGACCTCCTCGGCGGAGACCGCGAGGCGCAGCACCGCGTCCAGGCCGGTTCCCGCCAGCACGGCGTCGATCGCCTCGCGCGAGGAACCGGAGGCCACCGCCATCGGCACGCCCTCGGAGTGCAGCCGCTCCACGAACGCGCGCATCTCCGGGAAGGTCTCGGTGCGGGTGCGGGCCAGTTCCAGGTAGGCGGCGTTCTGTTCGGCCAGCAGCTGCGCGACCGGCGCCTGGATCCCGTGGCGCGCCTTCAGGATCTCCAGCGTCTCCAGGGTGCCGATCCCGATGAAGCGGGAGTGCTCCTCCCACGTGAAGTCGGGGACCCCGTGCCGCTCCAGGGTGCGGCGCCCGGACTCGTAGTAGTTCGGCTCGCTGTCCACGAGGGTGCCGTCGAGATCGAATATGACGGAAATCATCCGCTGCGCCCGTCCTGCCGGTCATGTCCTGTCTAGACCATTCTGTCAGGTCTTGCGGGAAGTCCGTCCCATCGATTCGACCAGCGGCAGCAGCCGGTGCGGCACCCGCTCGCGCAGCGCCACCTCGGTCCGGGTGCGGACCACGCCCGGGAGCCGGATCAGCCGCTGGATCACGTCCTCCAGATGCTCGTTGTCCCGGGCCGTGACCCGGGTCAGCAGGTCCCCGCCGCCCGTGATCGAAAAAGCCTCGATGATCTCCGGAACGGCCGCGAGCGCGTCACCGACGTCGTCCAGGTGCCCCTGCGTGACCTCGATGTGCACGAAGGCCAGTACCGGGTGGCCCAATGCGGCGGGGGACAGCACCGGACCCGTCCCGGTGATCACCCCGGTGCGTTCCAGCCGGTCCAGGCGGGCCTGGAGGGTGCCGCGCGCGACACCGAGGATCCGGGCGTATTCACGGACACTGGTGCGCGGCTGCTCGATCAGCAGGCGCAGGATCCTCGTGTCGAGCTCGTCCACCGCCATGCCGTGACTGTACCAATGGCACACCATCGGCCCGGTTCAGCCGGACCGCCCGCGGCCGGGGAACTGTCCGGAGAGCAGCCGGGGCTGTCCGAGCTCGGCCGCCGCCGACGCCAGCACGAGCGCCGCGACCGGGAGCAGCAGCAGACCCACCGTCCATCCGGCCCGGACCAGCAGCGCCCCGGCCAGGCCGCCCGCGAACATCGCCAGGACCGACAGCCCGCGCAGCCGCCAGGCGGGGGTCCAGTACGCGAGGGCGCCTTCCTGGCCCATGGCCGGCCCCGCGAAGAAGGCGGTCATGGACCGGGTGATCAGCGTCGTCGGCACCCCCGCCAGGTGCGCCCGCATGATCGTCAGGTTGCGGACGCCCAGCGCGAACGCCAGGACGGCCGTGACGACCAGGTGCCGCGTGCTCGGCGCGCCGTAGCGCGGCTCCAGCCCCCAGCCGAGGCCCGCGGCAACCAGGACGAGCGCCGCCTCGACGGTGAGCCCGATGATGAACCAGCGCCGCCCCCGCGCCTCGGTCGCCGATTCCAGCCGCGCGCCGCAGATCACACCGAGGACGAAGGCCGCCAGCGAGACCGCAGCAGGCAGCGCCGGCAGATCGCCCGCCCGGACGGCTCCGAAGGCAAGGAACAGCACGTTGCCCGTCTGCATCGCGGTGAACACCGGCCCGAGCGCGAGCAGGCTCACCGCCTCCACCATCCCGGTCGCCAGCGTCAGCACGATCATCAGCGCGGGCAGCCGCCGCCCCTCGTTCATGAGGCCCGACAGTGACACGCCCGCCCCGCCCCGCCGTGCCGACATGCCGGAGGACATAGGGTCCCGAGAATGAGCGACCTGTTGCTGGTGAGGCACGGAGAGACGGCCTGGAGCGCCGACGGGCGGCACACCGGACTCACCGACGTTCCGCTGACCGCGCGCGGCGTGGAGGAGGCCATCTCGCTGGCCCCCTTCTTCCGGGACCGCCACCCGGCCCTGGTGCTGACCAGCCCGCTGCGCCGGGCCGTCGCCACGGCCGAGCTCGCAGGCCTCACCGGCGGCATCCCCGACCCCGACCTGCACGAGTGGGACTACGGCGGCTACGAGGGCGTCACCACGGCGGAGATCCGGCGGACCACCCCGGACTGGTCCCTGTGGACCCACGGCGTCCCGCCCGGCGACGCCGCGCACCCGGGGGAGAACGCCACCCAGGTGGGCGCCCGCGCGGACCGCGCGCTGGCCCGTGTCGCCCCCGTGCTGGCCGCGGACGAGGGCAACGTGGTGGTCGTCGCCCACGGGCACTTCCTGCGCGTGCTGACCGCCCGCTACCTGCGCCTGGACCCCGCCGACGGACGGCTGTTCCTGCTGCGCACCGGCACCGTCAGCATGCTCTCCACGGAACACGGCCTCCCGGTGGTCGCGGGCTGGAACACCCGGCCCTGACCGGCGGAACCCGCCTCGCGGGGCGCCGCCGCGTGCGTGACGATGCGTACATGGCCCAAGACGTGGAGAACGGTGGCGGTGCGGGGGACGGAGACCTCGAACCGGGGCTCAAGGCGAACGCGATCGGTTTCCTCGACGCCCTCGTCATCGGCCTGAACTCGACCTCGCCCGCCTACTCCCTGGCGGCGGTCCTCGGGCCGATCGTCGCCCTGGTCGGCATCTACGCGCCGGGCGTGATGCTGGCGTCCTTCGTGCCGATGCTGCTCATCGCCGCCGCCTTCTACTACCTCAACAGGGTCGACCAGGACTGCGGCACGACCTTCTCGTGGGTCACCCGGGCCATGGGCCCCTGGGCGGGCTGGTTCGGCGGCTGGGCCATCGCGATGACCGGCGTGCTCGTCATCGGGTCGCTGGCCGACGTGGCCGTCCGGTTCGGTCTGCTCACCGTCGGCCTGGACAGCTGGGCCTCCAACGAGGCCGTCCGGCAGGGGCTGGCCGTCGCCGTGATCCTGGTGATGACCCTCATCTGCGTCATCGGCACCGAGCTCTCCGCCCACCTGCAGGACATCCTCATCCTCGCCCAGGTCTTCTTCCTCCTGGTCTTCGCCGTCGTCGCCGTCTACCGGGTCTACGCGGACACCAGCACCCTCCACGCGATCGATCCGTCCATCGAATGGCTCAACCCCTTCGGCGCGGGCGGCGCAGCCCTCACCGCCGGGCTGCTGCTGGGCGTGTTCATCTACTGGGGGTGGGAGTCCGCGGTCAACCTCACCGAGGAGGTCGAGAACTCCGCCACCGCGCCCGGCCGGGCCGGCATCTGGTCGACCGTCATCCTGCTGGTGACCTACCTGTCCGTGGGCTTCGCCGTCGTCGCCTACGCCGGCACCGAGTTCCTCGCCGAGAACGCGGGCGAGGAGGAGGCCGTGTTCGCCGTGCTCGCCCACGAGGTCATGGGCGGCTGGGACTGGATGGTGCTCGCCGCCGTCTGCACCTCCGCGCTCGCCTCCACCCAGACCACGATCATCCCGGCCTCCCGCACCGCGCTGTCCATGGCCCGCCGGCACGCGCTGCCGCACCATCTCGCGCACATCCACCCGCGGTTCCGGACCCCGAGCGTCAGCACCTGGTGGGTGGCCGCCATCGCCATCGGCTGGTACCTGGTGGTCAACCAGATCAGCGAGAACGCCCTCCTGGACTCGCTGACCGCGCTCTCCCTGCTCATCGCCTTCTACTACGCGCTCACCGGAGTCGCGTGCGCCGTCTACTACCGCCGCCACCTCCTGGAGTCACCGGGCAACTTCCTGCTCATCGGCGCGGGCCCGCTGATCGGCGCCGGACTGCTGTTCTGGCTGCTCGTGGAGTCGGTGGGCGACATGTCGAACCCCGAGAACTCCGCCAGCGGGGCCTCCTGGTTCGGCCTCGGGCCGCCCCTGGTCATCGGGATCGGCATCGCCGTCGTCGGCGTCCTCGTCATGTGCTGGTGGCGGATCCACGACGGCAGGTTCTGGCAGGAGCGCCGGGGCGTGGTGGACCCGGCCCTCGTCCGCGGCCGGAAGAACTGAGGAGGAGGCCCCCATGTCCGTCGTCCTGGGGTACGACGAGTCGCCCGGCGCGGAGCGCGCCCTGCGCGTGGCGCTCGAGGTGGCCGCCGCCTTCGGAGAGCCCCTCGTCCTCGTCTACGGGGCGGCCGCCCCCGGCGCTGCGGGCGAGGAGTACCGGGCCCATCTGGAGG
Source organism: Streptomyces sp. NPDC085524 (assembly GCF_044541755.1). Classification (NCBI taxonomy): domain Bacteria; kingdom Bacillati; phylum Actinomycetota; class Actinomycetes; order Kitasatosporales; family Streptomycetaceae; genus Streptomyces; species Streptomyces sp. NPDC085524. The sequence goes on from NZ_JBITTH010000008.1 coordinate 242,871, forward strand.
CCCTGCGCCAGGCGGGCCGCAGCGCTCTCGCGCACGCCGTCGAGGCCGCCGACGAGGCCGGGGTCCCCTCGTCCGTCGAGGTGGTCGACGAAAAGCCGGCCCAGGCCCTGCTCGACGCCGCCGAGCGCCACGCGGCGCGCGTCATCATCGTCGGCACCTGGGGCGACAGCCCGATCCGTGGCGCGCTCCTCGGCTCCACCCCGCACAAGCTCCTGCACCTGTCCCCGGTGCCGGTGCTGTGCGTGCCCACCGAGAACTGAGCCCCGGCGGGACGCCGGGCGGCCGCCCCGTGTCTGAATTGATGACAGAGAGCGGGTTTCGGTAGTTTTGCATGCATTCCGGGCGACCCGACTGACCCAGCAGCGGGAGCCCGGGCGGGAGGTGCGTGCCGGTGCTCGGTTCGACGCGGAAGGCGCGGCGCGCGGCGGCGCGCGGGGTCGAGGGGCTGGACGCGCGGCTGCCGCTCTCGGAACTGGCCCGGACCGGGGTGCGCAAGGTGTTCCCCGACCACTGGTCGTTCCTGCTCGGCGAACTGGCCCTGTACAGCTTCGTGGTCCTGCTGCTGACCGGCGTGTTCCTCACCTTCTTCTTCGACCCGTCGATGCAGGAGTCGGTCTACCGGGGCCCCTACCGTCCGCTGCAGGGCGTGCCCATGTCGCAGGCCTACCTGTCCACCCTGCGGATCAGCTTCGAGGTCCGGGGCGGACTGCTGATCCGTCAGATCCACCACTGGGCCGCCCTGCTCTTCGTGGCCGCGATCGGGGTGCACATGCTCCGGGTGTTCCTCACCGGGGCGTTCCGGCGCCCGCGCGAGCTCAACTGGACGATCGGCGTGACGCTGTTCCTGCTGGCGCTGCTGGAAGGGTTCGCCGGCTACTCGCTCCCCGACGACCTGCTGTCGGGCACCGGGCTGCGGATCGCCCAGGGGATCATGCTGTCGGTCCCGGTCGTCGGGACGTACCTGAGCTTCTTCGCCTTCGGCGGCCAGTACCCCGGCGAGGACATCGTGCCCCGCCTCTACCCCGTGCACATCCTGCTGGTCCCCGGCCTGCTCACGGGCCTGATCACCGTGCACCTCCTGCTCGTCGTCACGCTGAAGCACACCCACTGGCCGGGCCCGGGCAGGACCGGCCGCAACGTCGTCGGCCTGCCCTTCTTCCCCCAGTACACGGCCAAGTCCGCAGGGCTGTTCTTCGCGCTCTCCGGGGTGCTCGCGGCCCTCGGCGCCGTCGCGCAGATCAACCCCATCTGGACCTACGGCCCCTACCGGGCGGACGTGGTCTCCATCGGCTCCCAGCCCGACTGGTACGTCGGATTCCTGGAAGGGGCCCTACGGCTGATGCCCGGCCTGGAAACCCGGCTGTGGGGTCACACGATCGCGTGGAACCCGCTGGTGACGGCCATCCTGCTGCCCGGCCTGCTCTTCACCGTCCTGTACGCCTACCCGTACGTCGAGCGCTGGATCACCGGCCCGACGGGCGAGCGGCACCTCTGCGACCGTCCGCGCGACCGGCCCGTGCGCACGGGCCTCGGCGCGGCGGCCGTCTCCTGCTACGCCGTCCTGCTGCTCGCCGGGGCCCAGGACATCCTGGCGTTCGTCTTCGACGTACCGCTGCCCGGTCTGACCCGGGCGCTGCGCATCGCCCTCTTCCTCGTACCGGTGGCCGTCTTCTGGCTGACCAGGCGGCTGTGCCTGGCCCTCCAGTGGCGAGAGCAGCGGCTGCTGACGGACGGTGAGGAGTCCGGCCTCGTACTCCAGAGCGCCGAAGGCGGCTTCGAGCCGCAGCACCGCGCCCTCACACCCACCGAGCGGTACGCCGTGCTCGCAAGGGAGCGGCCCCTGCCGCCGGCGCCCGCCGTCCGCGGCCGTCCGCGTCGGCGCGACCGGCTCCGGTCGGCCCTCGCCGCCTGGTACTACCAGGACCGGGTCCGCTACCCGGCGACCGCGAAGCAGCGCCGCCGGGCCGCCGGGACCATCGCGGGCCCGGACCGGGACCGCCGCTCCGAGGACCGCTGACCTACGAGGGCTCCGGGTGGCCGAGGTTCTGGAAGGCGAAGCCCACGACCCCCGGCAGCAGCACGCCGAACCCGATCAGGCACAGCCACAGGCCCTGGACCACGCCCAGCCCGATCAGCGCGCTGCCCGCGGCCGCCAGGACCGGGAAGTAGCTGCGCGCGGGGAAGTAGAGCCGGCGGCCGCCCGCCTCGCTCACCTCGGCCTCCCCGCGGTCCTCCGGCCGCTCCCCGCCCCGCCGGTACTGGCGCCAGAGGAAGGCGGAGACCAGGCCCGCCATGACGAAGGAGACGCAGAGCGCCGCGGTCCCCGCGGGCTCCCGGGACAGCCAGCCGTAGACGACGGCGGTGACCCCGAAGAACAGGGCCGTACCGGTGAAGAGCCAGGCCTCACCCTTCACGGGACACCTCCGGGTGGTGCAGGTCGAAGGCCGGGGACTCCGAGCGGATCCGCGGCAGGGAGCGGAAGTTGTGCCGGGGCGGCGGACAGCTCGTCGCCCACTCCAGCGAGCGGCCCCACCCCCAGGGGTCGTCCACGGTGACCCGGGCCCCGTGGCGGGAGGTCCGCCAGACGTTGTAGAGGAAGGGCAGCGTCGAGAGGCCGAGGAGGAACGAGCCGATGGTGGAGACGGTGTTGAGCAGCGTGAAACCGTCGCCCGCCAGGTAGTTCGCGTACCGGCGCGGCATGCCGGCCTCACCCAGCCAGTGCTGCACCAGGAACGTGGTCTGGAAGCCCGCGAAGAGGGTCCAGAAGTGGACCTTGCCGAGCCGCTCGTCCAGCATCCGCCCGGTGATCTTGGGCCACCAGAAGTAGAAGCCTCCGAAGGTGGCGAAGACGATGGTGCCGAAGAGGACGTAGTGGAGGTGGGCCACGACGAAATAGCTGTCCGTCAGGTGGAAGTCGAGCGGCGGTGACGCCACCAGCACCCCCGTCAGACCTCCCAGGAGGAAGGTGACGAGGAAGCCGATGCACCACAGCATCGGCGTCTCGAAGGAGAGCGACCCCTTCCACATCGTCCCGATCCAGTTGAAGAACTTCACGCCCGTGGGCACGGCGATCAGGAACGACAGCAGTGAGAAGAAGGGCAGCAGCACGGCCCCCGTCGCGAACATGTGGTGCGCCCACACCGTCGCGGACAGGCCGGTGATCGCGATCGTGGCCCCGATCAGGGACACGTAGCCGAACATGGGCTTGCGGCTGAAGACCGGCAGGATCTCGCTCACCACGCCGAAGAACGGCAGGGCCACGATGTAGACCTCCGGGTGCCCGAAGAACCAGAACAGGTGCTGCCACAGCAGCGCGCCCCCGTTCGCCGGGTCGAAGACGTGCGCGCCGAACTTCCGGTCCGCTTCCAGGACCAGGAGGGTGGCGGTGAGCACCGGAAACGCCAGCAGCGCCAGGACCGAGGTGAAGAGCACGTTCCACGTGAAGATCGGCATGCGGAACAAGGTCATGCCCGGGGCGCGCAGGCAGACGATCGTGGTGATGAAGTTGACCGCTCCCAGGATCGTGCTCAGCCCGGACACCGCCAGCCCCATGGCCCACAGATCGGCGCCCGTCCCGGGGGAGTAGGGCATGCCGTTCAGGGGCGCGTACGCGAACCACCCGAAGTCCGCTGCCCCGTGGGCGGTCAGGAATCCGGACACGACGAGGAGGCCGCCGAACAGGTACACCCAGTACGTGAAGGCGTTCAGACGGGGGAAGGCCACGTCGGGCGCCCCGATCTGCAACGGCATGATCGCGTTGGCGAAACCGGTGAAGGTCGGCGTCGCGAACAGCAGCATCATGATCGTGGCGTGGATGGTGAACGCCTCGTTGTACTGCTGGTTCGAGAGCAGCTGCAGCCCGGGGCGGGCGAGTTCGGCCCGCATGGCCAGGGCCAGCAGGCCGGCGAAGAGGAAGAAGCCGAAGGCCGTCACCAGGTAGAGGTTGCCGATCACCTTGTGATCGGTGGTCGACAGCCACCTCAGGACGGCAGACCCCTGGCCGGCCCGCCGTTCGGTCCGCAGCTCCTCGGCCCGGTCGGGACCGCCGGGCGGTGCCGCTTCCGTCGACGGGTCCACCGACGTCATCCGTCCTCCAGAGAGCCTCGCCGCCGCGTCTGCACCCCCTTCCCCTACAGGCTCCGGTTCCCCGCGGACCGGCGGCGCGCCGCGAACCGGGCCGCCTACCCCCGGGTGCCATGTCCGCGGCTTCCCCCTACTGGCGAACGGTTCCCCGGGCCGGGGGCGGGAAGAAGCCCGACTCCGTGAAGCGGGCCACCGTCGCGGCGAACCCCTCGGCGCTCGGCGGGGCCGGCACATGGCCGGGCAGCAGGGCCCGGGTCGGGGAGACCTCGTAGCGCAGGGCGGTCTCGCCGGCGCCGTCGCGGACGGTGGCGAGCAGGGCCAGCCCCGTGGGGAGCCCGCGGTCCTCGATGCGTGCGGCCCAGGCGGCGGCGGTGGTGCCGGTGATGTCGTGGCCCAGCCCGCGCAGCCAGCCCACGGCCGTGTCCAGCCGCAGCCGGTGGTCGGCGGCGATGTGGAAGGTGCGGCCGACGGTGTCCGGGCGGCGGGTGAGGGCGACCACGACGGCCCGGACGTGGTCGACCGGGACCAGGTCGAAGGCGAGCTCCCCGCCGGGGCCCTCGGTGGGGGCGAGGCCCGCCTCGGCACAGGCCTTGAGCAGCAGCCAGAAGTAGTCGGCGGGCTGGCAGATGCCGGTCGCCGTGTCCGCCGCGATCCGGGTCGGGCGGTGGACGGTGACCGGCAGGCCGCGACCGGCGGCCTGCGCCACCAGTTTCTCGGCCGCCCACTTGCTCTGCGCGTAGCCGTGCCGGAGCAGCCCGGGGCCGGGCAGCGGGTCGTCCGGGTGGACGACCGGACCCGAACCGGGCTCCGGGGCCAGGACGCCGACGGTGGAGATGTGGTGCAGGGGAACCGTCCGGTGCCGTGCGGCGAGACGGAGCAGCTCGGCGGTGCCGTCGACGTTCGCGGCCTTCAACCGGGCGTAGGAATGGGCGAGGTTGACGGAGGCGCCGCAGTGGTAGACCGCGTCGGCGGTACGGGCCAGCTCGTCGAAGAGCTCCGGTTCCAGGCCCAGGCCCGGTGCGGCCAGATCGGCCGGGACCGCGTGCACGCGGCCGGCGAAGGCGGGCCGCCACAGCCGGTGGGCGGTCAGCGAGCCGAGGACCCGGGCGCGGGCCGATTCCGGGTCGGCGGCGCGGACCAGGCAGTGCACCCGGGCCGCGGTCCGGGTGAGGAGTTCGTACAGGAGGTGGGAGCCGAGGAACCCGGTGGCTCCGGTGAGCAGCAGCAGCCGGGGGTCGGCGGTCCAGGCCTCGACGGTGCCGGCGGGCCGGATGTCGGCGGGCAGTACCGCATCGGCGGACAGGCCGGGGGCCTCCCCGTCGGGCGCGCCCGCTCCGTCCAGCCGGGCCGCGAGGGCCCCCGGCGTGGGCGAGCCGAAGACGGTGTGGGCGGGGAGGGCCTCGCCGGTCGCGGCACGCAGCGCGAGGACGAGGCGGACGGCCAGCAGGGAGTCGCCGCCGGTCTCGAAGAAGTTCTCGTCCGGCCCCGCGGGCGGCCGGCCGAGCACCTCCTGCCAGGCGCGGGCGACGATGCGCCCGGCGGCGGAGGCCGGGGGCGCGGCGGGGGCGGCCGGCGCAGCGGGCGGCAGGGTGCGGTCCAGCGCCAGCCGGTCGAGCTTGCCGGTCGCGGTACGCGGGAACGCGGTGTGGGCCAGGACCCGCGAGGGCACGCAGTACCCGGGCAGCACTTCGGCCAGCGCGGTACGGACCTCGCGCGGACCGGGGCCGGACGCGCCGGGGCCGGGTACGAAGTGGGCGTGGAGCCGGGGCCCGGCGGGCCCGGGGACCACGGTGACCGCGGCCTGTGCGATACCGGGCAGCGCGCGCAGCGCGGATTCCACCTCGCCGGGCTCCACCCGGTGGCCGCGGATCTTGACCTGGTCGTCGTCGCGCCCGAGGAACTCGATGAGGCCGTCCCGGCCGAACCGGCCCAGGTCGCCGGTCCGGTACCGCAGCCCGCCCCGCACGCGGGGGTCCGGGCGGAAGCGGAGCCCGGTCTGCTCCGGGTTCCCCGGATAGCCGAGTGCCACCGGGGTGCCGCCGACCCAGATCTCGCCCGGCGCACCCTGCGGCACGGGCCGCCCGGCCCGGTCCAGGATCTCGACGCGGGCGTTCTGCACGGGGCGGCCGACGGGCGGCCGGGCGGGCCAGTCCGCGGGGTCGCCGGTCAGCCGGTGCGCGGTGACCACATGGGTCTCCGAGGGGCCGTACTGGTTGTCCAGCGACGCCCCCGTTCCGGCGAAGAAGGCGCGGACGGCGGGGGTGACGTGGAGCTGCTCGCCGGAGGTGATCACCTCGGCGACGGGACAGCCCAGGCCGGCCGCCGCCGCGTGGTCGGCGAGCTGCTGGAGGGCCACGAACGGCAGGAAGAGCCGGTCGACGCGCTGTCCGGCGGCGAGGGCGAGGAGCCTGGCCGGGTCCCTGCGCACGTCGTCCCCGGCCAGCACCAGGGTGCCGCCGGCGGCCCAGGTGGCGAAGAGCTCCTGGAAGAAGACGTCGAAGCCCATGGGGGCGAACTGGAGGGTGCGGGGCGCCGGAGCGGAACGGCGGCGCTGCCAGTCCGTCAGATTGGCGAGGCTCCGGTGCGGCATGGCGACGCCCTTGGGGGCACCGGTGGACCCGGAGGTGTAGACGGCGTAGGCCGGATCGTCCGGGCCGGCCGGGGCCGGGGACGCCGCGGCCGGCCCGGGGGCGGGCTCCGGTTCGTCCAGGTGGAGCACCCGCAGATCCGCGGCGGCCGGATGCGGCCCCGTCGTGTCCGTGCGGGTGAGCAGGATCGAGGCGCCGCTGTCCGCGAGCAGCAGGGCGGTGCGCCCGGCCGGCAGCGCGGGGTCGAGCGGAACGCAGCAGGCACCGCTCTTGAGCACCGCGAGTACCGCCGCCGGGACGTCGGCGCCGCGGTCCAGGCGGACGGCGACGCGCCGGCCGGGGCCCGCGCCGAGGGCGGTGAGCCGTCGGGCGAGCCGGTCGGCGGCGGCGTCCAGCGCCGCGTACCCGATCTCGAGGGAGCCGTCGACGACGGCCGGCCGGTCCGGGGTGAGCCGCGCCTGGCGGCGGAACGCCTCATGGGCCGGAGGCGGTACGGCCGAGGTCGTGGGCCCCTCGGTGAACTCCCCGGCGACCCGGGCGTACTCGGCGCCGGACAGCATCGGCAGCTCGCCGATCGCCGTGTCCGGCCGGTCCAGCGCACCGTCGAGCAGGGTGGTGAACCACTCGGCGACGCGCTGCGCGTGCGGAGCGTCGTACAGGGCGCCGGCGTAGGTCAGCAGGCCCAGGTAGCCGCCTTCCTCCGGCACCAGGTGGAAGAAGAGGTCGAACTTGGCGGTGCCGTGGTCGACCCGGACCTGCCGGGCCGTGATCCCGGGGAGGTCGAGGCCGGGCGCGGCGGCGTCGTCGACGGTCAGGACCACCTGGAAGAACGGGAACCGGGCCGGGCTGCGGTCGCCGTCCAGGGCCTTCACGAGGTGCCCGAAGGGGATGTCGCGATGGGCGACCGCGTCCCACACGGTGTCCGCGGTGGACTTCAGGAGCTCGGTGAAGGTGCGGCCGGGGTCCGCGGTCTGACGCAGCGGCAGGACGTCGGTGAGGCAGGCGAGGAGCGGTTCGAGCTCCGGTTCGTCACGGCGGGAGACCGGGGTGCCGATGACCACGTCGTCCTGGTCGGCGGAGCGGGCCACCAGCGCGGTGAGCGCGGCGGCCAGGACGCAGAAGGTGCTGGTGCGGTGGCGGCGGGCCAGTTCCCGGATCCGGCGGCCGGTGCCGGCCCCGATGCGGAAGCGGACCTGCCCGCCGCGGTGGTCGGGCACGTCCGGGCGGGTGCGCACCGAGGGCACGGTGGACTGCGCGGGCGCACCGGCCAGGACCCGTCCCCAATGGGCGAGCAGTTCCCCGTGATGGGCGGCGGGCCGGGAGCGCTGCTCCCGCGCGTAGTCGGCGAAGGTCTTCTCCAGCGGCGGCAGCTCGGCGGGCCGCCCCGCCAGCGCCGCCCGGTAGCGGGCGCTGAACTCCAGGTCCAGCAGGCGGAAGCACCAGCCGTCGACCAGGGCGTGGTGCAGGGCGACGGCCAGGACGGCGTCCTGCGGGCCCATGTGGAGCAGGGTGGCCCTGAGCAGCGGCGGCCGGGTCAGGTCGAGGGATCCGCCGACCGCCTCGCGCAGCGCCCGGTCCAGCTCGCCGGGCAACACGGTGCGCTCGTCCACGGTCACGGGGCGGGGCGCCTCGGCGTACTGCACGGCCCGGCCCTCCTCGAGGGCGAGACGCGAGCGGAGGGTGGCGTGCCGCTCCACGATCCCCGTGAGTGCGGCCTCGACGGCCCGCTCGTCGAGGGGGCCGCGGAGCCGGTGGTTCCAGGATTCGACGTAGCGCGAGGCCCCGTCGTGGAGCTGGTCGTTGAGCCAGATCGACTCCTGCTCGTACGTCATGGGGTACGAGGCGGACGAGGAGGCGGTGGTCATGACGGGCTCCGTGCGGCGGTGAGGGTGGACAGCAGGGCTGCGGGATCGACCTTGCCGTTGGCGGTGACGGGCAGGTAGGGGACCCGGTAGACGGCGGCGGGGACGCTGTAGCGGGGCAGCCGGTCGGCGAGGGAGCGCCGGATGACGGCGGCGGTCAGATCGCTGGACCACGAGGTGTAGAAGAGCGCCAGGTGGTCGGGGGCCGCGCCGGCGGCGCCCGGGCCGGTCTCCCGGGCGGGGACCGGCAGCACGTGGCAGTGCCGGATGCCGGGGACGGTCCGGGCCACGGACTCGATCCCGGCGGGCTCCAGACGATGCCCGGCGATCTTGACCTGGCGGTCGGCGCGGCCGAGGAAGTGGAGCACGCCGTGCCGGTCGAACTCGCCCCGGTCGCCGGTGCGGTAGGCGCGCTGCGGCCGCCCCTCCAGGGTGAGCGTGGTGAACGCGGCCCGGGTGGCGGCCGGGTCGGCCAGGTATCCGTGGGCCAGGCCCTCGCCCGTCACCCAGATCTCGCCGTTCACCAGGTGCACGTCCGTGCCGGGCACGGGTGTGCCGATCGGGATGCCGTTCGGCAGGTCGCAGTCCCCGGGGCGGATGGTGCGGGTGGTGGCGAAGACACAGCTCTCCACCGGGCCGTAGCCGTTGACCAGGGTGATGCCGGGGTGCCGGGCCAGGAAGGACCGCACGTGCGGCGGGGAGAGCGTCTCGCCGCCGGTCAGGACGGTGCGCAGTCCGCTGAAGGCCTCGATGTCCTCGTCCACGAACAGGTTGAAGACCGCCGAGGTGAGCCAGAGGGTGTCCACCCCGCTCTCCTCGCGCAGTCGGCGCAGGTCGTCGGGGAGCAGCTGATCGGGGGCGGCGAGGGCGCAGGTGCCCCCGGTGGTGAGGGGGCCCCACACCTCCAGGGAGAAGGCGTCCCAGGACCCGGGCGCCGCCTGAGCCATGGTCCGGCCGGGGCCCAGCCCGGCGAGGGGCCGGTCGGCGAAGAGCCGGGTGGTGGCGGCGTGCGGGGAGAGCACGGCCTTGGGCGGGCCGCTGGTGCCGGAGGTGAAGAAGACCGCCGCGGTGGAGGAGTCGTCGACCTCGAGGCCGACGGCCCGGCCCCGGTGGGCGGCGGCTTCCTCCAGGGTCCCGGCCGGCGGGGTCCAGACCCGCGTGCGGCGGCCCGCGGCCGGCCCCTCGTCGGACTGCGGGCCGGACGCGACCATGACGGGGGACCCGAGCCGGCTGACGGTCTCGCGGCGCCGGAAGGACGGCTGGGCGGGGTCGAGGACGGCGTACCCGGCACCGCACTTGAGGACCGCGAGCAGTACCGCGATCAGCCGGGCCCCGCGGGGCAGGCCGACGGGAACCAGGTGGCCGGGCCGGACACCGAGCTCCTGGAGCTCGGCGGCGTAGGCGTCGGCGGCGTGGTCGAGGGTCCGGTACGGGATCCGGGCGGAGCCCTCGACGAGGGCCGTGGCCCCGGGACGCAGACGGGCCTGCCGGGTGACGGCGGCGTGGACGAGCCGGCTGCCGGGACCCGAGGCGGCCGCGTTTTCACGCGGCATTGCGTATCTCCGTGCCGGGCGCGAGGAATTCCCTCAGGGAAGCGCTTTCGAAAGCGTCCTGGGGGGCGAAGGGAATTCCCGTCAGGGTGCGCAGGCGGGCGCAGATGCGCATGGCCTGGAGCGAAGTTCCGCCGATATCGTGGAATTGCATGTCGGGGGTGATTTCCGGCCGCCCGGTCACCTCCCGGACCACGTCCATGAGCCCGTCGAGGACGTCGGAGCCCTCCGGCCCGCGCGCGTGGAAGAGGGTGCCGCACGGACGCCCGGCCAGTGCCTCGGCCGCCCGCGAGGCGGAGGTCAGCAGGACCGTGATCCCCGCCTCGGTGGCGCTCTCGGCGGCGGCGAGCTTGCTCGCCATGCCCCCGGTGCCGAGACCCGACCCGGGCGAGGAGAGGTCCAGCCCGTCGAGTTCGGCGCCGGAGCGCACCTCGGGGATGAGCCGGCTGCCGGGCAGCCGCGGATCGGCGTCGTACACCCCGTCCACGTCGGAGAGCAGCACCAGCCGGTCGGCCCGGACCAGCCCGGCGACCAGGCCGGCGAGCCGGTCGTTGTCCCCGAAGCGGATCTCGTCCGTGGCCACGGTGTCGTTCTCGTTGACCACCGGCAGCACCCCCATCGCCAGCAGGGCGTCCAGCGTGCGGCGGGCATTGCCGAACTGCCCGTCGCGGGTGACGTCGTCGTTCGTGAGAAGCACCTGGCCGACACGGATCCCGTAGCGGGCGAAGGAGGCGGTGTAACGGGCGATCAGCAGGCCCTGCCCCACGCTGGCGGCGGCCTGCTGGTGGGCGAGGTCGGCGGGCCGGGCGGTGAGGCCCAGCGGAGCCAGGCCCGCGGCGATGGCCCCCGAGGACACCAGCACCAGCTGCCCGCCCCGGCCCCGGGCAGCGGCCAGCGCGTCGACCAGAGCGTCCAGCCGTTCGGCGTCCAGGCCCCCGGCCGCGCTCGTCAGGGAGGAGGAACCCACCTTCACCACGGTGCGGACACCACCTGCCCGCTCCGGTGTCCCCGGTTCCCGCATCCGTACGGCTGTCTGCACGACAGATCCCCCTCAAGAGCTTTTTCTTCCAGTGGAGTCGGCCTGAACAGGCCCGGCCGTTTCTTTCTACCAGCGCACCGCAGGCAGGGCCGGGCGTCGGCTGACAGGAAACTGCCGGGGCCGGTGCAGCTTCCTGATCCGGCCGGATCTGGTCCCGTCGAATTCCCGGTGCGAGATTTCTTCCGTCGGCTCGGCCGGCAGTCACATCCGGTGCGGAGGAAAGAGGGAAGCCGTGTCCACCACCATTCAGTACACCGACCCCGTCGAAGGCTTCAGCGGCTGGCTCGTCTACGACGGCCACACCGCGGACATCGCCGCCGGCGGATTCCGCGTCCAGCCCGGCGTCACCGAGGAACTCGTGGCGTCCCTGGCCTCCCGGATGACGCTCAAGCAGCGCGTGCTCGGTCTCGGGGTCGACGGCGCCAAGGCCGGCATCGACTACGACCCGGCCTCCCCGGGCAAGGCCGCCGCGGTCCGCCGCTTCCTCGGCTTCCTCCGCGAGGAGCTCTCGGAACGCTTCAGCATGGGCTGCGACATGGGCACCCGCTGGCACGAACTGGAGGAGCTGGCCGTCCTCGAGGGCATCCCCTCCATCAAGTACGTGGTGAAGAAGGCCCAGGGCATCGGCGACCAGGACTTCTTCGACCGGCTGCGCGCCCTGGACGCCCCGGTCGGCGCACTCACCCTCGGACAGCGCCGGGCCGGCCACGCACTGGCCCACGCAGCCCTGGCGACCGCTCGCCGCCAGGGACGCGAGCCCTCCGAACTGACCTGCTCCCTCCAGGGCTTCGGCAACATGGGCCGGGCCGCCGCCTACTCGCTGCTCGAGCACGGCGTCCGCATCACCGCCGTCGCCGACGCCCACGCCTGCGTCGTGGACCCGCGCGGGCTCGACATCGCCCGCATGCTGGACAGCGACCAGACCAGCGCCGTCGACTCCCTCGCCCCGGGCGCCCTGCGGCAGCCCCGCGAAAGCCTGCTGGACCTGCCCGCGGACGTACTCGTCCTCGCTGCCGGCGAGAACGCCATCGGCGAGGAGCAGGCCCGGGTGCTGCCGTGCCCGGTGGTCGTCGTCGGCTCCAACCACGGCCTCAGCGCCCCCGTCGAGCAGACGCTCGCCGACCACGGGGTGCTGGTGGTACCGGACTTCATCGGCGGGATCGGCGGCTCCGCCTCGATCGACGCGCTGTTCGGCCCGGCCGCCACCCCCACGCCCCAGGAAGTCCTCGACAGCGTCGCCGCGATGATGGACGACCTCCTGGACGACCTGCTCAGCCGGGCGCGCAACCTGCGCACCACCCCCCGCCAGGCCGCCCTCGACTTCGCCTCGGTGGCGATCGACAAGCGCGGCGACCGCCCCTACGGCACCGGCCCCTACTCCCAGAGCGCGCTGCGCCGGGCCGCCCGTACCCGCCGCACCGTCATCGGCGCCGCCTCCGGAGAGAACCGTTGAGCACCCTCACCCTGCCCGCAGCCCGGGCCACCGCCACCCCACCCACTCCGGACACGACGGGCACCATGCACACCGAAGCCGACGCCGGGTCCTGTACCCACGAGCGGGGCCACATCACGGACTCCCGCTTCTACGGCCACATCTACGCCACCGAGACCAGCCGCGAGATCTTCTGCGACGTCTGCCGCTTCCAGAGCTGGCTGGACGTCGAGGCCCAGCTCGCCCTCGCGCAGGCCGAACTCGGCATGATCCCCCAGTGGGCCGCCGACCGCATCGCGGACAGCGCCCGGGTCCACCTCCTCGACCTGGACGGCGTCCGGGCCGAGATCCGCCGCACCGCACACTCGCTGGTCGGGGTCCTGCGGGCCTTCCAGACGGTGTGCGGCCCCGAGGCGGGCGAGTTCATCCACTTCGGGACCACCACCCAGGACATCCAGGACACCGGCCAGGTCCTGGCCATGAAGCGGGTGCTGGACAACCTGCAGCAGCTGATCACCGGACTGGTCGCACGCCTCGTCGAGATCTCCGAGGAGCACGCCGCCACCGTCGTGCTCGGCCGCACCCACGCCCAGCCCGCCCTGCCGATCGGCTTCGGTCTGAAGGCCTCCGGCTGGATCGACGAACTGCTCCGCCACGCCGAGCGCGTCGAGGCGATGCGGCCGCGCGTCCTCGTGCTCCAGCTCTTCGGCGGCGCCGGCTCCATGGCCGGGTTCGACGGCCGCGGCCCGGAGCTGCTGGAGCGGCTCGCCGAGCGCCTCGGCCTGAGCGTGCCCGACACCGGCTGGCACGCGGCCCGCGACCGCATGGTCGAGTACGTCTCCACCCTCGCGATGGTCTCCGGCACCCTGGGCCGGATCGCCGACGAGATCCGCACCCTCGGCCGGCCGGAGATCGGCGAGGTGCAGGAGGCCTGGTACCTGGGCAAGGTCGGCAGCTCCACGATGCCGCACAAGCGCAACCCCGAGGGCTGCGAGCAGATCGTGGTCATGGCCCGCCTCGCCGCCGCCCAGGTCGGCACGGCGCTCACCGCGATGGGCGGCGACCACGAACGGGACGGCCGGACGCTGCGCATGGAGTGGGTGTGCGTCCCGGACGTCTCCCACTACACCCTGACGGCCTGCGAGATCACGACCCGGGTCCTCAAGGGGCTCTCCGTGCGGTCCGAGCGCGCGCTCGCCAACGTGCTGTCCGTCCGGGACCAGGTCGCCACCGAGAGCCTGATGCTCGCCTTCGCCGGCCACGTGGGCAAGCAGAGCGCCCACGAGCGGATCTACCAGCTGATCCAGCAGGGCATCAGCGAGCAGCGGTCCCTGCGCGAACTGATCGAGGCCGACGAGGAGCTGGGTGCCGTGCTCACCGCCCAGGAGCTGGACGTGCTCTTCGACCCCGCGCAGTACCTGGGCGAATCCGTCCGCCTGACCCACCGGGTGACCGAGCGGGCCCGCGCATGGCTGCGCGGGCGGGCCGACGCGGCTGCCGCCTAGGCCTGCCGTCCCGGTCCCGCCCGCCCCGCGACGCCCGGGGAGCCGTCGCGGACCGCCGCCGCCGGTCCGTGAAGAACGTACGCCCGCATCCCCACCAGCCTCTCCCGCGCGGTCCGGCCGCGCCCCCACCCCGTTTCGAGGAACGATCCGATGAACCCCGCATCCGCCGCCGCCCCGCTCTCCTCCGGCCAGCAGTCGCTGTGGCTCGACGAATCGCTGCGCGGCGAGTCCGCCGTCTACAACGTCCCCGTCGCCTACGAGATCCGCGGCGCCCTCGACACCGATGCCCTGGCCCAGGCCCTGACCTCGCTCCTGGCACGCCACCCGGCGCTGCGCAGCAGCGTCCACGTGACCGACGGGCAGCCGTCGCTGGTCACCGCCGCCCCCGGCGAGGTGCCGCTGGAGGTACGGGACCTGCGGGGCCGCCCGGCCGCCGAAGCAGAGAGCGCGGCAAGGGAGTTCGCCGCGGTGCCGCTCTCGCTGTCCGCGCTGCCGCTGCTGCGCGCCCTGCTGCTCCGCACCGGCGACCTGCAGGCGCTGCTCGTCCTGGTCGTCCACCACGGGTGCTTCGACAGCTGGTCCATCGAGGTACTGCGCGGGGAGCTCGCCGCCGGCTACGAGGCGGCCCTGGCCGGCACCCCGCTGCCCGCAGGGGAACTGCCGGCCTACGCCGAACAGCACCGGATCGCGCTGGCCGAGGCGGCCGCGGGCCACGAGGAGGAACTGGCGTACTGGACCGAGCGGCTCGCCGGTGCCCCCGCCGAGAGCACCTGGCCGCACGACCTGTCGCGGCCCGAGGCGGCGACCCAGCAGGGCGCGACCGCGGGCTTCGACATCCCCGGTGAACTCGCCGCCGGACTGCGCGCCCTGGCCCGCAGGCAGCGCACCACCCCCTTCGCCCTGTTCACGGCCGCCGTCCAGCTGCTGCTGGCCAGGGTCTCGCAGGAGCCCGCCGCCCACGACGGCACCATCGACGTCGCGATCGGCACCCCGGTGGCCCGGCGCGAGCACGCCGCGGCCGAGCAGCTGATCGGCTACCTGGCCAACACGGTCGTGCTGCGCCGCCGGATCTCACCGGAGGAGTCCTTCGCCGGCCTGGTCGCCCGTACCGGCAAGGAACTGCGCGCCGACCTGGGGCGGTCGGCCCTGCCCTTCCCGGCCCTGGTCAAGGCGCTGGCTCCGGGGCGGAGCCCGGACCGTTCGCCCTTCTTCCAGGTGATGCTGGTCGTGGAGGACGCGCCCGAGGCGGAGCTGCGCCTGGGCGCGGCGACCGGACGCGCCGTCCCGCTGCACTCGGGGACCGCGAAGTTCGACCTCACCCTGACCCTGGTCCCCGATGCGGCGGACGGCTACCGGGGCACCCTGGAGTACGCCACCGACGTCTACACCCCCGCGGCCGCCCAGGAGTTCACCCGTGCCCTGCTGAGCCTGCTCGGCGGAGCCGCGGCGGACCCGCTCACCCCGGTGGGCACCCTCCCGCTGACCGCGCAGGCGGCGGACGCCCTCACGGACGGCGAACCGGCCGACGGGCACGGCCCGGCGCGGCCGGCCGCCCACGAACTGTTCGACCGGACCGCGGACCGCATCCCGGGAGCCCCGGCCCTGCGCTGGGACGGCGGCGAGCTCGACTACGCCCGGCTGCGGCTCGCCGCGGACCGGCTGGCGCGCCGCCTCGGGGCCAACCGCGCCGTGGCCCTGTGCGCGCACCGCTCCCCGGAACTGGCCGTCGCCCTGCTGGCGGTGCTCAAGAGCGGCGCCGGCTACGTGCCGCTCGACCCGGCCTACCCGCGCGAGCGCCTGGACTACATGCTGGAGGACAGCAAGGCCGAACTCCTCCTCGTGCACTCCGACGTGGCCGGCACCATCACGGTGCCCGAGGGCGTACGGGTGCTGCTGCTGGACGACGTACTCGAAGGACTCGACGAACCGGAGGCGCCGGACACCGCACCCGCGCGGCAGGAGGGAGCCGCCCCGGCGGCGGACGGCCTCGGCTACGTCATCTACACCTCCGGCTCCACCGGACTGCCCAAGGGCGTCGAGATGCCGCACGGGCCGCTCGCCAACCTCATCGACTGGCAGCTCGGCCGCTCCGCGTCCGCAGAAGGCTGGAACACCCTGCAGTTCGCGGCGTTCAGCTTCGACGTGGCCTTCCAGGAACACTTCTCGACCTGGGCGAGCGGCGGCACGCTGATCCTGGTCGACGAGGAGGTGCGCCGCGACCCGGCCCGGCTCCTCGGCTATCTGGAAACCCAGGAGGTGCACCGGGTGTTCGCCCCCTTCGTCGCGCTCCAGCAGCTGGCCGACGCGGCCGCCGAGACCGGTACCTACCCGCAGGCGCTCCGCGAGGTCGTCACCGCCGGCGAGCAGCTCCAGGTGACCGACGCGCTGCGCACCTTCTTCACCCGCGTGCCCGCCTTCCTGGAGAACCAGTACGGCCCCTCGGAGACCCACGTCGTGACGGCGGAGCGGCTCACGGGCACGCCGGACACCTGGCCGGACCTGCCCGCCATCGGCCTGGCCGTGCAGCACACCCGGGTGGAGATCCTCGACGACCGCCGGCAGCCGCTGCCGGCCGGCGTGCCCGGCGAGATCTGCGTCTCCGGAGCGGCGCTCGCGGACGGCTACCGGGGCAAGCCCGAGATGACGGCGGAGCGGTTCGTGGTCCGCGACGGCCGCCGCCTCTACCGCACCGGCGACTTCGGCCGGACCCTGCCCGACGGGCGGATCCAGTGCCTGGGCCGCCGCGACGGCCAGGTCAAGGTCCGCGGCTACCGCATGGAGCTGGGGGAGATCGAGGCGCAGGTCCGCCGCCAGGAGGGGGTGGCCGACGCGGTGGTCGTCGTCGACGACTCGCCCACCCGGGGCAAGCGGCTCATCGCGCACTGCCTGCCCGCCGCCGGCGCGGAACTGGCCCCGCAGCGACTGCGCCGCGCCCTGCGCGGAGTCCTGCCGGACTACATGCTGCCGTCCGCCTACGTGACGGTCGACAGCTTCCCGCTGACCCCCAGCGGCAAGGTCGACCGCAAGGCGCTCGCCGCCCGGCCGCTGCCCGGCACGGCCCCCGGGGGCGGCGCGGCCGCGGCCCGCGACGCCGTCGAGTTCGAGATGTGCGACCTGTGGGCCAAGGCCCTGGGCCGGGCCTCCGTCGGCATCGACGAGGACTTCTTCGACCTGGGCGGTGACTCGCTCACTGCGGTCCGGCTGATGGGATCGGTCCGCGCCCACTTCGGAACCGGGCTCGAGCTCAACGAGCTGTTCCGCGCGCCCACCGTCGCCGCCCTGGCGCGCCGGGTGCGCGACGGTGCGGAGGCCGAGCCCGCCGGCCCGCTGGTCCGGCTGCGGGCGGGTGCCGAAGGGACGGCGCCGCTGTACCTCTTCCCGCCGCTCGCGGGCACGGTGGTGCGCTACGCGCCGGTCGCCCGCGCGCTCGGCGAGGGACTGACCGTCTACGGCCTGCAGTCCCCGGGCCTCCAGCCCGGCGAGGAGGCCTGCTCCACCATCGCGGACATGGCCCGCGTCTACATCGAGCAGATGCGCAAGGCCCACCCGGGAGGCCCCTGGCACGTGGGCGGGTACTCCATGGGCGGCGTGATCGCCTTCGAGGCGGCCCGGCAGCTGAAGGCGGCCGGCGAGGAGATCGGACTGGTCGCCCTGCTGGACACCAACCCCCGGATGGACCTGGACCCCACCGAGGACTACGCCACCCGGATCCTCGTCACCATGGCGCTCAAGCTCGACCTCGACCTGGCCGCACTCGGCGGACTGCCCGAGGAGGAGCGGATCCGGCTGCTGCTCGACCAGGGCATCGCCGCGGGCTCGCTGCCGGCGGACTACGACGAGGACCGGCTGCGGCGGATGCTGGAGGCCTACCGGCACAACGGCAGCGCCCTGGAGCGGCACGTCATCGAGCCGCTCGACGCGGACGTGGTCCTGTTCCGCGCCGAGGACCGCAGCGCGGACGTCACCGAGGAGCCGTACGACCTCGGCTGGGACGCACGGTGCGGCGGCCGCCTCACGGTCCGGGACACGCCCGGCACGCACTTCACGATGATGGACGCCGGCGGACCGCTGGAGACGCTGTGCGGCCTGATCGACGCCGAACTGGCGGCCCACCGATGAGCGCCGCCGCCGGGGACGGCACCACCGTGGACACCCGGGAGCCCGAGGCCGGTGCCGACGGCGCGCGGACCGGACTGCGGGCACCGCTGCGCCGGCGCCGCTTCCGGCTGCTGTACACGGGGCAGTGCCTCTCCCGCACGGGCGACTTCGTCTTCCAGGTGTCGCTCGCCGGGTACGCCGTCACCACGGGCAGCCCGGCGCTGCTGGCCTACACCCTGTTCGGGCAGGCCACCGGCACCGTGCTCATGCTGCTGGCCGGCGGGGCCCTCGCGGACCGGTTCGGTGCGCGCAAGGTGATGCTCTGGGCCGACCTGGCGCGCGTCCTGGCCACCGCCGGGGTGGCCGCCCAGGTCGCGGCGGGCGGCCGGAGCGTGTGGGCGATCGCCGCGTGCGGGCTGCTGCTGGGCCTGGGCGACGGAGCGTTCGAGCCCGCGTTCACCCTGGCCTTCACCGAACTGCTGCCGAAGGCCGAGTTGCTGGCCGCCAACTCGCTCCAGGCGATCGCCCTGCGCACCGCGGGCATCGCGGGAGCGGCGCTCGGCGGGGTACTGCTGGCAGCGGCCGGTGCCACCGTCTCGCTGGGACTGGGCACTGCCGGGTTCGCCCTGGCCCTGGCCCTGGTGCTGCTCGCGGGACGCTGGCCGGTGCCCGACCGGCCCGCCTCGGGCGACGGCCTGTTCAAGGAGGCCACCGGCGGGATCCGGTACGTCTTCTCGAACGCCTGGCTGTGGGTGTCCATCGGCAGCTTCGGTGTGAGCGTGGCGCTCGTCGTCGCCCCGGCCAAGGCCCTGCTGCCGCTCGCCTCCGCCGACGTGCTCGGCGGCGGCGCGAGCACCTACAGCCTGCTGGTCGGCAGCCAGGCCGCCGGTGCACTGCTCGGCGGGCTGCTGGTGGGCCGGCTGCGGCGGATCCCGCCGGGCCTGCTGATCTTCGGCGGAATGGCCGTCGTCTGCGGGGGCTTCGTGGTGCTCGGCCTGTCCCCCTCGCTGATCGCCTCCGTCGCCGTCGCCACCGTGGTGGGAGCCGTCCTGTCGGCCGCCACCGTCGCCTGGGCGGCCACCCTGCAGAGCAGGGTGCCCGGCGAGCTGATCGGCCGGGTCTCCAGCGTCGACTGGCTGATCTCGCTGGGCGTCTCCCCGCTCGCCCTGGTGGCCGTGCCGCACCTGCTCACGTACGGGGCCCCGGCGACCGTACTGGTCTCCGCCGCGGCGGTCGCGCTGGTGGTCAGCGCGGCGACGGCACTGGTCCCGGCCGTACGCAGCCTGGCCTGGCCGGCCGCACAGGCCTGAACCCCGGGCCGCCGCCCCCTGTTCGTCCCGTTCACCGTTGCCCGCCCACTGCTCGCCCGTACGACTTCCCAGGAGGAACCCCATGGACGACCGCCGACTGTTCACCGACGCTCCCGCCGTGCCCGCCGCCAACGAGACCGAGGCCGCGCTGGTCCGGCTCTGGGAAGAGGCGCTCCAGGTCCGCCCGGTCGGGCGGGACGACAACTTCTTCGAGCTGGGCGGCACGTCGATGCTCGCCACCCGGATCTGCGCCGGGGTGGAGCGGGTCACCGGCACCCGGCCCTCCGTCCACGAGCTGTTCGACACCGACACGCTGGCCGACTTCGCCCTGCACGTCGGCGCCCCGGCCCCGGGCCGCGTCCTGGTGACGGCCGCCTGATGGCACAGGTACTGATGGTGGACCCGATCCACCCCGACGCGCTGGACGACCTGCGCCGCCGCTACCAGGTGGCCCTGCACCCCAAGCCCGCCCCGGGGCAGCTCATCGAGCTGGCCCGGACCGCGGACGCCCTGGTCCTGCGGGCCGGCGTGCGCGTCACGCAGGAGGTGATCGCCGCAGCGCCCCGCCTGCGGACGGTGATCCGGGCCGGCGTGGGGCTGGACAACATCGACCTCGAGGCGGCCGCCCGGGCCGGCGTGCAGGTGCGCAACGTGCCCGGAGGCTCCAGTGACGCGGTGGCCGAGCTGGCGCTCGGCCTGATGCTCGCGGTGTGCCGCCGGATCGTGGTGGGAGACCGGCACACCCGGTCCACGGTGTGGCACAAGCAGGGACTGATGGGCAGCGAACTCCGCGGCAAGACCCTCGGGCTGATCGGCTTCGGCGGCATCGGGTCGCGGATCGCATCGCTGGCCCAGGGGTTCGGCATGGAGGTGGCCGTGGCGGTCGCCCGCCCGGGGCCCGACCGGGCACGGCAGCTGGCCGGACGCGGGATCCGGCTGGTGGCCCTGGACGAACTGCTGCCCGCGGCGGACGTGGTGTGCCTGTCCGTGCCGCTGACGGCGGACACCCGGGGGCTGATCGGCCGCGCCGAACTGGCCCTGATGAAGCCGGGCTCGTACCTGGTGAACGTGGCCCGCGGAGGGACGGTCGACGAGGAGGCCCTGCTGGAGGCGCTGCGGTCCGGGGCGCTCGCGGGAGCGGCGACCGACGTACTGGCCCGCGAGGGCGCGCCCACCGAACTGGCGTCGCTGGACAACGTGGTGCTGACCCCGCACATCGGGGCGCTGACCCGGGAGGCCCAACTCCGCATCGGGGAGCGGGTGGTGGAGCTTCTGGACGAGGCGCTGGCCCCGCTGCATCGGCTCAGGCTCACGGCCTGATCCCCTCGGCCGGCAGGCTGCATAGTCTTCCACAATGTGGAATAATATTTCCAAATTCAACCCCCCTGCGGTAGCGTTCGCCGTGGAATTCTCAGACCTGCAGGGGGGAATGCGTCGTGAGTCTGACGAGTCTGGGGCTGAGCCGGGGCGAGGAGAGCGTGTACCGGCACTTTCTTCGCACACCGGATTCCGGCCCCGAAGCGGCCGGTGAAAAACTAGGGATGAGCCGGGACGAAGCGGACTCCGCACTGCGGAGCCTGTGCCGGCACAAACTGGTCCGGGACGCCGGTGGCGGACGATGGGTCGCGATCGACCCCGCCCTCGGGATCGAGCGTCTGATCGAGCAGCGGCTGGGGGAGCTCAACGAACAGCTGCGGCTGGTCTCCTCGGCCCGACAGCTCATCCCCGAACTGGTGGAGGCGGCGCGCGCGGCGGACCGCCAGGAGAGCCCGGCAGGCGGGATCGAGCGGATCGACGGGCTGGCCGAGATCCGGGCCCGGCTGGACGACCTCGCCTTCTTCGCCCGCGAGGAGATGTTCGCGCTGCAGCCCGACGGACCCCTCACACCGGCCTTCATCGAGGCCGCCCGCCCCCTCGACCTCCGATGTATCAGGCGCGGGATCACCATGAGAACGGTGGTCCTGCGCACAGCGCTGGAAGACCCCGCCACCCGCGGCTACCTCTACGAGATGGCCGACATGGGGGCCGAATTCCGAACGGTCGACAAGGTCATGGACCGGATGGTGATCTACGACCGGGCCACGGCCGTCGTGCCGCTCGACCCGACCGACAGCGCCCGCGGGGCGCTCCTGGTCCGCCAGAGCGGACTCGTGTCCAACATGGTCGCCCTCTTCGAGAAGGTCTGGGCCTCTGCGGAACCCCTGCCCGGCAAGGACGCGAGCGAGGACTCCGACGGCATCACCGAGACCGACCGCGAGGTGCTGACCCTGCTCTCCCGGTTCGACAAGGACGAGATCGCGGCCCGCGAGATGGGGATCTCCATCCGCACCTTCCGGCGGCACGTGGCCGACCTCCTCCTGCGGCTGGGAGCGTCGAACCGCTTCCAGGCGGCGATGCTCGCCAAGGACCGCGGCTGGATGTAGCCGCCCGTTCCGTACGGCAGCGCGCGCCCGACCGGCAGCGCGCACGACAAAAAGGGCCTGACCACTGCACCCAGTGGATCAGGCCCTGCTCCGTACCCCCGCACCTGCGCACCGCGCCGCTCATCCGACCTCGCGGCACGCCAGGAACTCCCAGCCGTCCATCGCGGGGTCGCTCAGCGCGCGCCGCGCCTCGGCACAGGCGCGCGACACCGGAACGTCCCCGTCCCGCGAGAACCGCAGGACGATCGAGAGCCCGTCGTCCGTCAGGCCGTGGAACTCCGCCTGCCAGGCGGACGGCAGCAGCGCGAGCCAGCGGACCACGCTCAGCGGCGCGACTTCGGCGACGGCCGCGGAGTCGGCGCGGGCCACCAGCTCGATCTGCCGGCTGCGGACCGGCGCGCGGTGCTCCAGACGGGCGGTCACTGCCAGCCGTTCTCGGGCTTGTCCAGCGGGGCGACCTGCCAGCCGTTCTCCGCGAGGACGACGGTGGCGGGCGTCGACTGCCAGCCGTTGTCGGCCCGCGCGGCCGGCCCTTCGGCGGTGGTGACGACGCCCAGCGCGAGGGCCGTACAGAGGCCGATGAGGACGGCGGCGGCCTTGGCACGGGTGGTGAGCTGGGCGTTCATGACTTTCCTCCGAGTGGGTCGTCGTGCTGGTGACAGGTAGAAATCTGTCATCAGCCGAAGCCCGCTCCAATGGCCCGCGACGCCAGCAAACTGCCGCCGGGGCTGCAGTTTGCTGCCAGGTGCCCGGCGGTGTCTCCGCCGGGACCGGCAGGTCAGCGCAGGCACCCCGTGATCTGCACCGAGATCCTCGCGCTCCCGGTCAGCCCGGAGGCCACGTCGGTCGCGGAGAAGACGAGCGGATAGGTCCCGTCCGCCAGCAGCGGTACCGGGAACCGGCCGGACGCTCCGGCGCCGATCGTCACCGGCCCGTTCGGGCCGATGATCTGCCAGGTGGTGGCCTGCGGATCGGTGACGGCCCGGTCGCCGGGGCGCGTGCGCGCCGTACCGGCGAACGACTCCTCGCAGCCGCGCCGGAGCCTGCCGCCAC
Source organism: Streptomyces sp. NPDC085524 (assembly GCF_044541755.1). Taxonomy (NCBI): domain Bacteria; kingdom Bacillati; phylum Actinomycetota; class Actinomycetes; order Kitasatosporales; family Streptomycetaceae; genus Streptomyces; species Streptomyces sp. NPDC085524. Next base: position 265,814 of record NZ_JBITTH010000008.1, read on the forward strand.
CGCCCGGCTGCTGGATGGACACCGCAGGGGCCTGCGGCTGCGCGGAGGGCGAGTGCCCGGGCTGGGTGGCGGGCGGCGGCTGGTCCGGGCCGCCCGTCGTGGGGCCGGGAGTGGTCGGCGTACGCGGCGTGGGGGAGGCGCCCGGGGAGCCGCTGGGGCTCGGCGAGGGCGATCCGCCGGGCAGCGCGCTCGGCGAGGCCGCGGGCCCGGACTTCGAGGGCGCCAGGTCCAGGGCGGGCGGCAGCACCGGCCGGTTCACGGTGGGCGGCGCGGCCCCCTTGTCCGGAGAGGTGGGCTCGGCGTCGATGGTGCCGCACACGGCGCTCGCGACCATCCGCTGGCTGTCGGGGGCGGGGAAGACGCGCAGCCGGTCGTCACCGGCGCCGTGGGCGTGGTTGTCGAGGTAGACGTTGCCCGTCAGGGTCTCGGCGTCGGAATGCTCGATCCAGACCGTGTCGTGGTAGTCGGCGCCCGCCTGCTGCTGGTTGTGACCCGTGACGTGCCAGTCCTTCACCGGCCGGCCCGATGCCCCCGGCGTGGGCGCGTCCGTCGACGCGTACAGCCAGCCGTCGCCCAAGTAGCGCTGGGGGCCTGCCCCCCGCTCGTTGTCCGCCGGGAACAGGAAGCCGCCGCCCAGCACCAGCCGGCCCTTCGGGCACTTCACGGTGGCGTCCGCGGTGCCGCCCGCCCCGACCGCGACCGTGGCGGTGGCGATCGAGACGTCCTTGAGCCTGACGCAGACCGGCCGCAGGTCGACCGCGTAGTTCGACTGCGGGGGCTGCGGGTCGAGGACGTGGGTCTTGCGCTCCGCCCCTTCGGAGTTCCACATCCGGAAGGAGACCGGGGTCAGTTCCGTGCCCGGATTGACCGACACCGTCCAGTGTCCGGGCGCGGGTTTCCCGTCGAGCGCCTCGTCCGTGGTGAGCATGTCCATCGGTACGGGCGCCACGGCCCGTCCCTGGAGGTAGCGCGTCGCCCGGAACTCGACTCCGACCATCGTGAAGCCGCCCGTGCACGCGGGCCGCGCCAGCGCCTTGCGGAAGGCCTCGGTGTACGGGCCGTCGGTCGACAGGTCGTGCAGGGGGCCCTCGTCGGTCCTGGCGATCTTCGCCGAGTGGTCCTTGAAGGCGTGCGCCGCCCGGCCGGTGAACTCCTGGTGCGGTTCGAACTCCGGCTTGGCGTTCACGCACAGCGCGTACGAGGTGAGGGTGACGGGCGCGTCCCCCGGGTTGTACGCCGCCGACAGCCATGCCGCGCCGACGAACTCGCTCGTCGTCGCGAAGCCGCCGCCGGCGACCGCGTATCCGCCGCCGAGCGCGGTCTCGTGCTTCGCGCACGCCGCGACGACCGACTGCTCGCCGCCCGAGGGCACCTGTACCGACGCACTGCGCTGCACGACCACCACGTGCGGCTTCCCCTGCGTGGTCCACCAGACGCCGGCCCCCGCGGCGCCGCCGACCACCACGACCCCCGCGGCGACCGCGGCCGCGGTCTTCCCGCTGATCGTCCCGACCGTTTTCGCGAAGACCCCAGAGCTCATTTCCCCCGCTCCTCACCCCTCCGCCCGCCTGCGCACCCGCGGGGCCGTGGGCAATGTAGCGGCGCAAACCCGCCGATCACAGGGGCGCGGACACACCTGCCGAGACGTTTGCCGTCCGTTGGTCTCCCCATGGCCGAGAATCGCCCCTCAGGACTGTGCCATTGGCCCACTCGTGCGCTCCCAGGTTGAGCCATTGCCCTCTACATGCTTATCTGTGTCCTATCCATGTATCTACGGCGCCGCGCAGCGCCGGACCGGCAACGAGGCCGGACCGGACCGCGGTGCCTTCGTCGTGTCCGCAGGCCTCCCACCACCCCCGGGAGGCCCGCGGAACCGGCGCGCACCATCGCAAGGGGGGCGGCACACCGCCGTGAAGAGGATGTTCGTTGCTCCGGACCCGGGGCTCACGAGACTGCGGAACTCGGCCCGCGCGGTGATCGGCGTCGCCGCCGCCGTGGCCCTCGCCGAGCTGTGCGGTCTCTCCCTCACCGCTTCGATCACCGGGGGACTGGCGGCCCTGCTGGCCCTGTTCACCGTCCTGGACCCGAACGTGCCGGCCCAGCGCGTCACCACCGCCCTGCTGCCCGTCGCCGGATTCCCGGTCCTGGCCCTGGCCACCGGCCTGCACGGCATGCCCCTCGCCCGGGACGCCGCGTTCCTCGCCGTCGTCCTCGCCGGCGTCTACGCCCGCCGCTGGGGGCCGCGCGGGCACGCCCTCGGCATCTTCGGCTTCATGATGTTCTTCGTCACCCAGTTCCTGCACGCCGTGCCCGCACAGCTGCCCGAGCTGTTCGCCGCCGTCGGGCTGGCACTCCTGGCCTCGGGCGCCGTGCGCTTCGTCCTGTGGCCCATCGAGCGGCGCACCCCGCCGCCGCCCGCCCCGCCCGGGCTGCCCGGGACCGGGCTCGCCCGGCCCACCACCCGGCAGGCCTTCCAGGCCACCGCCGCCTGCGCCTTCGCGCTCGTCATCGGCCAGTACCTCTCCGAGGACCGCTGGTACTGGGCCGTCGGCACCGCCTGGTGGATCTTCGTCAACACCACCTCCCGCGGCGAGACCCTGGTACGGGGCTTCCGCCGGGTCCTCGGCACGGTCATCGGCATCGCCGCCGGCCTGCTGATCGCCGTACCGCTGCACGGAGCGCCCCTGCCGACCGCCGTGCTCGTCGCCGCGTGCGTCTTCGGGATCTTCTACACCGCGGCCCCTTCGTACTCGTGGATGATGTTCTTCGTGACCGTCATGGCCGGGCTGCTCTACGGCCTCCTCGGCGTCCTGCACCCCGGTCTGCTGCTCCTGCGGTTCCAGGAGACCGCGATCGGCGCGCTCGGCGCCGCCCTCGCCGTGGTCCTCATCCTGCCGGTCACCACCCACGCCACGAACTCCGCCTGGATCCGGCGGGCCCTGCGCTGCGTCCACGCCGCCACCGCCGAGGCCACCGCGCGCCTCGCCGGTTCCCCCACCGCAGACCCCGCGCCGCACGCGGCCGAACTGGAGGTCCTGCTGGCCCGCGTGCGGATGGCGCTCGGACCGCTCGTGCACCCCCTGAGCCCGTTCCGGGGCCGCAAGGAGCGCGCGGGGCAGGTCATCGCACTGCTGGACGACTGCGCCCGCGAGGTCCGCGGCCTCGCCGCGGTCGCCGCCGACCCGGACGCGAGCCACGACGCCCGCCTCGCCGCGGCCTGCTGGCGGGTCGAAGCGGCGGTCGAGGCGCTGACCGCCGCCGGCGAGAGGGACCGCGACCGGCACACCGCCGAGCCGGGCACGGCACCCCGGGCCGCCGAGACCGAACCCGCACTGGCCCACCTGTACGGCCTCGAGCAGGCGCTCACCGAGCTCGCCGGCCCCCTGCGCAGCTCCCGGCCCTCCCCCCTCGTCGACGCCTGACGGGCACCCGACGCCCGACACCCGGCCTGAGCGCCGGCCCGCGGACCGCCCCGTGGGCCGGCGCTCCGCCGTTCCCGGGGCCCTACCGGGTCTCGCGGACCAGCCGGTACGGCTCTCCCGCCAGCCAGATGCGGTCCTCCGCGTCCACATGGCACCCGAGGCGTGCGGGAAGGCCCCGCAGGTACGCGACGGCCGGGCCGGTCAGGCGCACCCTCCCGTCGCCCAGCCGGCTGATCCCCTTCGGCGCGCTCAGCGAGGCGAGCCAGGCGGCGTGCTCCCGGTGCAGCTCGGCGGTGTACGTCTCCCCGGACCCGCTCTCCCGTGCCAGGGCGTACAGGACGTCCCCGTAGCGCGCGTGGTCCAGGACGGACCGGACGGCCGCGTCGATCCCCGGCAGCCCGGCGTCCACCTGGTCGCAGGCGAAGACCCGGCCGGCGCGGGCCCGGGCGTACGCGAACCAGGTCCCGGCACGGGACGGGACGACGTAGCCGACCGGATAGCCGCCGGGGAGCCCGTCGTCCACGCAGACGTACACGATGCCAGCGGCATCGCTCCGCTCCCGTGTGAGGAAGAGCCCCCGCGTCTTCAGCAGCGTCGTGAGAGACCCGTCGATGACGGTCATGTCCGTGCTCCTTCCCCGGTCGTGGCGGCGGCCGCACCCCTCGTGGCGGCCGCCGCGCTTGCGAAACCGTCGCGGAAGGCGCTGCAATGCGGATGAAGTTCTGATGATCTGCGGCGCGGGGTGGAGGCATTCGGCAGTGGGGGCGGGATCTCGTCGGCGGTTACGGATCGCGGTGCTCGGCAGCGTGCGGGCCTGGCGCGACGGCACGGGGCTGGCCCTCGGGCCCGTCCGGCAGCAGGCCGTCCTCGCCGCACTGGCGCTGAGGCCGGGGCTCCTGGTCAGCGGTGAACAGCTGCTCGACGGTGTCTGGGGCGACAGACCGCCCGGCTCCGGCCTGAAGGTGCTGCCCAGCTACGTCTACGCCCTGCGCAGGAGACTCGACGAGCAGGGCACCGCCCCGACCGCCTCGGTGATCCGGGGGGAACGGGGCGGATACCGGTTCGCCGCGGGTGCGGTCCGGCTCGACGTCGAGGACCTCGCAGAGCTGTCCGCCGTCGCCCACCGCGCGAAGGAGTCCGGAGATCCGGCCACCGCGGTGGACCGGCTGTCCGCAGCGCTCGCCCTGTGCGACGGCGAACCCCTCGCCGGGCTGCCCGGACCGTACGCCGACGCCGAGCGCCGGCGGCTCCTGGAACGCCTGCGCGCCGTCCGGCGGGACCGGCTCGAATGCCTCGTCCTGCTGGGCCGCTTCACCGAGACCCTGGACGAACTCGCCGCCCTGTCCGCGGCCGATCCGACCGACGAACCCCTCGCCGCGCTCCGCATGCGCGCCCTCCACGGCTGCGACCGCCGGGCCGAGGCACTGCACGTGTACGAGGAGCTGCGCAGGCGCCTGAGGCAGGAACTGGGCGTCGACCCCGGTGCGGAACTCCAGCGCACGCACCAGGCCGTGCTCCGCCGCGAGGACGTACGCGCCCTGCACCCTGCGGCGGTGCGGCCCGCCGCACCCGCGCCTCCCGCCTCCGCGCCTCCCGCCCCCGCCCCGGATCCGCTCCGCCCCCGCCCCGCCGTCAACGAACTGCCCGGGGACGCCGGCCGCCTGATCGGGAGGGACGCCGAACTGGCGCGGCTGACCGCCCCGTCCGCCGCCGGATCCGTGTCGGTCCTGACGGTGGACGGCACGGCCGGCGTCGGCAAGACGGCGCTCGTCGTCCGCGCCGCCCGCGAACTGAGCGCCCACTACCCGGACGGCTGCCTGTTCGTGGACCTGCGCGCGCACAGCACCGGCCGGCGCCAGTCGCCGGAGCGGGCGCTCCAGCGGCTGCTGCGCTCCCTCGGTGCGGCCCACGGCGAGCTGCCGAGCGACCTCGAGGACCTCACCGCCGCCTGGCGCGCCGCGACCAGCCCGCTGCGGCTGCTCCTCGTACTGGACGACGCCCTGGACGCGGACCAGGTCCGGCCGCTGCTGCCGGCGGGGGCGGACAGCAGGGTGCTGGTGGCGGGCCGGCACAGGCTCGGCGACCTGGACGCCGACCGGCGCGTCACCCTGGAGCCGCTGGCGAGCGGGGACGCCGTTTCCCTGCTCGCGCACCTCATCGGCGCGGAGCGCGCGAGCAGGGAGCCCGAGGCGACGGACCGGCTGGCCGGGCTGTGCGACGGGCTGCCGCTGGCGCTGCGCATCGCCGGGTCACGGCTCCAGAACCGGGGCACCTGGACGGTGGGGTACCTGGTGGGCCGCATGGCCGACGACGACCGCCTGCTCGGCGAGCTGAGCGTCGGCGACCGCAGCGTCGAGGCGGCCTTCCGGCTGTCGTACGACCAGCTCACGCCCGACCAGCGGCGCGGCTTCCGCGTGCTGGGCCTGGCGCCGACGGTCGAGTTCGACGCACTGACCCCGGCGGCCATGCTCGGACGGCCGCCCCACGAGGCCGAGCGGGTCCTGGAGAGTCTGGTCGACACCAGCCTGCTCCAGCAGCCGCAGCCGGGCCGCTACCGGCTGCACGACCTGGTCCGCGTCCACGCGCGACGCGTCGCCCAGGCCGAGCCGGAGCAGGCCGCCACCGCACGGACGGCCGCACTCGGCCTCTACCTCCACGCCGCCCGGGCCGCCAGTGACTGGGGCTCCGGCGCCTTCCCGACCGGCCCCGAGCCCACGGGACCCGAGCCCACCGGCCCAGCACCCACCCGCCCCGCGTTCACGGACTGGCGGGAGGCGGAGGCCTGGCTGGACGCGGCCGGCGGTGAGCTCGCCGACGTCGTAGGCCACGCCGCGGCCCTCGGCGAAGCCGACCACGCCTGCTGGATCGCCGAGGCGCTGTGCGACTACTTCGTGCGGCAGGGCCGCTACCACGAGAGCGAGACCGCGCTCGAGACCGCCCTCGCCCACGCGGACCGGGCCACCGACCCGCGCATGGCCGTGGCCCTGCGCAACTGCCTGGCCTACACCTCCCTGTTCCAGCGCCGCTACACCCGGGCTCGGGCCCTGTTCGCCGAGGCGGCGGACCTCGGCCGGCTCCGGCCCGACCCGTACGAGGAGTCGCGGACCCTGACCGGGCTCGGGGCCCTCCACATCAGCCTGGGCGAATCCGGCCCCGCGCTCTCCCACGTCGGCGCGGTGACCGGCGCGCCCCGGCAGCAGCCGCTGAACGACTGGGTCGCCGCCATGGCACTCGTCATCCAGGGCCTGGCCCACCAGTTCGAGGGGCGGAACCAGGAGGCGCTGGCCTCCTTCGCCGGGGCCCGCACCCACGCCGAGGCGGCCGGCCGGCCGCGCATGACCGGCCGGGTCCTGAGCTGCGCCGCGGACATCCACCTCCGCCTCGGCCGCCACGCGGAAGCCGAGGAACTGCTCCGCGAGGCGGTCGACCTGGTCGCGCAGGGCGGGGACGTCTTCCTCTGCGCGCGCAGCCTGACCCGGCTGGGCACGGCCCGCCAGGGCCGGGGAGACCCCGACACCGCCATCGCCCTGCACCACCAGGCCCTCCTCCAGCACCGTTCGCTGTCGCCGCTCACCGAACCCGGCTACGACTGGCTGGAGATGGACATCCGCAGCCGGCTCGGCCGCGCCTACGCGGCGGCCGGGCGCGTCCGCGAGGCGCGCGGGCAGTTCCAGGCCGTGCTCGACGTCCACGCGGCCCGCGCGCACCGGGCGGGAGCGGCCCCCCGCTCCTCCTGAGGGAGGGGCGGGGGATCAGCCCTCCGCGTCCCCCGGACCGAGCCCGCGCAGCCCCGCCGGGAGCCGGCCGGGGGAGTGCAGCACGCCGAGGGACTGGGTGGCCCTGGTGAGGGCCACGTACAGGTCGCTCGGCAGGAGCCCGTCCGGTTCCACCACGATCACCGTGTCGAACTCCAGCCCCTTGGCCTGGCGCGGGTCCAGCAGGACCGCCTCCCGGGTCAGGTCCGGCTCCGCACCCGCCCGTACCCCCGGCAGTACGGACGCCAGCTCCGCGTGCAGCGGCCGCGGGGCGATCACCGCGAGCCGGCCCTCCGCGGGCCGCTCCTGCGCCACGGCCCGGGCGAGCGCCCCGGACAGCTCCGCCGCGGCCCGCGCCCAGGGTCGTACCCCGGTGGACCGTACGGAACTCGGCGGCCGGAAACCGGGATCGCGCTCCCGGAGCACGGCCGCCGCCACCTCCATGATCTCGGCGGGCGTACGGTAGTTGACCCCCAGCCGCACCAACTCCCAGCGCTCGCCCACGTACGGGGAGAGGATCCGCTCCCACGAACCGCAGCCCGCCTCCTCCGCGGTCTGCGCGGGATCGCCGACCAGGGTCATCGACCGGGTCGGGCAGCGCCGCATCAGTACCCGCCACGCCATCTCGGACAGCTCCTGCGCCTCGTCCACGATGACGTGCCCGAAGGCCCAGGTGCGGTCGGCCGCCGCCCGTTCGGCCGTACTGCGGTGGTCGGCCTCCTCGTACCGCTCCGCCATCCGTTCGGCGTCGATGATGTCGTGCGCCGCGAGGTACTCGCTCTCCTGGTCCTCGAACTCGTACGACTCCGAGCCCTGCGACAGGTCCAGCACCCCCTGCGCGTACGCGATGCGGCGCGCCCGCGCCCGCTCCTCCTCGGCCCGCCGCGCGCTGTCGTCCTCGCCGAGCAGCTCGGCCGCCTCGTCCAGCAGCGGAACGTCGGCCGGGGTCCAGTCCGGGCTCGCCGAGGGCGCGCGCCGGATCAGCTCGGCCTCGTGCGGGGGCAGGTGCGTGGGCTCCGCCAGGAAGTCGGCGACCAGCTGGTGCGGGGTGAGGGAGGGCCACAGCGAGTCGATCGCCGCATGCACGGCCGGACTCATCGCGATCTCCTTGCCGAGCTGGGCGACGTCGTCCGGGCCGAGCAGGTTCGGGCCGCCGTACGGATCGGCGCCCAGCCGGTCGGCGAGCTGCGCCGTGAGCGCGTCGATGACCGGGAAGGCGAAGGCGGCACGCGCCTGGTTGTGCGGCAGCCCGGTGGCCCGGGCCCGGTCCCGGGCCTCGTGGGCCATGGTCCGGTCCAGCAGCAGGGTGCCGTAGTCGTCGTGGTCGATCTCCAGGGCGGGCTCGGGCACCGCGTCGTACTCCTCGCCGGTGTCGGCCGGCACGGTCTCCGGCAGGCACTGCCGGTCGGCGACCACCCGGGCCAGCACCTCGGCCATCCCGGCCCGGCCCTTCACCGCGGCGGCTCCGGGACGGTCGGTCCCCGTGGCGTGCACCCCGGGGAACAGCTCGCCGGGAGTGGCGAGCAGGACGCCCGTCTCGCCGAGCGCGGGCAGCACCCCGCCGATGTACCCGAGGAAGGCCGGGCCCGGGCCGACGATCAGCACGCCGCGCTTGGCCAGCAACTCCCGGTGGGCGTAGAGCAGGTACGCGGCGCGGTGCAGCGCGACCGCCGTCTTCCCGGTGCCCGGGCCGCCCTCGACGACCAGCACCCCGTGGTGCGTGGAGCGGATGATGCGGTCCTGCTCGGCCTGGATGGTGCGCACGATGTCGTGCATCCGGCCGGTCCGCGCGGCGTCGAGCGCCGCGAGCAGCACGGCGTCCGCGTCGGCGCCCTCGTGGCCGGTGCGCTCGGTGTCGGTCAGGTCCAGGATCTCGTCGTGCAGGGAGGTGACCACCCGGCCCCGGCTGCTGATGTGCCGACGGCGGCGCAGCCCCATGGGGGTGTGGCCGGTGGCGAGGTAGAAGGGACGGGCCACGTCGGCGCGCCAGTCCAGGACGAGCGGTGTGCGCTCCGCGTCGTCCGCCCGGATTCCGATCCGTCCGATGTGGTGGTCGCGGCCGTCGGAGAACTCCAGACGGCCGAAACAGAGACCGTTCTCGCCGGCATTCAGGGCGGACAGCAGACCGGACTGCTCGGCGACGAGGACATCGCGTTCCAGCCGGGCCTGGGCTCCGTTCCCGACCTCCCGCAATGCCCCTGCCACGGCGTGTTCCGCCTGGTCACGCAGGTCGTCGAGGCGCCGATAGAGGTCCGTGACGAATTGCTGCTCTTTCCGGAATTCCTCGGTTGACAATTGCACTCCCACCGCGCTACAGTGTCCTCGTAAGGTTGTTCACGCTTTTGTTTTCAGGCAAGGCGTGAATCAGTCAATATACGCTCTCCTCTCCCTCGGCAGCGAATTCGGCCGGGGGATTTTTTGCGTACCGTGGATCTCATGACCATCGCACACGGCTCCGCCGACGGCATCGTCTGCCGCCCCGCCCGTCCCGAGGACGCGGGTGCCATCGAAGCGCTGGACGGCTCCTTCACCACCGCCACGGTCTTCGAGGTCGGCCCCGCCGACGGAGGGCTCGGCTTCCTGCTCCGCGAGGTCCCCGCGGACCCGCCGGTGTACAAGGAGTTCCCGCCCGAGGAGCACGACGAGCAGGGGCTCGGCCGCGGCTCGGGGGAGGACGCGGACGCACGCACGTACGTGGCCCTCGACGGCGAGCGGGTGTGCGGCTTCGTCGCGGCCGGCTACGCGGCCTGGAACCGCCGCCTGACCATCGAGGACATCGAGGTCGCGCCGGCCCACCGGGGGCGCGGCATCGGGCGGGCGCTCATGGACTGTGCGGCGGAATTCGCCCGCGAACGGGGCGCCGAACACCTCTGGTTGGAGGTGAGCTCCGTCAACGCCCCGGCGGTACACGCCTATCGGCGCATGGGGTTCGTTCTGTGCGGCCTCGACACCACCCTCTACGGGGGCACGCCCTCGGCCGGCGAACGGGCGCTTTTCATGGCCAGGTCCTGCGGTTGACGAATCCTACGCCCCGTCAGCCGCGCCCCGCAGCCGCATCGTCGAAGACCACACGGAGGAGTGTTCCGGGCGCGCCCGGAACACTCCGCTGACCTGCGGCATGTACAAACGGTGATTGTTTATTGCACATTCATCCGGCATGTACAGGGTGGATCTGGTCGGACAGGGGGTAACCGCCCGGAATGGAAATCCTTCAACAGCGCGCCACCACCGCTCAGGTGTGGGAAGCGGCCGAGGAGTTCATCCGACTCTTCCACAGGGAGAGCCACGACGCGGGCGATCCGCGCACCCGGCTCGCCGAGGTGCGGGCCGAGCTCGCGGACACCGGCACCTACCGGCACACCCATGCGGAGCTGGTCCACGGGGCCCGGGTCGCCTGGCGCAACAGCAACCGCTGCATAGGCCGGCTCTACTGGAACTCGCTGCGGGTCCGCGACCGGCGCGGGCTCACCGACGCCGACGACATCGCCGCCGAGTGCTTCGAGCACCTGCGCGAGGCGACCAACGGCGGCCGGGTCCGGCCGACCATCACCGTCTTCGCCCCGGACACCCCGCAGAGCCCCGGCCCGCTGATCTGGAGCGAACAGCTCGTCCGGTACGCGGGCTACGGCGACCATCCGTCGATAACCGTCGGCGACGCCCGCAACGCGCCGCTCACCGAATCCCTGCTGCGGCTCGGCTGGAGCGGCGGCGCCGGCACCCCCTTCGACCTGCTCCCGCTCGTGGTCCAGGGGGTCGACGACAAACCCCGCTGGTTCGACCTCCCCGCGGACGCCGTGCTGGAAGTGCCGATCGAGCACCCCGAGGGCGACGGCTGGGCCGACTGGGGGCTGCGGTGGCACGCCGTACCCGCCATCTCCAACATGTGCCTGGAGATCGGCGGCATCCACTACCCGGCGGCCCCGTTCAACGGCTGGTACATGGGCACCGAGATCGGCGCCCGCAACCTGGCCGACACCGACCGCTACAACCTCCTGCCGGCCGTCGCCCGCCGCCTCGGACTGGACACCGGCAGCGACCGCTCGCTCTGGAAGGACCGCGCGCTCGTCGAGCTCAACCGGGCGGTGCTGCACTCCTTCGACCGCGCCGGGGTCACGATCGCCGACCACCACACCGAGTCCCGGCGCTTCCTGTCCCACATGGAACGTGAGGAGCGCAAGGGGCGCGAGGTCGGCGCCGACTGGTCCTGGATCGTGCCGCCGATCTCCGGCTCCGCGACCCCGGTCTTCCACCGCACCTACGAGGACCGCCCGAGCAGCACCGCGTACGTCCACCACCCCGGCGCACAGGAAAGGGCACAAGGGCGCGACTTGGTCTAGACCTTCTGTTACGGTCGGCTCCGAACCTATCGACGGAGGGGAACGGCATGGGCGACAGGACGGCCGCCGGGGCGGAACACCTGGTCCACATCGGATCGTTCACCTCGTCGGGCGGGCGCGGCATCACCACCGCGGCCCTCGACCCGGCGACCGGGGCCCTCACGGAGCTCTCCACGACCGGCGCGCTGGCCGACCCCTCGTACCTCGTGGCAGGCGCACGCGAGGGAGTGCTCTACGCGGTGAGCGAGAGCGACGAGGGGGCGGCCGGCGCCTTCATCGCGGAGGGCCGGGGGCTGCGCGCGCTCGGAGCCCCCGTACCGGTGGGCGGCGCGGGCCCCACCCACCTCGACGTCGCCGGGCCGTGGCTGCTCACCGCCCACTACACCTCGGGCGGCCTCGGAGCGCTGGCGATCACCGGCGACGGATCCCTGGCTGGGCCCCCGCGGGTGCTGCACCACCACGGATCCGGCCCGAACCCCGAGCGCCAGGAGGGCCCGCACGCCCACCACGTACGGGCCGACCCGAGCGGCCGCTGGGTGCTGAGCGTGGACCTGGGCACCGACTGCGTACGCGTCAGCGCGCTGGACGGGCGCACCGGCACGCTGCGGCCGCACGCCGAGACCGTGCTGACCGCCGGAAACGGCCCGCGCCACCTCGCCTTCCACCCGGACGGGGAGGTCGCGTACGTGGTGAACGAGCTGAGGCCGCTGCTGACCGTCTGCCGGTGGGACGCGGGGGCGGGGGCCCTGGAACCGGTCGCGGAGGTTCCGATCGCCGTGGAGCCCGACTCGGGGCCCGTCCCGGCGGCGGCCCCGGGCGACGTCAGGGCCTACCCGTCCGCGATCGTGGTCGCGCCGGACGGCCGCTTCGTCTGGGTCGCCGTACGCGGCACGGACACCCTCGTCACGTTCTCCCTGGCCGCCGGCCCCGAGGAGCCCCGCCGCACGGGCGCGGTGGACTGCGGCGGCCGCTGGCCCCGTGACCTGGCCCTCGATCCCCGGCACCGCCGGCTCTACGCGGCGAACGAGCACTCGGGGGACGTCACCTGGTTCGACGTGGACCCGGTGACCGGCCGGCCCCGCCGCGCCGGTTCGCTGCCGGTCCCGGCCGCCACCTGCGTGCTGTTCGGCTAGGGCCTGTCGTGCGGAAGCCCCGCTCCCCGGGTCGGGGGCGGGGCCTCATCCGTGCGCGGTGCGGGTTCCGCGTCAGTTCGCGGGGGCGCCCAGGGTGATCCCGAGGGCCGCGGAGTACTGGGCGACGGCCAGTTTGCCGAGCGCGCCGTAGGCACCGAGCACCTCGGCGGCGGCGCAGTCGGCCTCCTTGCAGGCGGTGTCCAGCAGCCCCTCGGCCGCCTCCGGGCCGATCAGGTACGGGGCGAGTGCGAGCTGGGTGGAACCCTCCCGGCGCAGCTGCTCGGCGACCGCGGCCACCGAGCCCTCCTCGTCGAGCGCGGCGGCCTTCACCGGCACCGCGAGGCGGGCGGCGAGCAGCATGCCGGTGATGCCGGCGGCCTGGACGGCCTCCTCGCCACCGGTGGTGGCCAGCACGATGCCGTCGGCGGCGGTGGTCACGGTGAAGAGCCGCGCGCGGTCGGCGCGGGCCAGACCGGCCTCGGAGAGCCGCACGTGCAGGCCCTCGGCGAGCAGCGGGTGCGGGCCGAGTACGTCGGCCAGCTCGGCGGCGGCCGAGGAGTCCATCAGCGCCTGGCGGACCCGGCGGAGCAGGCCGCCGTCCGGACCGGCCAGCAGCGGCACGACCACGGCGTCCGGGCCGGTCGGCGCGGGCACCTCGTGGCCGGCGGCGCGGGCGAACTCGGCGCGCTCGGCACGCTCGGTCGCGACGGCGGTCAGCACGCCGGACAGCGAGGGGAACTCGGACTCGTCGTCACCGTCCAGGAAACCGATCCGGGCGTCCAGGCCCGGCAGCTCGGAACGGCCGATGCTGATGATCTCTTCCGCCAGCCCCCGCGAGGCGGCCGACGGCGTACCCGGCACGGCGAGCACCAGCGCGGGCGCGCCCTCTGGCGCCGCCGCGGGCTCGGGCCGGCGGTGCCGTCCGGTCTGGCGGGGTCGCGGCATTCGTACGGGCAGGCCATTCGCGGGCCCAGTGGGGGAGCTCATGGCGCCGCATGCTACTGGCTTATCGGAACCAGGTGTTCGGGAGGGCCTTCTCGGGCGGCATCTGTCCGTATTTATCCGCGGAATATGAGATACGGTCAGCCCGACGAGGCCGAAAACCGAGCGGTCGTACTTTATCCCGTCGGCCGGGTTCGAGGAGGGGGCGCTTGCGCCAGTAGAGTGATCCTTTGTGGCAGCTCTCCCGTTGAACCAACTCGTCGAGCCCGGCTGGGCCGAGGCGCTGAGCCCCGTGGCCGGCCGCATCGCAGCCATGGGCGACTTCCTGCGCGCCGAGATCGCCGCAGGCCGTACGTACCTGCCGGCCGGGGCGAACGTCCTGCGCGCCTTCCAGCAGCCCTTCGACGAGGTGCGCGTCCTGATCGTGGGGCAGGACCCCTACCCGACCCCGGGCATGGCCATCGGCCACAGCTTCGCCGTCGCCCCCGACGTGCAGCGGCTCCCGGGGAGCCTGGAGAACATCTTCCGGGAACTGAACACGGACCTCGGGCTGCCCCGGCCCTCCAACGGCGACCTGACGCCGTGGACCCGGCAGGGCGTGCTCCTGCTCAACAGGGCGCTCACCACCGCGCCCCGCAACCCCGGGGCCCACCGGGGCAAGGGCTGGGAGGAAGTGACCGAGCAGGCCATCCGCGCGCTCGCCGCCCGCGGCAAGCCGCTGGTGTCCGTGCTGTGGGGGCGCGACGCCCGCAACCTGCGGCCGTTCCTGCAGGACTTCCCGGCGATCGAGTCCGCCCACCCGTCGCCGATGTCGGCGGACCGCGGATTCTTCGGCTCGCGCCCGTTCAGCCGGACCAACGACCTCCTGGCCCGCCAGGGAGCCCAGCCCGTCGACTGGCGCCTGCCGTAGGCCCTGTCCGGGCGGGCCGATCGGGTCCGCGCCGAGCCGGAGCGGCGCCCCGCGGCATCGCCGCACCGGCGGCTGCGGGCGGCTGATCCCCGACGATGCCGGGCGATACCGGATGTCGTCGGGATCGACACCCGACCTTGACATTCCGCCTGCCGTTGTCGCTTCGATACCCGTTCGCAATCCCTTCGAAGGCTCCAACTCCCCGTCCAGCGCGTCAGATTCAACACCGACGACGCTTCGAGGGAGACGGCATGACGCCCCATCAGGATGACCGCACGTCCCGAACGGCCCGAACGTCCCGTCCGGCCCGCAGAAGACCCCGCGCCCGGCTGATCGCCGCGCTCGCGGCCGGGGGCGTGCTGCTGGCCGGCTGCGGATACGACGGCGGGGGCGGGAACCGGACGGCCGACCGGGCCGCGAACGGAGCCGACTCCCGGCCGAGACCGGCCGCCTCCTTCCCCGGGGCGGGCGCCCCGGAGGGGGAGAGCGACGGGCGGAGCAGCGCGAAGCCGCCCGCGGACTACCTCTCGACCTTCGCGCTCGACGTGGACACCGCCAGCTACGGCTACGCCCGCCGCACCCTCGCCGACGGCCGGCTCCCCGACCCCGCGAGCGTGCGCCCCGAGGAGTTCGTCAACAGCTTCCGGCAGGACTACCGGCAGCCCGACGGCGACGGCTTCGCGGTCACCGTCGACGGAGCCCGCACCGCCGACCCCAGCTGGTCGCTGGTCCGCGTGGGCCTCGCCACCCGCACCGCGGGAGGCGGAACGGACGCCGACCGGCGGCCGCCCGCCGCCCTCACCTTCGTCGTGGACGTCTCCGGGTCGATGGCCGAGCCCGGGCGCCTCGACCTCGTCCGCACCTCCATGGACCTGATGACCGACCGGCTGCGCGAGGACGACTCGGTCGCCGTCGTCACCTTCAGCGGCACCGCCCGGACCCTGCTGCCCATGACCCGCGTCGGAGGCCACCGCGACCGGATCCACGAGGTGGTCGGCGGACTGCGCACCGCCGATTCCACCAACGTGGAGGCGGGCGTCACGCGCGGGTACGACGAGGCCGTGAAGGGGCTGCGGTCCGGCGCCACCAACCGGGTCGTCCTGCTCTCCGACGCGCTCGCCAACACCGGCGCCACCTCCGCCGACACCATCCTGAAGCGGGTCGCCGAAGCGCGGACGGAACACGGGATCACCCTGTTCGGGGTGGGGGTGGGCAGCGAGTACAACGACGCCTTCATGGAACGGCTCGCCGACCGGGGAGACGGCCACACCACCTACGTCTCCGACACCGAGGGCGCGCGCAAGGTGTTCTGCGACGACCTCCCGGCCCAGGTGCAGCTGCGGGCCCGCGACGCCAAGGCGCAGGTCTCCTTCGATCCGGCGTCCGTCGAGCGGTTCCGGCTGATCGGCTACGACAACCGCAAGGTCGCCGACGACGCGTTCCGCGACGACACCGTGGACGGGGGAGAGGTCGGCTCCGGCCACACCGTGACCGCCCTGTACGCGGTACGGCTGCGCCCCGGCGCCGCCGGGCACGTGGCGACGGCGACGGTGCGCTGGCTGGACCCGAACACCCGGGCGCCGCACGAGGAATCCGGCCGGGTGGAAGCGGCCGCGCTGGCGGGGGACCTGTGGACCGAGGCGCCCCCGCGCCTCCAGATCAGCGCGGTGGCCGCGTACTTCGCCTCGGCGCTGCGCGAACGGGGCGGCGGCTGGGAGCGGGTGCCGGGCGCCGTCCCGCTGGCCGGCCTCGCGGAGCACGCGGACCGGCTGGCCGGACGCACCGAGGACCCCGCCGTACGGGAGCTGTCGCAGGCCGTACGGCAGGCCGTACGGCAGGCCGGGCGGCTGACCGGCTGACCGGCTGACCTGCCGACCTGCCGACCGGGCCGGCGGGTCGGCCTGCCGGCCCGGTCCCGTCGGTCCCCGGCGGGCCTACTCCTCCAGCACGGCAGCCCGCACGCACAGGACGTCCGGCAGGTGCTCGGTCAGCAACTGCCAGCTCTCGCCGTCGTCGTGACTGGCGTACAGCTCGCCGTTGCGGTTGCCGAAGTAGATCCCCGCCGGATCCGCGTCGTCCGTGCACAGGGCGTCGCGCAGCACCGTGCCGTAGTGGTCCCCGGCCGGCAGCCCCTTGGAGAGCGGCTCCCAGGTGACGCCCGCGTCCCGGGTCCGGAAGACCCGGCACCGGTGCTCGGCGGGGACCCGGTCGGAGTCGGCGTTGAGGGGGAAGACGTACGCGGTGTCCGCCCGGTGCGGGTGGGCGGCCACCGCGAAGCCGAAGTCCGAGGGCAGCCCGCCGCCGATGTCCGTCCAGCGGGCGCCCGCGTCGTCGCTGCGGTAGACCCCCCAGTGGTTCTGCAGGTACAGGCGGTCCGTGTCCCCGGCGTCCCGGGCGATCTTGTGGACGCACTGGCCGAACTCGGGGTGCGGGTCCGGCAGGAACACCGCCGAGACCCCCTGGTTGGACGGGGACCAGCTCGCCCCGCCGTCCTCGGTGCGGAACACCCCCGCGGTGGACACGGCCACGGTCACGTTGTCCGCGTCGCGCGGGTCGGTGATCACCGTGTGCAGCCCCTCGCCGCCCCCGCCCGGCACCCATTTCCCGCGGCTGGGGTGCTCCCACAAGGGGCGGACCAGCTCGAAGGACTCGCCCCGGTCCGTGGAGCGGAACAGCGCGGCCGGCTCCGTCCCCGCATACACCACGCCGGGGGCTTCCGGGCCGGCCGGCTGGAGCTGCCAGACCCGCTCCAGCGAGGCGCCGGTGTCCTTGGGGAACTTCACGGCGGGCGACGCGGGCTCCCGCCAGGTCGCGCCGAGGTCGTCGGAGGTGAAGACGGACGGCCCCCAGTGCGAGCTGTCGGCGCCGACGAGCAGCCTGGGCGCCGGGCCCCGCCGGTCGACCGCCACGGCGTAGACGGCCTCGGCGTTGAAACGGGGTCCGTCGAACTCCCACGGGCCGTCGCCCCGCCGACGGCCGATGAACAGTCCCTTGCGGGTTCCCACGAGCAGCAGTACCTCGGCCATGGCCGGCACCTCCGGACTCGGACCTCTTCTTCCCGGTTCTCCCGGTTCATTCCGGCCAGTCTGCACCCGCCCACTGACAGCGGCCCGGCGCGCTCCCCGGGGTCCGGATTAGCTGATCGATACTGAGCGTTTACCGACAGGAAATCATTGCCACTTGCATGTAGCTGTTTGGAATGGGTTGACTTCAGGCCATCACCGCCACACGCGAGAGGACCTACGTGGCCACCGAGCACCTTTCTCCGCTCGACCTCGCCTTCTGGCGGATCGAATCCGCCGCCCACCCCATGCACCTCGGCGCCCTGGCCGTGTTCGAGGCGTCGGTCCCCCTCGGATCCGGCGCCCCCGAGCCCGCCTCCGGGACCGCCGCGGAGCCCGCCTCCGGGACCGCCGCGGGACGGCCCGCGGAGCCCGCCGCCGGTGGGCCCGCCGAGCGGGCGGCCGGGCTGCTCGCCGCCCGCTGCGCCGCCGTGCCGGGCCTGCGCCGCCGGATCCGCGACGTGCTGCTGCCGGTCGGCGCGGCCGCCTGGTCGCCGGACCCCGGGTTCGACCCCGCGCGCCACGTGTTCCTCGTACGGACGGACGCCGCGGACCCGCACACCGCCGCCGGACCGCTCATGGCACGCCCCCTGGACCGGGAGCTGCCGCCGTGGGAGGCGCACGTACTGGCCGGCCCCGACCCGGAGCGCTTCGCGGTGCTCTTCAAGTTCCACCACGCCCTCGCCGACGGCATGGGCGCCCTCGCCCTCGCGGCCTCCCTGTTCGACGGGTTCGACCAGGAGCCCGCCGTACGGACTCCCGCGCGCCCGGTCCCCGAGCAGCGGGCCGGCTCCGCCCTGCGCCGGCTCCCCGGCGCCCTGGCGGCCCGGGTCCAGGACGTGGGACAGGCCCTGGAGATCGGCGCCGCCGTGGCCCGCTCCGGCCTGCCGCTCGGGGTGCCCGCGGCCCTCGTGGCCGGCTCCGAGAGCTCGGGCGCCCGTACCGTCGCGGGCCTCGCGCTCGACCTGGACGAGGTCAACCTGGTCCGCAAGGGCGCCGGCGGCACCGTCAACGACGTGCTGATCGCCCTGGTCGCCGGCGCGCTGCGGCGCTGGCTGGCCGGGCGCGGCGAGCCCGAGCCGCACGGGCCGGGCCCGCGCGCCCTGATCCCCGTGTCCCGGCGGGGCAGGTCCGGTTCCACCGCCGGGAACCGGCTCTCCGGCTACCTCCTGCGGCTCCCGCTCGCCGAGGCCGACCCGCTGCGCCGCCTGGACTCCGTACGCACCGGCATGGACCGCAACAAGGACGCGGGCCCCGCGCGCGGAGCCGGGGCCGTCGCCCTGCTCGCCGACCACGTGCACCCGCTGGGCCACCGGCTCGGCGGCCCGCTCGTGGCCCAGGCGGCCCGGCTGCTCTTCGACATCCTGGTCACCAGCGTCCCGCTGCCCGGGCTCACCTTCACCCTCGGAGGGAGCCGGGTCCGCGAGGTCTACCCGCTCGCGCCGCTGGCCCGCGGCCAGTCCCTGGCCGTCGCGGTCTCCACCTACCAGGGCACGGTCCACTACGGCCTGGTCGGCGACGCGGACGCCGTCCCGGATCTGGAGGCCCTGACCGGGGCGCTGCGCGCGGAGCTGGACGAGCTTGTACGACAGGTCTCGTAGTACGAGAGATTTCGTAGTACGGTGTCTCTCGTACTTAGCCGCCGATCCCCGGCGCGCCCGGTGACATCTGGAGATCCCTGATGAGTGCTGCCTCCGCCGCCCCCGCTGCTTTCGCCGCCCTGTTCGCACCGCACACCCTCCGCTCGGTCACCATCCCCAACCGCGTGTGGATGGCTCCCATGTGCCAGTACAGCGCCGAGGCCTTCGGTCCGAACGCGGGTGTGGCCAACGAATGGCACTTCGCGCACTACGCGGCCCGCGCCGTCGGCGGCACCGGCCTGATCATCCAGGAGGCCACCGCGGTCTCCCCGGAAGGCCGGATCAGCCCGTACGACCTCGGCATCTGGAACGACACGCAGGTCGAGGCGCTGCGCCGGATCACCTCCTTCGTCAAGGCCCAGGGAGCCGTCCCCGGCATCCAGATCGCACACGCCGGCCGCAAGGCGTCCACCGACCGGACCTGGGAGGGCGGCGCCCCCGTGGGCCCGGAGGCGCACGGCTGGCAGCCGGTCGCCCCGAGCGCCGTCCCGTTCGCCGAGGGCCACCCGGTGCCGCACGAGCTGACGCTCGATGAGATCGCCGAGATCACCGGCCGGTTCGCGGCCGCCGCCGGGCGTGCGCTCGACGCGGGCTACGAGGTCCTCGAGATCCACGGCGCACACGGCTACCTGATCGGCGAGTTCCTCTCCCCGCACAGCAACAAGCGCACCGACGCCTACGGAGGCTCCTTCGAGAACCGCACCCGCCTCGCCCTCGAAGTCGTCGACGCCGTGCGGGCCGTGTGGCCGGAGGAACTCCCGCTGTTCTTCCGGATCTCCGCCACCGACTGGCTGGCGGAGGACGGCTGGACGGCCGACGAGACGGTCCGGCTGGCCGCCCTGCTCCACGAGCACGGGGTGGACCTCCTCGACGTCTCCACCGGCGGCCTCGCCCCCGGGGTGACGATCCCCCTCGGGCCGGGCTACCAGGTGCCCTTCGCGGCCCGGGTCAAGGCGGAGACCTCCCTGCCGGTGGCGGCCGTCGGCCTGATCACCGAACCGGAGCAGGCGGAGAAGATCCTCGCCAACGGGGAGGCCGACGCGATCCTGCTGGGCCGGGAACTGCTCCGCGACCCGTACTGGGCCCGCCGCGCCGCCGCCGAGCTGGGCGGGGAGCCGCGCACCCCGAACCAGTACCACCGCTCCTGGTGAACACCGGTCGTACGATGGTTCTCGTACCATGGAGGCCAGAGCGGACCGAGTGAGCGGAGCCAAGGACATGACGGAACGGGACGCGGCCCGCACCCTCGACCACCCCGAGGCGGCGGAGATCCGCCTGGAGGGCGTGCTGCACGCGCTCTCCGACCCGGTCCGGCTGTCCATCGTCCGCGACCTCGACGCCTCGGCGGCGGAGCTGGCCTGCTCGTACTTCGACCTGCCGGTCACCAAGTCGACGACCACGCACCACTTCCGCGTGCTGCGCGAGAGCGGTGTCGTACGCCAGACCTACCGCGGGACCACGAAGCTCAACACCCTGCGCCGGGACGAGCTGGAGAACCTCTTCCCCGGCCTGCTCGACGCCGTCCTGACGGCGGCGACGGCCGAGGCGGGGCGGCTCGGCGGGGCTTCCTAGACCGTCGTGTCCCAGCGGTGGAGCAGGCGGCCGTCGGGGCCGTACACGTCCATCGTGTAGCCGCCGCCGAGGGAGAGGCCCTCCTTGCCGGTCAGGAACGAGGCGATCGAGGCCGCCTGCTTCTTGAAGAGGGCGTCGTCGGGGTCCGGATTGCGGGTGCGGACGACGATGTGCGGGGGATAGCCCTCCCGCTTGAAGTCCGGCTCGATGCCGTACACGTCGGCGTCCCCGCCGGCCTCGTGATAGCGGTCGGCCGTCGTCGCGGCCTCCGGCGGGGCCGCCGTGCCCGTCGCCGTCGGGCCGGGCGGGAACCCGGTCGGCGACGGCCCGTCCGTGCACGCCGTCAGCGCGGCGGCGCAGACCACCACCGTCAGTGCCAGAGCGATCCCGCGTCCCACCCGCACAACTCCCTTGATCCGGCGCGCCGTCCGGACCACGCTATGCCAGGCCCGCCGCCCCCAACAGGCCCGCCCAGTCCGGGATCTTCACCGAGCCCCGGCCGAGGGAGCGGCCCAGGTCCGTCTCGGCCGCCTCGATGGCCAGCCAGCCCGGCCATTCCACCGGGTGCAGGCCCGCCGCCCGGAGCGCGTCCAGGGGGTCCCCCGGCAACTCCCGTCGGGCCAGCACGCCGGCGTCCTGGAGCAGCGAGGACGCGGTCTCCTTCGCGCAGGGGCGGTTGGTGCCGATCACGCCCGTCGGGCCGCGCTTGATCCAGCCCGCCACGTACTCGCCGACCGAGGCCCGGCCCGCGCGCAGCACCCGGCCCGCCGCGTGCGGGACCGTGCCCTTCGCCGGGTCGAAGGGCAGCCCGGCCAGGGGGACGCCCTTGTAGCCCACGGAGCGGAGCACCAACTGCGCCTCGATGTCCTCGAAGACGCCCGTCCCCGTCACTCCGCCCCGCCCGTCCGGGGCGGTCCGCTCGAAGCGCATCCCGGTGACCCGGCCGTCGGGCCCGCCCAGGATCTCCACCGGGCGCAGGTAGAACCGCAGCGCGATCCGCCGCCCGGACCCGCCCGGCCCGGCCCCGGCCCAGCCGCGCAGCGCCTCCAGGTTCCGCCGGGCCACCGCCGGCAGGGCGGCGGCCGCGGCCGGGTCCTCGTACACCGGGTCGATGGCCAGCTCGGCCGGGTCGACCACCGTGTCCACCCCCGGCAGCGTGCCCAGCTCCCGCAGCTCCTTGGTGGTGAACTTGCCCTGCGAAGGCCCGCGCCGGGCCACCATCGAAACCCGGCGCACCCCGCTGCGCGCGAGCGCGCCCAGGGCCTCCTGCGGCATGTCCGTCGGCTCGAGTTCGGCGCGGTCGCGGGCCAGGATCCGGGTCACGTCCACCGCGACGTTGCCCGCGCCGACCACCACCGCCGCATCCGCCCCGGGCAGGTCGAAGCTCTCGGCGACCGCATCCGGGTGCCCGCTGTACCAGGACACGAACGCGGTCGCGGAGTGCACCCCGGCCAGCTCCTCGCCGGGGATCCCGAGGAGCCGGTCCCGGGCGGCGCCCACGCAGTAGACCACCGCGTGGTACAGCTCCAGCAGCCGCTCCGTGGTCAGTCCGGGCCCGCCCACCTCGACGTTGCCGAGGAAGCGGATCCGCTCGTCCTCCAGCACGGTGCGCAGACTGCCCTGCAGGGACTTGATCTTCTCGTGGTCCGGCGCGACCCCGTACCGCACGAGCCCGTACGGCGCGGGCAGCCGGTCCAGCACGTCGACGAGCACCCCGGGCACCTCGCGCTGCTGGACCAGCGTCTGGGCCGCGTAGACCCCGCTGGGGCCCGATCCGACGACGGCGACACGAAGCACGGCGGAGCTCCTCCCGCAGGTGGTCCCAGCATGACACCGGCCCCGTCGGCCGTCAGCCCATCGCGCGCATCCGGTGGATCTCGGCCGTCTGGACGGCCACCACTTCGGTGGCCATCTCCTCGACCGCCACGTTGTTGCCGTCGGCCAGCGCCTCGCCGGCCATCTTCAGGGCGCCCTCGTGGTGGGCGGTCATCAGCTTCAGGAAGAGCCGGTCGAAGTCGGCGCCCGTGGCCGCGGCCAGCTCCTTCAGCTGCTGCTCCGTCGCCATGCCGGGCATCGAGGCGTGGTCGTGGGCGTGCCCGCCGGGGACCGCCGGCGGGGCCGGGTGGAGGGCCCGCCACTTCTCCATCGCCCCGATCTCGGGCTGCTGGGCCGCCGTGATCCGCTCCGCCAGCCGCCTGACCCCGTCCGCCGAGGCCCGCTGCGGGGCCAGTGCGCTCATCGTCAGGGCCTGCTTGTGGTGCTCGATCATGTTCTGTACGTAGGTGTGGTCGGCGGCGTTCGGAGTGTCGTCGGGCTTCTCCTTCGCGGCCTGCTCGGGCGTGAGGGTGCGGGCCTCCTCACCCGGTCTGCCGGGTGCGATCACCACGGCCCGCCCGTCCCCGGCGCGGTCCGTCCCGCTGCCGGACTCGCAGCCGGTGAGGGCGAGCAGGAGGCCGGCGATCGCGGCGGCGCCGGTGAAACGGCGGAGCCGTACCAATAAGGCCATGCGGCCACGGGGGGCTTTTGCCATGTCCATGCAGAGGACCATACTGCCGGGGTCCTGGTTCCGTTCCCACCCCGAACGGAATCGACCGGACTCCAAGGGAGGGCACAGTGACCTCGCTACACCACAGGAGAGCGCGAAAGGGGAGGGTGGGCGCGGCCGTCGCGGCGGCCGGGCTGTTCACCGCACTCCTCGCCGCCGGACAGGCGGCCGCCAGCCCCGACCCGGGTGACTTATCGCCCGGCGCCGGCACTCGGCAGAGCGGCGCGGACCTCGCGGCCGGACGGGAACTCGCCCCGGGCGAGATCCCCGGGCAGGACGAGATCGTGCACAGCGCCAACATCAAGCCCCTGGCCAACATCCCCTCGGCCGACCCCGCCGTGATCAATTCGGACATCGCCTTCCAGGGCAGGTACGCCTACGCGGGCAATTACAACGGTTTCACGATCTACGACATCGCAAACCCGAAGGCACCCAAGACCGTCACCACGGTCCTCTGCCCCGGCGGCCAGAACGACATCTCCGTCAGCGGCGACCTGCTCTTCCTCTCCACCGACTCCTCCCGCAGCGACGACTCCTGCAACAGCGTCTCGCAGCCCGCCACGGAGAAGTCCTCGTGGGAGGGCATCAAGATCTTCGACATCAAGGACAAGAAGAACCCCAAGTACATCAAGTCCGTGGAGACGGCCTGCGGTTCGCACACCCACACCCTGGTGCCGGGCGGCCGCGACATCTACCTCTACGTCGCCTCGTACTCCCCGAACGAGGCCTTCCCCGACTGCCGGCCCCCGCACGACGGGATCTCGGTGGTGAAGGTCCCGAAGAAGGCGCCGACCCAGGCCGCGGTGGTCGCCTTCCCGATCCTCTTCCCGGACGGGGGCAACCCGGGCGCGCCCACCAACCCGGGCGTCTCCAAGACCACCGGCTGCCACGACATCACCGTGCTGCCCTCGAAGAACCTGGCCGCCGGTGCCTGCATGGGCGACGGCATCCTCTTCGACATCAGCAAGCCGGAGCAGCCGCGGGTCATCGACCGGGTCCAGGACAACGTGAACTTCGCGTTCTGGCACTCGGCCACCTTCAACGAGCGGGCGGACAAGGTGGTGTTCACCGACGAGCTCGGCGGCGGCGTCGCCGCCACCTGCAACGAGGCCACCGGCCCCAACCGCGGCGCCGACGGGATCTACGACATCACCGGCAGCGGGGACCAGCGCAAGCTCGTCTTCCGCAGCTACTACAAGATCCCGCGCCACCAGGCCGACACCGAGAACTGCGTGGCCCACAACGGCTCGCTGATCCCGGTCGGCGGCGGCCGCGACATCATGGTGCAGGCCTGGTACCAGGGCGGCGTCTCGGTGTGGGAGTTCACCGACTCCGCACAGCCCAAGGAGATCGCGTACTTCGAGCGCGGTCCCCTGTCGACGGACAAGATCGGCGTCGGCGGTTCCTGGTCGGCGTACTACTACAACGGGCACGTCTACTCGAACGACATAGCCAAGGGCCTGGACGTGCTGAGGCTCGACGACTGGCGCACCGAGAGCGCCAAGTGGGTGTGGATGGACCGGCTCAACGTGCAGAGCCAGCCCGAGTACCACTGACGGGCACGCCCTAATGGATCGTTCCGCCGGGCGGCCCGCCGTCCGGCGGAACGCCCAGCTCCCAGTCCAGCCCGTACCGCTGGAACAGCTCCGCCCGCAGCCTCGCGAGCGGCATGGGCGCACCCGGCAGCAGCACCGCCACCACCGCGCCCATGAGCAGCGCGCGCAGCAGCGGGTAGTCCGCGTCCACGTCCTGCGAGCCGTACCGCGCGACCGTGTCCCGGAGCAGCTCCGCCAGCCGTTGCTGCTCCGGGCACTGCACGAAGCCCTCGGCCGCCAGGATCCCCGCCATGTGCGTGCGCATCAGCAGCGGCTGGTCCCGGGCCAGCCCGAGGACCGCGTCGATCGCGCGCGCGAGCCGCTCCCGCCCGTCGTCGCTGCGCGGCTCCCGCTCCAGCCCCGCGTACAGGGTGAGGTGCATCAGCCGGTGCACGGCGGATTGCAGCAACTGCCGCTTGCCCGGGAAGTAGTACGAGACCAGGCCGCGTGCCGCACCCGCCCGGTCGGCGATGTCGCCGAGCGTCGTGGCCTCGTACCCGCGTTCGGCCACGAGCTCGACCGTGGCCTGCAGCAACCGCTCCCGGGAACGTCTGCGCAATTCTTCATTGACCGATGGGCTACGCGGGGACATGCTTACTCCTGCGTTGACTGGCTCGGAGCCAATATACTCAGCGCGCGGGTCGGCCTGCTCTGGGTGACACGGGGGATCGCCCAGGGCAGGCACACCCGCACCTTCACCGCCGGGCCGCGCGGGAGCCGGGCCGACGGGCCGGCAGGCACACCGCGAGGGCCACGAGGGCCACGCCCAGCAGCCAGCCGCCGACCACGTCCGACAGCCAGTGCACGCCGAGGTAGAGCCGGGTGAACCCGACCCCCGCCACCGAGACCGCGGCCAGCGTCCAAGCGGCCGCGACCCTCGCCGGAGGGGCCGGCCGGGGCAGCAGCCACAGCAGCAGCCCGCACACCACCGCCGCCGTCATGGCATGGCCGGAGGGGTAGGACGCGTAGTGCGACGAGTGCACCGGGTCCGGCCACACCGGCCGCTCCCGGCCCACCAGCGCCTTCAGCCCCTGGTTCACCACCCCGGCCGCCACCGTGGCCAGCCCCACCCGCCATGCCCGCTCCCGATCGCCGCGCCACCACAGCCAGGCACACGCCAAGGCGGCCAGCGCGCGCATGGTCCAGGGATCCCACAGCCAGTCGGTCAGCACCCGCATCAGCCCCGTGACACCCGGGTGGGCGACGGCATGGGCGTGCAGGGAGCGCGCGACCTGCTCGTCGAGGGCCAGCAACGGGGGCCACTCGAGCACCACCAGCACCGTCAGTACCGCCGCGAGCAGCGCGCAGCCGATGCCCGCCCACCGCAAGTGATCGTTCCGCATGCGGCTGATCCTCGCACCAGCGCACGCCGGGAGACCCCAACCCCTCAGGCGAGGGCGCTCAGTCCCGGTATGAAGGCGACCAGCAGCGGGATCCCCGGGAGCAGCGTGGCCAGCGCCGTCAGCCGGAGCCTGCTGCCCGCCGGCAGCCGGGGTTCGGCCGTCAGCAGCCGCCGCACCCGCTGGTGGACGTGCGCGTCGGACGCGGCGCCGGGCCCGAACGCCCCCCGGTCCTCGTTCAGTCCGACCAGCGCCAGTGCCACCGTGAGCCGTCCGTACCGCCGTGAGGCCGCGTCGTCGGCGGCCAGTTCGACGAGCAGGTGCATCTCCGCCTCGAACGCCGCGAAGACGGGCACCTGCGGGAAGCCCCCGGCGAGCGCCCGCGAGCAGTGCAGCAGCCAGTCGTGCCGGGCCGCCGTGTGGCTCTGCTCGTGCGCCAGTACGGCGTCCAGCTGGCTCCCCTTCAGCCGCCCGAGCGCCGCCGTGGTCACCACCAGCCGGGGCGCCGGCCCCGGCAGCCACCACGCGTCCGGCCGCGGGCCCTCCAGTACGACGAGCCGCGCGCCCACCGGGTCCTCCCCGGGCAGCAGCGGGGCCCGCACCAGCAGCTCGCTGCCCTGCGCGCGCCGCCGGGCCCGCGCCCGCAGCACCTCCCGCGTCAGCATCGCCCCCGTCCACAGCGCACCGCCCGCCAGCGCGAGCGCCGTACCGGCCGCCCAGGGGCCGCCGGAGCGGCCGAGGGCGTAGGCGTCGGCCACTCCGTGCGGGGCGGAGGCGAAGAGCCACCCGCGCACCGCCTGCCACGCGGCCGCCGCGCTCAGCAGCATCGACAGCCCGAAGCACAGGAGCACCGCGCCGACCACGCACTGCCACACCCACAGGGCGACGACCGGTTCTCGCTCGGGCCATCGGGCCCGGGCCAGCAAGCGGGGAGCGAGCACCGCGGTCAGGGCGCCGAGCAGCAGCAGTGCGGCGGGGACCATCATGCCCTTCAGCCTATGAGCCAGGGCTACCTGCGGGTACGGCCTCGGGACATTGGTGACGCAGGACACGTGGTCCCGCGCCCTCACATCGCGAGCAGCATCGCCAACATCCCCATCCCCATGGTCAGTCGGCAGGCCCGGGTCAGCTCGGCGGACCCCGCGGGGCCCGCCGCCCCGGAGCTCCCCGCACGGGCCGGGTGCCGGACCGCTGTACCCGCCGTGGCGCCGGCGGTGGCGCCCGCGGTGATCAGGCGGGCCCCGCCGAGGACCACGTAGCCCGCGTAGTAGAGGAGCAGCACCCCCGTCAGCAGCGGAAGCCCCCCGCCGTGGCCGGATCCGTACGCGGCGGCCACGGTCATGTAGACCATCGTCAGCGAGCCGACCAGGTGGTGGGCGTGGTGCGCCCCCTGGCGCAGCAGCCACACGGCGTGCAGGGCCGTGGCGCAGGACACCAGCCCCAGGGCCGTGGCCTGCCACCCGTCGCCGTGCGGCCGGAGCGGGACGGCCATGAGCGCCATGCCGAAGCCCATCACGGCCTCCCCGGCCGCGGCGCCGCCCGCTCTCCGCACCCGCCCCAGGCAGTACGCACCGCTCACCGCGCACAGCAGCACCAGC
Organism: Streptomyces sp. NPDC085524; assembly: GCF_044541755.1. Taxonomy (NCBI): domain Bacteria; kingdom Bacillati; phylum Actinomycetota; class Actinomycetes; order Kitasatosporales; family Streptomycetaceae; genus Streptomyces; species Streptomyces sp. NPDC085524. The sequence continues at coordinate 293,665 of NZ_JBITTH010000008.1, forward strand.
AGCCAGGCGGAGACGGAGGCGGGGAGGGACATGGCGGAACCGTGCACGGCACAACCCCCGGTACGTCGGCGCTCTCCGGCGTCACCGAAGAGACGGTCAGGGGAAGGGATTCCCGCCTCACGGCGTCCTCACGCGGTCCCGGGATAGGCTCTCGGTGCACTGACCGGCATGTCATATGCCATTGCGCAGAACGCTGCACAGAACGCCGTACAGAACGCCGTACAGAACGCCGTACGGAACGCCGCACAGAACGGAGCGCCCGATGTCGACCGCCCAGCCCGCCCCCCTCAGCTTCCGCGACGCAGGGGAGGGGGACGTGGCAGAGCTGGTGGCGCTCGTCGAATCGGCGTACCGCGGCGAGGCCAGCCGCGGCGGCTGGACCACGGAGGCGGACTACCTGGAGGGGCAGCGCACGGACGAGGACGGGGTCCGGAAGATCGTCGAGTCCCCCGAGGGCACCCTGCTCGTCGTCGAGCGCGCGGACGAGATGGTGGCCTGCTGCCACCTCGAACACCGCGGCGACCACGCCTACTTCGGCATGTTCGCCGTCCGCCCCGGCCTCCAGGGCGGCGGCCTCGGCCGGGAGATCCTGGCCGAGGCCGAACGCCGGGCCCGCGACACCTGGGGCGTCCGCGAGATGCGGATGACGGTGGTGCACCTGCGGGAGGACCTCATCGCCTATTACGTGCGCCGCGGTTACCGGCGCACCGGCGAACTGAGCCCCTTCCCCTATGGTGACGAGCGCTTCGGCGTCCCGCTCCGCGACGACCTTGCCTTCGAGCTGCTGGTCAAGCCGCTGTAGGGCACCCCGTCGAACCGTCGAACCGTCGAACCGTCGAAGCGGCGCGTCAGGCGGTGAAGCGGCCCGTGCTGCGGATCTCCGGGTAGTCGGTGACGGCGCCGTCCAGCCCGAGGGCCCGGGCCAGCCGCAGCAGGTCCAGGGTGTTGACCTGCCCGCCGACGACGCGCAGACCGGCCGCGTGCGCCGCCTCGACGGTCTCCAGGCTGAGCAGGCGGATGTCCAGCGAGACCGTCGTGGCACCGGCGCCCAGTGCCCGGGCGACGAGGTCGTGGGCGGGGGAGTGGGCCAGCAGGGCCGTCCGCACCCCCGGCACCAGCCGGGCCGTCTCGGCGAGCACCGCCGCGTCGGGCGAGGCCACTTCCACCCGGGCGGTCAGGTCGCGGCGCAGCATCAGCTCCGCGAGCGTCCCGACGGCCCCGTGCTCCCGTACGGACACCTGGAGCGGAGCCCGGACCGTGTCCAGGACCTCCTCGAAGAGGGGCACGTGCTCGCCCTGCCCCGCGTCGAGCCCGCGCAGTTCGGCCAGGGTCAGGTCGGCGACCGCACCCGAGCCGTCGGTGGTCCGGTCCACCTCGGGATCGTGCAGGGCGACCAGGGCCCCGTCCTTGCTCAGTCGCAGGTCGAGGGCGATCACGTCCATGCCCGAACGTTCCGCTCGGAGGTAGGACCGCAGTGTGTTCTCCGGTTCGACACCCATGACCCCGCGGTGACCGATGGTGAGGAAAGTCAAGGTTCTCTCGCTTCCGTCGACGGCGGCTCCCGCGCGGTCGCGGTGTCCCGACCGGCCCCGCGCGATGAGGACGCATGCTAGTGCGCCCGCGGTGCGAAGGGACCGCCCGTGCAGCGCCCTGAATGAGGCGCTCCGGCCGCTTCCCGCACGGGTCCTGCGCTCTTCCGCGGCTGTCGGCGGCGCGATCGCGTCACCCGGGCGTGGGCGCGTCCCCATCGGCTTGACGACCGGCCGGCCGGGCCGCGTCGAGCTCGGCCAGGTCGGTGAGCAGGGCCTGCGCCAGGTCCAGTTCCGCGAGGTGCTGGCGCTCGCTCCAGCGCAGCGCGAGGGCGGGGAAGGCCCATTCCGGTACGTCGGCCGCGTGCTCCATGGCCTCGCGCACGGCGGCCAGTTCGCCCCGGGTGCGCTCCACGTGCTCCACGACCATCGCGCGCAGCCGCTCCGGCTCGGCCAGGTGCCCGAGCCAGATCCGCAGCAGCAGCCCGTGCTTGAGCACCGGCGGCCCGGCCTCCGCGGTGTCGGCCGCCCACCCGGCGAGCGCCTCGCGGCCCGCGTCGGTGATGGCGTAACGCCGCTTCGCCCGCGCCTCCTCGGGCCCCGAGCGCGCGGAGGACGCGTACCCCAGTTCCTCCAGGCGGCGCAGTTCCGCGTAGATCTGGCTGATCGCAGGCGCCCAGTAGAAGAAGCGCAGTGACGAGTCCGCCCACTTCTTCAGCTCGTAGCCGGTGCGCTCCCCCGGAAAGGAGAGGAGGCCGAGCATGGCCCACGCAGTCGGCGGCAGGTCTTGCTTCTTCGACTCCTGACTACTAGTCATATTTCGAATTGAAGTGAGGCCAGGCACCGGACGCAACCCTGGAGGCACAGTGAAATTCTCCGTGATCTTCGAAGCTCAGCTTGCCGACCCGACGGTGGCACGGGAGCACCAGGTCATCCACGACTGCGTCGAGCAGGCCGTGCTCGCCGAGCGCATGGGCTTCGACCGGATCTGGGCCGTGGAGCACCACTCGCTGAAGTGGTACGCACACATGAGTGCCCCCGAGATATTCCTGACCTGGGTCGCGGCCAGGACGAACACCATACGCATCGGGCACGGCGTCGTGTGCATGCCCTTCAACTTCAACCACCCGGCGCGGGTCGCCGAGCGGGCCGCCATGCTCGACCTCCTCTCGGGCGGGCGGCTCGACCTCGGAGCCGGGCGCGGGGGCACCGAGCAGGAGACCTCGCTGTGCGGGGTGGACCGGGACCGCACCACGGCGGAGGTCGAGGAGGCCCTGCGGATCATCGGCAAGGCCTGGCAGGAGGAGGAGCTGGAGTACCACGGCGAGCTGATCGACATCGACCCGCACCCGATCCTGCCGAGGCCGAAGCAGACGCCCCATCCGCCCCTGTTCCTGGCGTGCAGCCGGGGCGAGACCCTCGTGCAGGCCGCCGAGCTGGGGATCGGGGCCCTGGTGATGGGCTTCGCCGGACCCGAGTCGATCGCGGGGATGCGCAGCGTCTACGACGCGGCGATCGCCGGGCGGGACGGCAGCCGGTTCGTCTCCACCGCCGTCAACGACCACTTCTCGGTGCTCTGCCCGACCATCGTGCTCGACGACCGGGAGGAGGCGCAGCGGATCGGCATCCGCGGGCAGCGGTTCTTCGCGCAGTCCATCGGCCACTGGTACGGCGGGGCGGGCATCCCGGACGAGGCCGTGGTCGCGGGCGCCGACGAGGCCGCGGAGATGCGCAGGGCCGCCGAGCAGGTGGTGGCCCGGCTGCACGAGCTGGACATCCCGGTGCGGCCCACCTCCACGGCCACCTTCAACGCCGACCACGCCTACGGGAGCGCCGACGACGCCATCGCGTACGTGGAACGGCTCAGGGCGGCGGGGGCCGACGAGATCATGTGCCTGATCCAGATGGGCACGGTGGAGCAGGAGGCCTGCCTGGAGACCCTGCGTCAGTGGGGCGAGAAGGTCATCCCGCACTTCCGGGGGGCGTGATGGGAGAGCCCGCCGCCGAGGCCCTAGCGCGGGCCGCCGGGGCCGGCCCGACGCCCGCCTCCGCCTGCCGCGCACCCGCCTCCGTCGGCCCCGAATCCGTCTCCGCCTGCCCGGCGCCCGCCGCCCCGCCCGCTCCCTCCGAGCGTCTCGACCCCGCCGCCCGGCCCTACCTCGACGCCCTCGCCGCCGCCTTCCCCGACATCGGCGGGAGCGTCACCGAGGCCGGCGAGGCTCGGCGGATCCTCGCGGCCGCACCGCGCCCGGCCGTCGCGCGGCCCCGGGTCGGAGCCGTGGAGGACCGGAGCGTCCCGGGCCCGCCGGGGGCCCCGCCGGTCCCCGTACGGGTCTACCTGCCCGATCCGGAGCAGTGGCCCGGACCCCGCCCGACCGTGGTGTTCGCCCACGGCGGGGGCTGGGTGCTCGGCGACCTCGACACCTACGACACCACCGCCCGCGGCATCTCCCGCGCGGCCGGCGCCGCCGTGGTCTCCGTCGACTACCGGCGGGCCCCCGAGCACCGCTTCCCGGCCGCCCTGGAGGACGTCCACGCGGCCCTGTGCTGGGCCGGGGCCCACCTCGACGAGCTGGGGGGCGCCCCGGAGGCCCTGGTGGTCGCGGGGGACAGCTCGGGCGGCAACCTCGCCGCCGCCGCGGCCCTGCTCGCCCGGGAGCGCGGGCCGGCCGTCGCGCTCCAGGTGCTGGTCTACCCCGCCCTGGACGCCGCCCAGGACAGCTCCTCGTACCGGGCCGACGCCGAGGGCTGCTTCCTGACCGCCGCGCACATGCGCTGGTTCTGGGCGCAGTACCTCGGGCCGGACGGCCGCCCGGACCATCCCCTGGCGTCGCCGCTCCGCGCGGACCCGGCGGGGCTGCCGCCGGCCCACGTGGTCGTCGCCGGATGCGATCCGCTACGGGACGACGGCGCGGCGTACCACCGGCGGCTGGGTGAGAGCGGGATCACTTCGGTCCTCGACGTCCGTCCCGGGTTGTTCCACGGCTTCCTGGCACTGGCGGGCGTACTGCCGGAGGCCCGCGCGGCGTTGGAGGGGATGGGCGGAGCCATACGTTCCACCCTTTCGGACGGGAAGACTTCCGGTGAAGCGGGGGGTGACGCAGGATAATTTCCCGCTTCACCTCTTGAACGGGAGAGCCTCATATGCATACGCTGCCTTGACGTGAGGTTCTCCTGTGGAGGAAGTGACATGACGGAAACTCTTGTGCCGGGCATCGGCGGGGCCGCAATAACCGCCGGGGCGCGGGTGGTCGACCACCCGGCGTGGCCCGAGCTCAAGGCCGCCGTGGAGGAGATCCGCCCCTGGCAGTCCAAGGACGGGTCGATCGACTTCGAGGCCGAGGGCGCACCCGCCCAGCACACGGCCGAAGCTGCCGTCGGGCGCGTGATCCGCGCCGTCGAGGAGCTCTCCCCGCTGCTGCCGCACGCCACGGCGTACCACGAGGCGCTCGTCAGCGACCTGCGCAAGTGGGCCGCGGCCGGCTTCCAGGTGCCGGACTTCCTCGACTCGCTGCTGGCCTTCCACCCGGCCGCCGAGCGCGCCGACGGGCTCCAGCACCTCGTCGTGTTCCCCATGTACACGCAGAACGGCAACCCGGACCGCAACCTGGAAGCCGTCGCGCTGAAGATGGTGTGGCCCGAGTGGCTCTCCGAGCTGGAGCGCACCCGGTACGACAACCCGCTCTTCCTCGGCATCACCTTCGAGGACTTCACCGCGGGCTACGACACCCACTCCGCCGTGCTCTTCCCGGAGACCATCGCCGTGCGCGAGGCCCCCGAGCGCTTCACCTGGGGCGGCATCTTCTGCGACCGCGAGGCCGCGCGCTTCCGCAAGGTCACCACGGCCGCCGTCGACATCCTCGGCGTCGAGCTGCCCGCGGACATCGCCGCGATGGTCACCGACCAGGAGCGCTGCGAGAAGGCGTTCGTCCTGTGGGACATGGTCCACGACCGCACCCACAGCCACGGTGACCTGCCGTTCGACCCGTTCATGATCAAGCAGCGCCAGCCGTTCTGGATGTACGGCCTGGAGGAGCTCCGCTGCGACCTCACCGCCTTCAAGGAGGCCGTGAAGCTCGAGTCCGAGGGCAACGAGCACGGCCGTGACGTGCAGTACGCCGTCCTCTTCGACCGGATGTTCCGCTTCCCCGTCTCCGGCGACCGCAACCGCAACTACGACGGGCTCGGCGGCCAGCTGCTCTTCGCGTACCTCCACAAGCACGACGTCGTGCGCTGGACGGACAACAAGCTGAAGATCGACTGGATGCGCGCCCCGCAGGTCACCAACCAGCTGTGCGCCGAGATCGAGGAGCTCTACCGGGCGGGCATCGACCGTCCGAAGCTCGTGCACTGGTTCAAGGCCTACGAGCTGGTCTCGACGTACCTCGCCCCGCACCCGGGCTCCAAGTGGGCCAAGGGCGCCGACGCCCTCGACCTCACGCAGCCGCCGCGCAAGCTGGTCGACGACGTGCTTCCCGACGAGTTTCCGCTGAGCATGTTCTTTGAGGCGCTCGCCAAGAAGCTCAAGGGAGTGATCGCCTCCACGAAGGGCATCACCGCCCTGAACGCCGATCAGGCCGAGCGAGTCGCCGCGTGAGCGCTCGCCCACAGGAGGCTGCACAGATGAACGGCTCCGGGAACGGCAACAACGGAAAGCTGCACGGAGCGGTGGTGGCGGTGGCCGGGGCCGGCGGCCCCGCCGGCCGCGCCACCCTGCTCCGCCTCGCCGAGGCGGGGGCGACCGTCGTCGCGTCGGACGCCGATCCGGCACGGCTGGCGGAGGCCGTGGACGCGGCGCGCTACGCCCACGGCGGCGCCACGATCACCGGTGACACCGTCGACCTGCTCGACCTGGAGGCCACCAAGGCCTGGGCCGAGCAGACCGAGAAGGAGTTCGGCCGGGTCGACGGTCTCGTCCACCTCGTCGGCGGCTGGCGCGGCAGCAAGACCTTCACCGACGTCGACCTCGCGGACTGGGACTTCCTGGAGAAGCTCCTCATCCGCACCGTTCAGCACACCTCGCTCGCCTTCCACGACGGCCTGCTGCGCAGCGACCGCGGCCGCTACGTGCTGGTCAGCCAGTCCGGCGCGCACAAGCCCGTCGCCAACAACGCCGCGTACAACGCGGGCAAGGCGGCGGCGGAGGCGTGGACGCTCGCCATGGCCGACTCCTTCCGCAAGATCGGTGGGGACGACGGCCCGGGTGCTGCGGCTGCGATCCTGGTGATCAAGGCACTGGTGCACGACGCGATGCGCGCCGAGCGTCCCAATGCGAAGTTCGCGGGCTTCACCGACGTGAAGGAGCTGGCCGAGGCCATCGCCGGCGTCTGGGAGCGGTCCGCAATCGATGTGAACGGACAGCGTCTGTGGCTCACTCCGCAACCGTGAGAACCGATACAGAGAAGACCGACGCCCGCCGCCACCACGACCCCGCGGTGCGCGGATTCGCGAGCGACAACTACGCGGGCGTGCACCCGGAGGTCCTGGCCGCCGTCGCGCTCGCCAACGGCGGCCACCAGGTCTCCTACGGCGACGACGAGTACACCGAGCACCTGCAGAGGGTCTTCCGCAGCCACTTCGGCCCGTACGCGGAAGCCTTCCCGGTCTTCAACGGCACCGGCGCGAACGTCACCGCCCTCCAGGCGATGACGGACCGCTGGGGCGCCGTGATCTGCGCCGAGACGGCACACATCAACGTCGACGAGGGCGGCGCGCCCGAGCGAATGGCGGGCATCAAGCTGCTCACCGTCCCGACCCCGGACGGCAAGCTCACCCCCGAGCTCATCGACCGGCAGGCCTGGGGCTGGGAGGACGAGCACCGGGCCATGCCGCAGGTCGTGTCCATCACCCAGAACACCGAGCTGGGTACGGTCTACACGGTCGACGAGATCCGTGCGATCTGCGAGCACGCCCACGCCAAGGGCATGAAGGTGCACCTCGACGGCGCCCGGATAGCCAACGCCGCGGCCTCGCTCGACGTGCCGATGCGCGCCTTCACCAACGCGGTCGGCGTGGACGTGCTGTCGTACGGCGGCACGAAGAACGGCATGATGTTCGGCGAGGCCGTGGTCGTGCTGAACCCGGACTCCGTCCGGCAGATGAAGCACATCCGCAAGATGTCGATGCAGCTGGCATCGAAGATGCGCTTCGTGTCGGTGCAGCTGGAGGCCCTTCTCGCGAAGGACCTGTGGCTGCGCAACGCCCGGCACGCCAATGCCATGGCGCAGCGGCTCGCGGCGGGCGTCCGCGAGACCGACGGCGTGGAGATCCTCTACCCGGTGCAGGCGAACGGGGTGTTCGCGCGGCTGCCGCACGAGGTGTCCCGGCGACTGCAGAAGCGTTTCCGCTTCTACTTCTGGGACGAGAGCGCCGGCGACGTCCGCTGGATGTGCAGTTACGACACCCAGGAAGAGGACGTCGACGCCTTCCTCCAGGCCCTGAAGGAAGAGATGGCCCGCTGATCCAGGCCATCGCCAAAATTGCATAGATATGCCCCCCATTGAAAATCTATTGATCTTCGGTGGGGGGTATATCTATGCTCCGGCGCATGCAGCTGATCCAACAGAACCCCGACATCCATGCCTATCTGGCATCGGATGAGGCGATCGACCACCGGCACCCCCTGGTGCAGGAAACCGCCGACGCCCTCTGGTCCGCCACCGGCGACGCGTACTCATACGCAAAGACGGCCTTCGAGTTCGTCCGCGACACCATCCCGCACTCGGCCGATTCCGGGGACATGCGGGTCTCCTGGCGGGCCTCCGACGTCATCGCCACGCGCAACGGCATCTGCTACGCCAAGTCCCACGCGCTCGTCGCCCTGCTGCGCGCCCAGGGCATCCCGGCGGGCCTCTGCTACCAGCTCCTCGCCGACGATCATTCGTGCAGCGACAGCTGCTCCGGTGGAGCCGGGGCTTGCCCCGGGGGCGCGAACCCCGCGATCCACGGGTTGGTCGCCCTCCGGCTGCCCGGCAGCGAGAGGTGGGCCCGGGTGGACCCGCGGGGCAACAAGCCCGGCGTGGACGCGCGGTTCAGCCTGGATGCCGAGCGGCTGGCCTTCCCCGTACGGCCGGAGCTCGGCGAGATCGACTATCCCGAGCTGTACGCGGCCCCGCACCCGGCGGCCCTCAAGGCGCTCCAGGGCTCCGCCGACCGGCCGGAGCTGTGGCGAAACCTGCCGACGGCTCTGTGACCGCCGCGGCGGGCGCGGGCTTCCGCCCCGCCGTCAGGACGTGCAGCAGGGCCGCCGCGAACTGAAGCCCGGCGATCCCGGTCAGCAGCATCGCCGGCGGCGCGTCGGCCGCGAGCCCCACCAGGGCCGCGCCGGCCGACGCGGCCGTCATCTTCAGCCCCGCCCCCAGGGTGAACACCTGCGTCCGCACCCCGTCCGGTGCGTGCTCCGCACGGATCCGCAGCGTGGCCGTCAGCAGCGGCCCGTCGCACACCCCGGCCACCGCGAACAGCGCCGCCGTGACCCCGAGGGAGGGCGTGACCGCGGCCGCCGTCAGGGCCGCCCCGGTCCCGGCCATCGCCCAGCGCGCCAGCCGGCCGGGCTCCACCGACGTCATCCGGCCCAGCGTGAGCGAGCCCGCCAGGGCGCCCACGGCGAAGGCCGTCATCAGCGCGCCCCCGGCGCCCGGGCTGCCGAGCCCGGTGGCCAGCAGGACCGAGGTGGTGGTGAGCGAGCCTATGCCGACGAAGGCCAGGGTCGTCGCCGAGGTGACCGCCCGCAGCTCCCGCACCCGCCACAGCGCGGCGAGCCCGGCGGCGGCTCCTGCCAGGGGCCCGGACCGCGGGGCGCCCGCGCTCCGGTCCTCGTACGGGAGGGTCGCGGCCAGCGCCGCCGCCAGCGAGGCGGACAGCGCCAGCACCCCCATCGCCGGCCCGGCCGAGACCGTCGCCGCGACGAGGCTCACCACCGCCGGGGCGGTGACCGCCGCCGCGTTGTAGGTCGAGGCGTCCCAGCCGTACGCCCGGTCGCGCCCCGGGCCCGCCGGGACCAGCCCGGTGACCAGGCTCGACAGCCCGCCCGTCACCATCGGCCCGCAGGTGCCGCCGAGCACCGCCACTGCGAACTCCAGCGCCCCCGGGGCCCGGCCCAGCAGCATCGACAGCGCCGCCACGGCGGCCGTGAACCCGGCCAGCGCGCCGACGTGGAAGAGCCGGGGCCTTCGGGTCCGGGCCGCTGCGGCGCCCGCGAGCGGGGCCGCCAGCACGTTGGGCACCAGCCAGGCCGTCAGGACGAACGCCCCGTGCGCCGCACTCCCGGTGCGCTCGAGGGCGAGCAGCACCACGGCCATGCCCATGCCCTCGTTGGCGAACCGCGCGGCCAGCGCGGCCCCCAGGTAGCGCCCGAACCCGCCCATTCCGGCCCCCGTTGTGTAACGTGATAGGTCAGCAAGACGTTACGTCATTCGAGTGTACGGGGAAAGGATCCAGGCATGGTGGACTCCGGAGGGGGTTTCTCGGCGGTCCGGCGGCTGATCGACCTCGCCGAGGCGGTCCGTGTCGCCCCCGACCTGCCGCGCGCCGCCCTGGCGGAGCTGCTCGCCGCGCACGGGGAGCGGCCGGCCGACCTCACCGGGGAGGCCTTTCCCGAGGCGGGCGCGGCGGAACTGCGCGCCGCGGCACGCCGGATGGGGGAGGTGCTCGCCGAGCGCGACGAGGACCGGGCCGCCGAGGCGCTCAACGCGCTGTTCGCCGAGTGCGCCACCCGGCCCCGGCTGACCCGGCACGACGGCCACCCCTGGCACCTGCACGTCGACCGGGGCGAGGGGGCCGGCTGGGGCGACTGGTTCCTGGCCTCCGGCGCCCTCGCGCTCGCCCAGCTGCTCACCGAGTGCGGGCGGATCGCCTGGGGGGCCTGCGCCGCCGCGGGCTGCGGGAGCTTCTTCCTGGCCACCGGGCCGGGCAGCCCCCGGCGGTACTGCTCCACCACGTGCGCGACCCGGGCGCGGGTCGCCGCCCACCGGCGCCGGAAGCGCGAGGGCTGACCGGCGCGTCCCCCCGCCCTCTGATAGGAAACTTTCTTGTCGGACGTCGTTGTCAGCTTGGCATGGACATGAGTATCTTCGGCCCACCGGAACCCCTCCCACCGGAAGGCCCCCCATGCGTTTCGGAATCCCCGCAGGACTCGCCGCCCTGGCCCTCGGCCTGGCCGTGACCCTGCTTCCCGCCCCCACCCAGGCAGTCCCCGCAGCGCCGGCCGCGCCCGCAGCGCCGGCCGCCCCCGCGCAGTTCGCGCACCCCGGAGTCCTCAGCAGCCTCGCCCAGCTGGAGTTCGTACGCACACAGGTGCAGGCCGGCCGGCAGCCGTGGAAAGCGGCGTACGACCGGATGCTGGCGAGCGAGTACGCCTCCCCGACCCGCACCGCCAAGCCGCGCGCGATCGTCGAATGCGGCTCGTACTCGAACCCGGACATCGGCTGCTCCGACGAGCGCGAGGACGCCATCGCGGCGTACACCCACGCACTCGCCTGGTACATCACCAAGGACCCCGCGCACGCGAGGAAGTCCATCGAGCTGATGGACGCCTGGTCCGCGGTCGTCAAGGACCACACCAACAGCAACGCACCGCTGCAGAGCGGCTGGGCCGGCTCCACCTGGCCCCGCGCCGCCGAGATCATCAAGCACACCTACACCGGCGGCTGGCCGAACCGGGGGCGCTTCGCCACGATGCTGCGCGAGGTGTACCTGCCCGAGGTGATCGGCGGCAGGCCGAACAGCAACGGCAACTGGGAACTGATCATGATGGACGCCGCGGTCGGCATCTCGGTCCACCTCGACGACCGCGCGAGCTACGACAAGGCGATGGGCATCTACGTCGGCCGCGTCCCCGCCTACTTCTACCTCGCGTCGGACGGCGCGCAGCCCGTCTACCCGCCGCGCTCGAGCATCGACACCCGCGGCGAGCTGATCGACTACTGGCACGGCCAGAGCACCTTCGTGGACGGCCTCGCCCAGGAGACCTGCCGGGACTTCGGCCACACCGGCATGGGCATCGCGGCCGCCATGCACGTCGCCGAGACCTCGCGGATCCAGGGCCGGGACCTCTACCCGCAGTTCAAGGACCGCTTCCGGCACGCCCTCGGCTTCCACGCCAAGTACGAGCTGGGCGAGCCCGTGCCCTCCTGGCTGTGCGGCGGGAGCCTCGCCAAGGGCATCGGCCCGGCCACCGAGGTCGGCTACAACGCCCTGCACACCCGGCTCGGCGTCACCATGGAGAACACCCGCAGGCTCACCGAGGGGCGGCGCCCCGCGGGCACCGAGAACCACTTCGAGGCCTGGGAGACGCTGACCCACGCAGAGAACCCCAGCTGACGGGCCGACGGCACGCCGACGGCCTCCGGGACCGGATGGGGTCCCGGAGGCCGTCCGCCTTCCGTGCGTGCGGGGTCAGCCCCGCTCCTTGACCTCCGCGGCCGTCGGGGCGGTGCCGCCGAGGTGCGCCGGGAGCCACCAGGAGTCGGAGGCGTCCTTCGGCTTGGCCGGATATGCGCGCTGCGCCGACTCGAGGAGCTCCTGCACCCGCTCGCGCAGCCTGCGCGTGATCGCGCCGGCGTACTGGTCGGTGGGCGCTTCGATCGGCTCGCCGACGCGCATCGTCACCGGGATGTGGCTGCGCTTCAGGTCCTTCGGGCGCCCCTTGGTCCACAGGCGCTGGGTGCCCCACAGGGCCACGGGGATCAGCGGGACGCCGGCCTCCTGCGCCATGCGCGCCGCACCCGACTTGAAGCTCTTGAGGGTGAACGACTGGGAGATCGTCGCCTCGGGGAAGACCCCGATGATCTCGCCGGACCGCAGGGATTCGAGGGCGTGCTGGTACGCCGTCTCGCCCTGTGCGCGGTCCACCGGGATGTGCTTCATCGCGCGCATCAGCGGGCCCGACACCCGGTGCCGGAAGACCGACTCCTTCGCCATGAAGCGCACGAGCCGCTTCTGCGGCCGCGCGGTCAGACCGGCGAAGATGAAGTCGAGGTATCCGATGTGGTTCGACACCAGGACCGCCCCGCCCTTGCGCGGGATGTTCTCGGTGCCCTTCATGTCGATGCGGATGTCGAGCGCCCGGAACAACGTGTGCGCGGCGCCGATCACCGGGGGGTAGACGAGCTCAGCCATGGTGCGGAACCCCGCTTTCTGCCTGGGGAGGTGCTCCCGGCCGGAAGTTACGGCAGCGTAGGTACGCGGCCATGGGGGATCGTGCCCCATACGAGGGCTGCTGGCCAGTCCAGACGGCCGTGCCCGGGGAGATTCTCGTCACGCCGGGAATTGCGCAGGTCCGGGCAGCGCTCCGATCCTCGTACGAGCGTACGGCGATGATGTGCGCGGACGAAGCGGCGGGAGGCGGGAGTGCGGGTGCTCGGGCGAGCGGACGGGCCGACGAGGCTGGGTGCGGCGGAGCTGGGCGCGGACCCGGGGGAGCGGGCCAGCCTGGTGCAGTTCTCCAGCGCCTTCTGCCAGCCCTGCCGGGCCACCCGGCGGATCCTCGCCGAGGTCGCGGCGATGGTCGACGGGGTCGCGCACATCGAGATCGACGCCGAGGAGCGGCTGGACCTCGTACGGGCCCTCGGGATCGAGAAGACCCCGACCGTGCTGGTGCTCGACTCTGCGGGCCGCGTGGTGCGGCGGGCGGCCGGGATGCCCCGCAAGGTGGACGTGATCGCGGCCCTCGGGGCGGCCGTCTGACGCGGTGCAGGGGCGGCGGCGGGCCCCGGACGCGCCGGTGCGCGCGCCCGCACGCAGCGTGACGCGCCTGACATCTGTCCCGTCCCGCTTGACTGTGTACACGGGAGATCGCCAGGCTGGCGGCATGCGGTACGAACTCCTGCTCTTCGGCCGGGTCCACATAGACCTCGTCCGCCACGCGAGCGCGCGCTGTTGGGATCGGTGAACGCCCCGACCCCTGATCCCCGACCGTGCCCGCGTTCGCCGCGGCAGAAGGAAGACTCATGACCGCCCCGACGGCTCCGTCCCCCGGCCTCGCGGCCGCCCTCCCGGGCTCACCCGACCTCCTGCGCTCCGTCTTCCGCCGGCACGCCGCCGGCGTCGCCGTGATCACCGCCGCCGACGGCGGGCGCCCGGCCGGCTTCACCGCGACCTCGCTCAACTCCGTTTCCGCCGAGCCGCCGCTGCTGTCCTTCACCACCGGCACCGGCTCCTCCAGCTGGCCCGCGGTGCGCGACAGCGAGTACCTCGGCGTCCACATACTCGGGGAGCACCAGAGGGAGCTGGCGGGCCTGTTCGCCCGCAGCGGCGCGGACCGGTTCGGTCCGGCCACCGACTGGAGCGTCGGCCCGCACGGGGTCCCCGTGCTGGACGGCGTCCTGGCGTGGCTGGTGTGCCGGGTGGTGGCACGTGTGCCCGCGGGCGAGCACCGTGTGATCATCGCGGAGGCGGTCGCCGGGGACCCGGTGGGGGACCCGGCCGGCGAAGGCCGGCCGCTGCTGTACCACCAGGGGCGCTTCAACGCGTTGCGGGACTGAATCGTCCCTGTTGGGAGCAGTTGGACAGCGTTGGACAGATCACAGTTCACCGGCCTTGCGGGTTGGCGGAACCCAAGGTGTACTGACGAGTAACATTCCCTTCGGAGCGCGGGCCGCCCCGACCGGGATCCGCCCGACAAGGCGCCTATGCTGCCTGCACAAGGCGGTATCAGAAAAAGACGATGCGGTAGGAGAGCCGGCGTGAGCCTGAGGATCGTTGTCTGTGTGAAGTACGTGCCCGACGCCACCGGCGACCGGCACTTCGCCGATGACCTGACCGTCGACCGCGACGACGTCGACGGCCTGCTGTCGGAGCTCGACGAGTACGCCGTCGAGCAGGCGCTGCAGATCGCCGACGAGGCCGACGACGCCGAGATCACCGTCCTGACGGTGGGCCCCGAGGACGCCAAGGACGCGCTGCGCAAGGCGCTTTCGATGGGCGCCGACAAGGCCATCCACGTCGAGGACGACGACCTGCACGGCTCCGACGTCATGGCCACCTCGCTGGTGCTCGCCAAGGCCGTCGAGAAGGCCGGCTTCGACCTGGTCATCACGGGCATGGCGTCGACCGACGGCACGATGGGCGTGCTGCCGGCGATCCTGGCCGAGCGCCTGGGCGTCCCGCAGGTCACCCTGCTCTCCGAGGTCAAGGTCGAGGACGGCACCGTGACCGGCCGCCGTGACGGCGACACCGCGAGCGAGCAGCTGGAGGCCTCCCTCCCCGCGCTCGTCTCGGTGACGGACCAGTCGGGCGAGGCCCGCTACCCGTCCTTCAAGGGCATCATGGCCGCCAAGAAGAAGCCGGTGGAGTCCTGGGACCTGGAGGAGCTGGAGATCGAGGCCGACGAGGTCGGTCTCGAGGGCTCCTGGACCGCAGTCGACGCCGCGGCGCAGCGTCCGGCGCGCACCGCCGGCACGATCGTCAAGGACGAGGGCGAGGGCGGCAAGGCGCTGGCCGAGTTCCTGGCCGGCCAGAAGTTCATCTAAGAGCTTCGGCCAACCCCCTCACAGTCCCCAGACACTTCGCAACAGCAGGAGAGCAGTCCCATGGCTGAAGTTCTCGTCTACGTCGACCACGTGGACGGTGCCGTCCGCAAGCCCACCCTCGAGCTGCTGACGCTGGCCCGCCGCATCGGCGAGCCCGTCGCCGTGGCCCTGGGTGCCGGTGCCGCCGACACCGCCGCCACCCTCGCCGAGCACGGTGCCGTCAAGGTCCTGACCGCCGACGCCCCCGAGTTCGCCGAGTACCTCGTCGTCCCCAAGGTCGACGCGCTCCAGGCCGCGTACGACGCCGTGTCCCCGGCCGCCGTGCTCGTCCCGTCCTCCGCCGAGGGCAAGGAGATCGCCGCCCGCCTGGCCGTGCGCATCGGCTCCGGCATCATCACCGACGCCATCGACCTGGAGGCGGGTGACGAGGGTCCGGTCGCGACGCAGTCCGCGTTCGCCGCGTCCTTCACCACCAAGTCCCGTGTCTCCAAGGGCACCCCGGTCATCACCGTGAAGCCGAACTCGGCCCCGGTCGAGGCCGCTCCGGCCGCCGGCGCCGTCGAGGCGCTCGCCGTCACCTTCGGCGCCCTGGCCACCGGCACCAAGGTCACCTCGCGCACCCCGCGCGAGTCGACCGGCCGCCCCGAGCTGACCGAGGCCGCGATCGTGGTCTCCGGCGGCCGCGGTGTCAACGGTGCCGAGAACTTCCACATCATCGAGGACCTCGCGGACTCCCTCGGTGCGGCCGTCGGTGCCTCCCGCGCCGCCGTCGACGCCGGCTGGTACCCGCACTCGAACCAGGTCGGCCAGACCGGCAAGTCGGTCTCCCCGCAGCTGTACATCGCCTCCGGCATCTCCGGCGCGATCCAGCACCGGGCCGGCATGCAGACCTCGAAGACCATCGTGGCCATCAACAAGGACGCCGAGGCCCCGATCTTCGACCTGGTCGACTACGGCGTCGTCGGCGACCTCTTCGCCGTCGTCCCGCAGCTGACCGAGGAGATCAAGGCGCGCAAGGGCTGACCTGCGCTTCTCTCCGTAGCTCCACTTCTCCGGGGCCGTGTGGTGATTGTCACCGCGCGGCCCCGAGTCGTTTGTCCAGGACGGCCGAGGGACCATTGACTGAGCGGAACCCCGTGACTAAATTCTGCTATGCGGATCTAAGCTTCCGTGAAGCGGAAAAGAGGAGAGTGCACGATGGGTCAGCAGGAGAAGGTGGCGACGAGCCTCGCAGGCGCGGTCAGCGAGGGCATCAGCGCCTCCCTCGCGCCGGTGGACGCGGAACTCGCGCGCCACTACCCGGGCGACCCCGGCACCCGTCAGCCCATTCACACCGTCTACGTACCCGGTGACGTCTTCGCGGCGGACACCATCCGTTCCTGGGGCGACCAGGCCCTCGCGGCCCTCGACGAGCACGCGCCGGACGCCGCCACCTTCGCCAAGGTGCTCGGCATCTCGGACGAGCTGGCCGGCCCGGTCTACGAGCGCGTCCGCGCCAAGCTCGCCTCCGAGCCCATCGAGGACCTCCGCGTCGACTTCGAGGACGGCTTCGGCGTCCGTTCCGACGAGGAGGAGGACCAGGCCGCCGCGCGTGCCGCCCGCCTGATCTCCGAGGCGTACTCCAACGGCACCAACGCGCCGTACATGGGCATCCGCATGAAGTGCATGGAGTCCAACGTCCGCGACCGCGGCATCCGCACCACGGACGTCTTCCTGTCCGGCCTGCTCGCCCACGGCGGCCTCCCGGACAACCTGGTCCTGACCCTGCCGAAGGTGACGTACGCCGAGCAGGTCAGCGCCTTCGTCGAGCTGCTGGAGGCCTTCGAGACCACCCGCGGCCTGCGCCCGGGCCGGATCGGCTTCGAGATCCAGATCGAGACCAGCCAGTCCATCCTGGCCTCCGACGGCACCGCCACCGTGGCCCGCATGATCGGCGCCTCGAAGGGCCGCGCCACCGGTCTGCACTACGGCACCTTCGACTACAGCGCCTGCGTCGGCGTCTCCGCCGCCTACCAGGCCAGCGACCACCCCGCCGCCGACCACGCCAAGGCGATCATGCAGGTCGCGGCCGCCGGCACCGGCGTGCGCGTCTCCGACGGCTCCACCAACGTGCTGCCCATCGGCACCACGGAGAAGGTCCACGAGGCCTGGAAGCTGCACTACGGCCTCACCCGCCGCGCCCTGGCCCGCGCCTACTACCAGGGCTGGGACATGCACCCGGGCCACCTCCCGACCCGCTACGCGGCCGTCTTCACCTTCTACCGCGAGGGCCTCGAAGCCGCCGCCGCGCGCCTGAAGGCGTACGTGGCCAAGATCGAGGGCGACGTGATGGACGAGCCCGCCACCGCCAAGGCCCTGGCCGGCTACCTGGTCCGCGGCCTCGACTGCGGCGCCGTCGGCACCGACGAGGTCACCGCCCTCACCGGCCTGACCCGGGCCGAACTGGACGCCTTCGCGATCCCGCGCCGCTCGGCCACCCTGACGGCGACCGCCTGATCCACCCCTGCGGGGCCCGGCCGGAACTCCCCGGCCGGGCCCCGCGGCGTTTCACACGGCGCCGGCCGGCGGGAGCTCGCCCGAGCCGCGGGGGATCAGGCGGGTCGGGAGCTCGATGCGGGTCGGGGTGAGGGCGGCGCCCGCCAGGCGCTGGAAGAGGCGGTCGGTGGCGACCCGGCCCAGGGCCGCCGCGTCCTGGGCGACCACCGTGATGCCCGGGCGCAGCAGGTCGGCCAGCTCGAAGTCGTCGAAGCCGACCAGCGCCACCGGGTGCTCCAGGGCGGCGAGGACCCGGACCAGCGTGACCGTCACCCGGTTGTTGCCCGCGAAGAAGGCCGTCACCGGTTCCGGGGCCCCGAGCATCGCACGGGCCGCGGCCGCGACCCGTTCCGGGTGCGTCGAGCCGAGGGACACCCACGAATCGGCCACCGGCAGGCCCGCCTGCGCCATCGCGGCCCGGTAGCCGCGCAGGCGCTCCGCCGCCGTGTGGATGCGCGGGTGGTCCCCGATGAAGCCGATCCGGCGGTGCCCGCCCGCGATCAGGTGGGCGACGCCGTCACGGGAGCCGCCGAAGCTGTCGGAGAGGACCACGTCCGCCTCGATCCGGCCGGCCGGCCGGTCCACGAACACCGTGGCCACGCCCGCGCGCATCTCCGGTTCCAGGTAGCGGTGGTCGTCGCCCGCCGGAATCACGATCAGGCCGTCCACCCGGCGCGCGCACAGCGCGAGCGCCAACTCCCGCTCCCGTTCAGGGTCCTCGGCGCTGGAACCGTTGATGAGCAGCGCACCGTGTGCCCGGGCCACCTCCTCCACCGCCCGGTTCAGCGGGCCGTAGAAGGGGTCGGCGAGGTCCTCCAGGACCAGGCCGACGGTGGCGGTACGGCCCTTGCGGAGCACGCGCGCACTGTCGTTGCGGCGGAACCCGAGCGCCTCGATGGCCTCGTGGACCCGTCTCTCCGTCTCGGGAGTCACGCCCGCTTCGCCGTTGACCACCCGCGACACCGTCTTCAGGCCCACACCGGCCCGGGCCGCCACGTCCTTCATGGTGGGCCGGTTGCCGTAGCGGGGGTCGGACGGACGGCGGTTGTGGGCCACGGCGGGAAAACCTCCGGAGGTAGCGGGCAACGCTCTGACCTTGAGGATAAGCACTCGGCTGATTAACGGGTTTCCATGGCAGGGTGGTGCGGGCAAGCCACTGGGGGCTCCGGACGAGCCATGCGGAGAGGGGTAGACGTGATTGTCTGGATCAACGGCACATTCAGCGCCGGGAAGACCAGCACGGCCCGCGAACTGGCCGCAATCCTGCCGGACAGCACCCTGTTCGACCCGGAGTTCATCGGGGACGCGCTGCGCGTGCTGCTGCCGCGCAAACGGCTCGCGGAGGTGACCGACTATCAGGACCTGCCGAGCTGGCGCCGGTTGGTCGTGGAGACCGCCGCGGCGATGCTCGCCGAACTGGGCGGCGTGCTCGTCGTGCCGATGACGCTGCTGCGGCAGGAGTACCGCGACGAGATCTTCGGCGGGCTCGCGGCGCGGCGCATCCCGGTGCGCCATGTCCTGCTCGCCCCCGCGGAAACGATCCTGCGGGAGCGGATCGCGAACCGCGAGGAACAGGGGGACCCGCAGGAGGTGGACCTCCACGTCCGCCAGTGGGCCTACGACCACATCCCGGTCTACCAGCAGGCCCTCGGCTGGCTCACCGCGGACGCGCACGTCATCGACAACGGCGCCCTGACCGTACGGGAGACCGCCGAGCGGATCGCCGAGGCCGTCCGCACCGAGGCCGCCTCCGTCTGCGACATCGTGCAGACCCCGGAACCCGTGCGCGAGACGGTGGCCGCCGGGGTGCTGCTCTTCGACGAGGACGACCGGGTGCTGCTCGTGGACCCGACGTACAAGGCGGGCTGGGAGTTCCCGGGCGGGGTCGTCGAAGCCGGCGAGGCCCCCGCCCGGGCGGGCGTACGGGAGGTCGCCGAGGAACTGGGCCTCGTACTGGACGACGTGCCGGGCCTTCTCGTCGTCGACTGGGAGGCTCCACAGCCCCCGGGCTACGGAGGGCTGCGGCTGCTCTTCGACGGCGGCCGGCTGACCCAGGAGGCGGCGCAGCGGCTCCGGCTGCCCGGCCCGGAGCTCCGCGCCTGGCGCTTCGTCACCGAGTCCGAGGCCGCCGGCCTGCTCCCGCAGCACCGCTACGAGCGCCTCCGCTGGGCCCTGCGCGCCCGCGAGCGGGGCCACGCCCTGTACCTGGAGGCGGGCGTCCCGGTCGGCTGACGGGCCCCGTCAGGCCGCGGTGTCGGCGGCGGACTTCGCCAGGGCCGCCGCCGTGTCCTCCGTCAGGGGATCGCCGTGGCCGAAGCAGGCGACGGCGGGGGAGAGCGCGGCCAGCCGGCGGAAGGAGTCGACGGCCCGGGCGCGGTCCACGTTGAAGACGCCCAGCATCAGCGGGCCGACGGCGGCGACGCAGTCCCCCGTGAACAGCACCCCGTGGCGGGGGAGGTGCACGCCGATGCTGCCGTCCGTGTGGCCCGGGGCGTGGACCGCGTAGGCCCCGTCCCCGAAGCCCAGCGCGTCCCCGTCCTCCAACTCCACGTCGACAGGCGCCGGCGGCGCCTCGGGCACCGTCAGGCCGTGCTCGTACAGCGGGACTTCCCAGTCCAGCAGCACCGGTTCGGGCACCGGCCGCTCGCCCCGGATCACGGGCGCGTCCAGCCGGTGCGCGAGGACCCGCGCGCCCCAGCGGGCGGCGAGTTCACCGGCCGCCCCGACGTGGTCGCGGTGGCAGTGCGTGAGGACGATGCGTTCCAACCGCCCGGGCTCCAGCCCGAGGGAACGCATCGCCCCCTCGATCTCGGCGGCGGACTCCGCATGGCCCGAGTCGATCAGCGTGAGGGCCCCGTCGCCGTCCTGCCAGAGGTAGGCCTGGCCGATGGGGAAGCGGAGCATGTGGAGCCGGTTGGGTATTACCTCGACAAGATCCATACGCCGACGCTACGCACCCGGGACCGCCGCAGGCAGGCGACTTCACCGGGAGCGGAGTCCGCTGGGAGCGGACCCCGCCGCCGACCAGCCCCAGGGGGCGGGGAGGTACCCCTCACCGGACGACGCGGGCTTGACCGGCAAGATCCGAAAGAGACGACCTGGCCCCGGGCGCCCAGCGGGAGGTCAGCCGCGCCTGGACTCCGCGTAGTTGACGAGGAACAGGGCCTCCGCCACCGACAGCCGCTCCAGCTCCTCCGGCGACACGCTCTCGTTCACCGCGTGGATCTGCGCCTCCGGCTCGCTCAGCCCGATCAGCAGCATCTCCGCGTCCGGGTAGAGCTGCGTCAGCGTGTTGCACAGCGGGATCGAGCCGCCCATGCCCGCCACCTGCATCTCCTGGCCGGGGTAGGCCTCCTGGAGGGCCGCGGCCATGGAGGCGTACGCCGGGCTGTTCGTGTCCGCCTGGAACGGCTGGCCCTGGCCCACGACCTCCAGCTCCAGCCGCGCCTTCCACGGCGTGTGCGCCACCATGTGCGCCTCGAGGAGCTTGACGGCCGCGGCGGTGTCCACGCCCGGCGGCACCCGCAGGCTGATCAGCGCGCCGGCGCTCGCGTGCACCGACGGGGTGGCGCCGACCACGGGCGGGCAGTCGATGCCGAGCACCGTCACGGCCGGGCGGGCCCACAGCCGGTCCGCGATCGTGCCCTCGCCGATGAGCTCGACCCCGTCCAGCACCTTCGCGTCGGAGCGGAAGTCCGCCTCCGGGTACTGCAGGCCCTCCCACACCGCGTCCGAGGCCAGACCGTCCACGGTCGTGGAACCGTCCGCCGAGCGCAGCGAGTCGAGGACGCGGATCAGCGCGGCCAGCGCGTCGGGGGCGACACCGCCGAACATGCCGGAGTGCAGGTTGCCGCCCAGCGTGTCGATCTTCACCTTCAGCAGGCACATGCCGCGCAGCGTGGCCGTCACCGTCGGCAGGCCGAGGCGGAAGTTGCCCGCGTCGCCGATGACGATGGCGTCGGCTGTCAGCAGCTCCGGGTGCGCCTCCGCGTACTGCTGGAGACCGCCCGTGCCCTGCTCCTCCGAGCCCTCGACGATCACCTTCACGTTCACCGGCACACCGCCGTTGGCCTTCAGCGCGCGCAGTGCCAGCAGGTGCATGACGAACCCGCCCTTGCAGTCGGCCGCACCGCGCCCGTACCAGCGGCCGTCGCGCTCGGTCAGCTCGAAGGCCGGGGAGATCCAGGCCGCGTCGTCCAGCGGCGGCTGCACGTCGTAGTGCGCGTAGAGGAGAACGGTCGGCGCGCCCTCGGGGCCGGGCAGGAAGCCGTAGACGGACTGGGTGTCATCAGGGGTGTCGAGCAGGGCCACGTCCTGGAAGCCCTCGACGCGCAGCGCGTCGGCCACCCAGTTCGCGGCGCCCTCGCTCTCGCTCCGGGGGAACTGCGCCCAGTCCGCCACCGACTGGAAGGCCACCAGCTCGGTCAGCTCCTGCTTGGCGCGGGGCATCAGCGAGGCGATGGTCTCGGCGATCGGATTCTGGGACATGGGCACGCTCCTTTTGGGTGCGACGTTGTGCTGTGTGTACGGCTTCCCCGCATCCGCGGGGGTGCGCGTATGCCGGGGACGGCGAAAGACAGTCCTGATCCTCGCACAACGGGGCGACGGAGCGTCTCGCTAGGATTTGCCCGGCATCGGAGCAACGGGTGATCAGGAGCAGCAGCACATCGTGAGCAGCGACGACGACGTACGCGACGCAGGCACTGGCGCAGGTGCAGACGCAGACGCAGGCGCGGGGGGCTCGGGCGCGGACGCGGAGCGGTCCGCGCAGAAGGCGGGCGACGAGGTGGCCGGGGCGAGCGGGCGGCCCGGCGACAGCGGGGACAGCGGGGACGGCGGGGACGGCGGGGACGGCGGGGACGGCGGGTTGAGCCCGGAGGCCGGCGGGACCGGCGGGCCGGCTGAGACGGGCGAAGTGTGGGACGTGGTCGTGGTCGGGGCCGGCCCGGCCGGATCGTCCGCGGCGTACGCGGCGGCCAAGGCGGGGCGCAGCGTCCTGCTGCTGGAGAAGGCCGAACTGCCTCGCTACAAGACCTGCGGCGGCGGCATCATCGGCCCCTCGCGCGACGCGCTGCCGCCGGGCTTCGTGCTGCCCTTCAAGGACCGCATCCACGCGGTGACCTTCTCGCTGGACGGGAAGCTGTCCCGGACCCGGCGCTCGAAGCACATGCTGTTCGGGCTCATCAACCGGCCGGAGTTCGACGCCGCGCTGGTCGCCGAGGCCGAGAAGGCAGGGGCGTCGGTGCGTACGGGTACCGCCGTGGCCCGCGTGGAGCAGCACGGGACCGCGGTGCCCGACCGGCGCACGGTGGCCGTGGTGCTGGCCGACGGGGAGACCGTCCTGGCCCGCGCGGTGGTCGGCGCGGACGGCAGCGCGAGCCGGATCGGCGCGCACGTCGGCGTGGAGATGGAGCAGGTGGACCTCGGCCTGGAGGCGGAGATCCCCGTCCCCGAGACGGTCGCCGAGGACTGGAAGGGGCGGGTGCTGATCGACTGGGGCCCGCTGCCCGGCAGTTACGGCTGGGTCTTCCCCAAGGGGGACACCCTCACCGTCGGGGTCATCTCGGCCAAGGGCGAAGGCGCCGCGACGAAGCGCTACTTGGACGACTTCATCGCCCGGCTCGGACTCGCGGGCTTCGAACCGGCCGTCTCCTCGGGGCACCTGACCCGCTGCCGCAAGACCGATTCGCCGCTCTCCCGCGGCCGGGTCCTGGTCGCGGGCGACGCGGCCGGGCTGCTGGAGCCGTGGACGCGTGAGGGCATCTCCTTCGCGCTGCGCTCGGGGCGGCTGGCGGGGGAGTGGGCCGCGAAGATCTCCGAGGCGCAGGACGCGGTGGACGCGCGCCGCCAGGCCCTGAACTACGCCTTCGCGGTGAAGGCCGGGCTGGGCGTGGAGATGGGCGTCGGGCGGCGGATGCTGACCGTGTTCGAGGCCAAGCCGGGACTGCTGCACGCGGCGATCACGGGCTTCCGCCCGGCGTGGCGGGCCTTCGCGCGGATCACGCGGGGCTCGGCGACGCTGGCGGACATGGTGAGGGAGCGCCCGCTCGCGCGGCGGGCCCTGCACGCACTCGACGCCCGCCAGGCGGCGTCCCGCGGGGGCGGCCGGGGCTAGACGCTAGACCGTCTCCTTAGACCGCTTCGGACCTTGCGGGTCAGGCCCGCGCTGTCCGGTGCCGGGCGGCGGTGTGCCGGCGGGCATCCTGGTACCGGACGTAGTGGGGTGCCCCGCCCACCCGGCGAGGTGCGGGGCCGGTCGACGGGGGTCAGGGGAGACCCGGCGGCGACGGTGGGCCCCGCGTCCGGCTCCTGCCCTGCCCTGCCCCGCCCGCACCGGCCGTGCGGGCGGGCGCGCCGCGCTCACGGGGTCCCGCCGACGCCGCGGGCCGGGAGCGCGGCTCGACCCGGAGCAGGCAGCTGTGGCTCACCCCGAACGAGGTGTGCGCGGGCAGCGCACCGCCCCGCGCGGGTCCCGTGCGGGTCCCGTGCGGGGCGGCGTCGTTCCGTGAGGGGGCCGGTGGAACGCGGGGGAAGTGTGCCGGGGGGGTTCGGGCGCGGTGGTGGCGCCGGGTCGGCCTGCTTCGTGGGCGGGCCGCCGGGCCGGGGTCAGTTCGACACCGTGATGCGGAAGACCGGGTGGTCGCCGGCGGCGGCCCGGAGTTCCGCGTCGGAGGACTTCGCCGTCACGCCCTGGAAGAACCGGTTGACCTCCCAGCCCCACTTCTCCAGGTAGGCCCGCAGGATGGCGGCCTTCTCCACCGGGTCGGTGATCTCGGCCGCGGTGAACGTCCGCAGCTTGCGGCCCACGCGCAGCTCGCCGCCGCCCGCGGCCCGCATGTTGCGGACCCACTGGGAGTGGCCGCGGGCCGAGACCAGGTACTGCGCTCCCTCGTACGTGTGCGGGTTGACCGGGATCCGCTGCATCTCGCCGGACTTGCGCCCGCGGACCGACAGCTCGGCGGTGCCGGCCAGGCTGATGCCGAGGCGGGCCATCTTGCCGAAGAGGGAGTTGAAGCGGACGGCGAACGGGCTGGCCTGGACGTAGTACGGGGTGGGCGTGCTGCTCATGGTGACCTCCGCGGCCTTCGGCGTTTTGGAGAGCACTGCTCTCGCTTGGAACCAGTGTGCACGGATCGCCGCTCCAAAGCAAGAGCGGTGCTCTCGAAATGGATCGGAGCTCCGATTGTTGGGCAGTGCTCCGCCCGCATGGCAGACTGGCCCGCATGAACACCGTGCGAGGGGCCAGGGAACGGGCCCGCATCGAGGTCACCGCCGCCATCAAGGACGAGGCCCGCCGCCGGCTCGCGGACGAGGGCGCCGCCAAACTCTCCCTGCGCGCCGTCGCCCGGGAGCTGGGCATGGTCTCCTCGGCCCTCTACCGCTACTTCCCCAGCCGCGACGATCTGCTCACCGCGCTCATCATCGACGCGTACGACAGCCTCGGCGCCGCCGCAGAACAGGCCGACGCCTCCGCCCTGGCCGCGGGGGCCACGCCCCGCGCCCGCTGGATCGCGGTCTGCGAATCCGTCCGCGCATGGGGCCTGGACCACCCGCACGAGTACGCCCTCATCTACGGTTCCCCGGTGCCCGGTTACAGCGCTCCCGCGGACACCATCGGGCCCGCCTCCCGGGTCGGCAACACCCTCATCGGGATCGTCCGCGCCGCCTACGAGGGCCGCGGCCTCTCGCTGCCGCCGCTGCCGGCCACCCTGCGTGCCGAGGCCGACCGGATGACCGAGGAGTTCGCCCTCGGACTGCCCCCGGAGGTCACCGCCGCCCTGGTCGCCGCCTGGGCGCAGCTGGCCGGCCTCGTCTCCTTCGAGCTGTTCGGCCAGTTCAACCGGGTCGTCGAGGACCGGGACGCCTTCTTCACGCATGCCGCGGGCCAGCTGGCGCACGGCGTGGGGCTGCCCGCGGTGTGAGCCGCTGCCCTCCCGTTCGTTCTTCTGTTCCTCGTATGAATGCGGGCGGTTCCGGCCGGAAGTGGGGGCCGCCCGGCTAGTGTTCCTCGGGCCGCTCCCTCATGCCGCCGCCGGAGGAACGTTCATGCCCCGCGCCGTGAAGGCCCTCTTCGCCATCCTCGTCACCGCGTTACTCGCCGCGCCGGCGCCGGTCGTCACCGCGTCGGCGCGCGACGCACCCCCGAGCGGCCCCGCCCGGGCTCCGGCCGCCGCGCCCCGGACATCCGGCGTGCGGGGCCTGGAGATCGCCGTCCCCGCCTATGTCTGGGCGGACGACCCGGAACTCGCCGACCTCGCCGCCACCCGCCCGGCTCCCTCGGTGGTCGTCCTCAACCCGGGCAACGGCGATGCCCCGTTCGACGCGTCGTGGCGGGCCCGGGCCGACGCCCTGCGCCGCGCCACCACGGCGACCGGCGAGAACACCAAGGTGCTCGGCTACGTCCACACCGACCACGGCAACCGCCCCCTCGCCGAGGTCAAGGCCTCCGTCGACAACTACCTCGGACCCGCCGACGGCGACGGCCGCCTCCACGTCGACGGCATCTTCTTCGACGTGGTCAGCCGCGACTGCGGCCCCGGCAACGCGACCCGCGACCACTACGCGGAGCTGCGCCGCTACGTGCAGGCCGCCATGGACGCCGTCGACCCCACCGTCGACGAGCTCGTCGTCGACAACCCGGGCACCGCCATCGCCGACTGCTACCTGGAACCGGGCCACCGGACCGCCGACGTCTTCGTCACCTACGAGGACACCTACGCCGCCTACACAGGCGGCGGCTGGCTCGGCGGGAACGTCTTCGACACGGTCGGCGGGTACCGCGCCGGAGCCGAGTTCGACCCGAGCGGCACCGCGTTCTGTCACCTCGTCCACGAAGTCCCGGACGCCGCCGCGATGCGCGCCACCCTCCAGACGGCCTTCACCCGTGGCGCGGGCTTCGCGTACGCGACCAGCCGGACCATGCCCAACCCGTGGAACGCGGCCCCCGCCTGGCCGTACCGCGCGCAGACCGCGTACGCGGCCACCCTCGGGTAGCGAACCGGATCAGCGGTAATCGTCGGGGTGCCCCTGCATCCAAGTGTTGATCTTGTCGCGGGTGCCGATCAGCAGGGTCTGGTGCTTCTTGAGGTTCTCGAAGCTCCGGTCCCCGCCGAGTTCCTCGTCGAGCTTCGCGATCAGGGCGATCGGCTCGGGGAAGTGGCCGGGCCCCTTCGGGTCCGCCTTCATCGCGACGTCCATGCGGTGGAGCTCGTCGTGGACCCGGCCGAGGAAGTAGGCGCAGTTGCCGGGCGTGCAGGAGTCGTTGAGCGTCGCCTGCAGCCCCGCGAAGGCGTCCCGGACCTTCGAGGGCGGTACGTCCGAGGGAGCGCCCGACGGACGGGACGAGGCACCCGGGACCGGCCGACCGGGGGCGGGGGAGGCCGAAGGCGTCGACGGGGCCGGAGAGGCCGACGACGAGGCTGTGGGTGCCGCCGGGGCCGCGGCGCCCGGCTTGGCCGCCGGCTCGGCCGGGTCCCCTCCGCAGGACACCGTGAACCCGGCCAGGACCACCGCGACCACCGCCGTGCGCCGCACAGTGGAACCGAACATCGACTACCCCCAAGATCGTCCAAAGGGCCGACCCTACAGCCCGGGGGAGCCGCGCCCGGATCAGATGCGGGCCGTCTCCGTCCACAGCCGCGCCAGCGACAGATCGCCCGTGACGCCCGGGCCCGCCAGCGGGAGGCGGTTCCACAGGGCCGTGTACAGCCAGGACGCGGTGCCCGTCACCTCGCAGTCGGCCGGCTCCTCCGTGGTGCCGCGGACCGTGCGGGCCGGCTCCGCCGACAGGTGGACCGTCCAGGACGCACCGGTGTCGGCCGCCCGGATCCGCACCACCTTGGGCTCGGCAGTACGGACCCGGCTGCGCGGGCGGGCGTGGAAGCCGGTCAGCAGCTCGTCCACCCCGTCCTCCGCGAACCGCGCGTCCACCGGCGAGTACGCCACGCCGAGCGCCGACTCGGCGTCCAGCCGGTGCACCGAGGTCTCGTGGGCCTGCCGCCGCGCCCAGAACGCCAGCGGAGACGGCGCCGCCGTCGGGAGGAACGTCCAGCACTGGACGTCCGCCGGGGCCTCGGTCAGGGTGCGCACCAACGCGGCGTGCCCCTCCCGGAACCACCTCAGCAGCTCGCCGCCCGCCAGCTCGGGCGCCTCCGGGAAACCGACCGGCTCCAGCCGCCCCTCCCCGACGTACCCGGTCGCCCACCGGTGCACGGCCCCCGTGTGCCGCAGCAGATCGGCCACGTGCCACCCCGGACAGGTGGGCACCGGCGCCTCGGTACCGGCCTGTTCGGCCACGTCGGCGAGGAGCTCGCCCTCCCGCGCGACCGTCTTCACGTATTCGATGATCTCCATGCCGGGAGTCTCGCAGCCGAAGCCGACAATGGAGCCATGGACGGGGAACTCTTCCCGCGCGAGCGGGCCGTGATCGCCCCCGGCGCCGTGCACGTGCCGGACTGGCTGGGGGAGGGGCGCCAGCGCGAGCTGCTCGAGGCCTGCCGGGAGTGGGCCCGCCCGCCGGCCGGCCTGCGCACCGTCCGCACCCCCGGCGGCGGAGTGATGACCGCCCGGCAGGTGTGCCTCGGGCTGCACTGGTACCCGTACGGATACGCGCGCACCGCCGTCGACGGGGACGGGGCGCCCGTCAAGCCCATGCCGCACTGGCTGGCCGGGCTGGGGCGGGAAGCCCTGGCCGCCGCGTACGGGCGGGCGCCGGACCCCGGGGAGGTCTACGACATCGCCCTGGTCAACTTCTACGAGGGCGACTCCCGCATGGGCATGCACCGCGACGCCGAGGAGAAGTCCGGGGCTCCGGTGGTGTCGCTCAGCCTCGGCGACAGCTGCGTCTTCCGCTTCGGGAACACCGCCTCGCGCGGCCGCCCGTACCGCGACGTCGAGCTGCGCAGCGGGGACCTCTTCGTCTTCGGGGATTCGAGCCGTCTGGCCTACCACGGCGTGCCGAAGGTCCTGCCGGGCACGGGCCCGCAAGGGCTCGGCCTCACCGGGCGGCTGAACATCACCCTCCGCGTCGGCGGCCTCGGCCCGGGCCGGGCGTAGGGACGGCGTCCGGCGCCCTCCGATCATGCGAGGATCGTTGCCATGAACGGCAACGGGGCCCCGCCGCGGGTGGGGGATGTGACCACCGTGTCCACGTCCGCACGGACCAAGCTGGAGCGCGGCCGCGGGGCGCTGGGCCCGGCGCTGGAGCTGGTCCACACCGGCCGCGCCCCGACGCGCGCCGTCCTGACCGCCGAGCTCGGGGTCACCCGGGCCACCGCGGGGGCCGTCGCCGCGGAACTGGAGGCGCTCGGGCTGATCCGCGTCGACTCCCGGCCCGGCGGTGCCGGCGGCGGCGGCACCCAGGGCCGCCCCTCGCACCGGCTGGCGGTCGCGGAGGACGGTCCCGTCGCGCTCGCCGCCCAGGTGCACCCGGACGGCTTCCGCGCAGCCCTGGTCGGCCTCGGTGGCCGGATCGTCGCCACCGCCCCCGGCAAGATCACCGTCTCCGCCGACCCGGCGCAGGTGCTCGGCGCGGTCGTCGACGCGGGCGCGCGGCTGCTCGAGGAGAGCGGCCGCCGCTGCATCGGCGCCGGACTCGCGGTGCCCTCGGCCGTCGCCGAGCCGGAGGGCACGGCGCTGAACCCGCTGCACCTGGCCTGGCCGCCCGGTTCTCCCGTACGGTCCGTCTTCGCGCGGTGCGTGAAGGCGGCCGGCATCGACGGGCCCGCCCTGACCGGCAACGACGTCAACCTCGCCGCACTGGCCGAGCACCGGCACGGTGCGGGGCGCAGCGCGCAGCACCTGCTCTGCGTGGCCACCGGCCACCGCGGGGTCGGCGGGGCCCTGGTGCTGGACGGCCGCCTGCACAGCGGGAGTTCGGGCCTGGCCCTGGAGGTCGGCCACCTCACCGTGAACCCGGAGGGGCGGGCCTGCCACTGCGGCAGCCGCGGCTGCCTGGACGTGGAGGCCGACCCGCTCGCCTTCCTCACCGCGGCCGGACGCACGCCGGGCCCGGAGGTGTCCCTGCTCCAGCAGGCCCGGGACCTGCTGCGCGACGAGCCCGGGGAGACGGGCGTACGGGCGGCCACGGAGGAGCTGATCGACCGGCTCGGCCTCGGCCTCGCGGGCCTGGTCAACATCCTGAACCCGGACCGCATCATCCTCGGCGGCCTGCACCGGGAACTGCTCCACGCCGACCCGGACCGGCTGCGCGCGGTGGTCGCCGACCGCAGCCTGTGGGGCCGCAGCGGGGGCGTCCCGATCCTGCCGTGCACCCTCGACCACAACAGCCTGGTGGGCGCGGCGGAACTGGCGTGGCAGCCGGTGCTCGACGACCCGCTGGGGGCGCTGGCCTAGGCCGGCAGCGGAGTCGGGACCCCTGTCCGCGGGCAGGGCCGGCCCGAGCCGTGCCGGCCTGCTGCGCCGGCCCGAGCCGTGCCGGCCCGCTGCGCTGGGCCGGGTGCGGGGGTGCCGCGGCGGGGTCCTACCCGGGCCGGGTGCCGACCGTGGCCGCCACCGGCAGTGCTGTCGGGACGGCCTGGGGGTCCGGGGCGAGGGACACCGCACGCGAAGGCTCTCGTACGGGCACGGTCTTGATCCGCCGCGGCTGCGCCGGGGCCTGCGGCGCGGGCGCCGCCCGCAGGGAGAACCACACCGCCTTGCCCGGGCCGTCGGGCCGCTCTCGCGCCCCCCAGGCCTCGCTGACCGCCGCCACGAGCGCGAGCCCGCGCCCGCAGGTCTCCAGCGCCTCCGGCGCCTCCGGCGTCATCGGCGCCGGCGGGCGCGTGTCGCGGAGCACCGGGAGCCGCGGATCGCTGTCGATGACCGAGACCGTGAGCCGCCCGAGGCGGAGTTCGATCTCCACCGTGCAGGTCTTGTCCGGCTGCGCATGGCGGTGGACGTTGCTGAGCAGTTCCGTCACGCCGAGCGCAGCCCGGTCTATGAGCGGATCGAGCTGCCAGTGGCGCAGTTGCGCGGAGACGATCCTGCGGATTTGGCCGATCCGCGACGGCAAGGCCTGCAGTTCGACGACGCAGTGCCTGCGGGAATGACTGATCACGGCTGCGACTCCCCGACATGAGTGTTACGGGTGCTGCACCCTCGGTAATGCTCCACCAGGGTCACCCACGGTGCGCCACAGTGCAACCGAACGCGTCCTAAAGCGATCTGCATGGAAACCCAAAGCGACTGTTTGCGCAGGTGGGGGAGGTACATTGCGAAAGCACAGGGCAAGAGATACGGGCACGAAGGAGCACGGCGCATGAGCACCACCGGCACAACCGGCGCGGCCGCCAGCACCGCCACGAGCGGCGCAACCGTCACGACCGCCACGACCGCCACGACAGGCTCGACCGTCGACGTGGACCACAGCGACGCCGAGTACCGCGCGTGGCTGAAGGAAGCCGTCCGCAAGGTCCAGGCGGACGCCAACCGTTCGGCCGACACGCATCTGCTGCGCTTCCCGCTCCCCGAGGCGTGGGGCATCGACCTCTACCTCAAGGACGAGTCCACGCACCCCACGGGCTCGCTCAAGCACCGCCTCGCGCGCTCGCTGTTCCTCTACGCCCTCTGCAACGGCTGGGTCCGCCCCGGCCGTCCGGTCATCGAGGCCTCCTCGGGCTCCACCGCCGTCTCCGAGGCGTACTTCGCGAAGCTCATCGGCGTCCCGTTCATCGCGGTCATGCCGCGGACCACCAGCCCGGAGAAGTGCCGGCTCATCGAATTCCACGGCGGCGAATGCCACTTCGTTGACGACCCGATGAAGATGTACGAGGAGTCCGCCGAACTCGCGGCCCGTACGGGCGGCCACTACATGGACCAGTTCACGTACGCGGAGCGGGCCACCGACTGGCGCGGCAACAACAACATCGCAGAATCGATTTACCAGCAGCTGCGCCTGGAGCGGTTCCCCGAACCGGCCTGGATCGTCGCGACCGCCGGCACCGGCGGCACCTCCGCGACCATCGCGCGCTACGTGCACTACATGCAGCACGACACCCGGATCTGCGTCCCGGACCCCGAGAACTCCTGTTTCTTCGACGGCTGGACGAACAACGACCCGCACGCGTCCAGCGACTGCGGCTCGCGCATCGAGGGCATCGGCCGGCCCCGGATGGAGCCGAGCTTCGTACCGGGCGCCATCGACCGGATGATGAAGGTCCCGGACGCGGCGAGCGTCGCCGCCTGCCGCGCGCTGGAGCAGGCGATCGGCCGCAAGGCGGGCGGCTCCACCGGAACCGGCCTGTGGAGCGCCCTGAAGATCGTCTCCGAGATGGTGGCCGAAGGCCGCACCGGCAGCGTGGTCACCCTGCTCTGCGACTCGGGCGACCGCTACCTGGACAAGTACTACTCCGACCAGTGGCTGGCGGATCAGGGGCTCGACCTGGCGCCGTACGCCAAGACCATCGACACGCTCCTGACGACGGGATCCTGGCGCGAGCCGCAGGCCTGACGGCCCGTTCGGCATCCGGCCGGCGGCTACTGACCTGCCGCGCGGCGGGCGGCCAGCCGGGTGTCCAGCGCGCGGACCGCCTGGCGGAAGGAGTGGCCCAGGCCCGGCCGGGCGACGGTGAGGGCGAGCCGGAAGGGGGCCGGCCCGTCTGCGGCGAAGGTCCAGCGGACATGGGTGCCGGTCCCGTGGGGGGTCAGCCGCCACTCTTCCAACAGGGCCTGCATCCCCGGGGCGTTGGTCGTGTCGACGCGGTACGCGTACCGCTGCCCGGGATCCGACGCCATGATCGTCTCCTCGAAGCGGACGCCACCCATCAGCCTGACCTCACGGCCCGCGCCCCCGTGCGTGGGGCGGGCCAGGGTCACCGCCCTGAACCAGCGCGGCCAGCCCTCCACTTCCTCCGCGAGGGCCCGGTACACGCCCTCGGGCGCCGCGGCGACCTGTGCGGCGAAGACCAGCCGGACCGGCGCGTCCTCGATGAAGTCCAGCCCCACCGGGCGGAGTCGGCGAGCCATGGCGGTACCCCCTGGGATCAGAACGCTGTCGTGAGCGGCGACACCATAGCCGCCCTCCGCGCAGAAGTCCGCACGAAGTTCCCACGGACCGGGCCGATGTGGGCACGGTGCTGGCAAGCCGCCCCGCCGGGCGGGATGCTGGAGCTCCCCGAGAGCGGAGGCCGCCGTGCCGGACACGCCCCTTCCCCAGCCGCCCGTCGGCCGGGGCGACCGTGAGGCGGACGATCCCGGCCAGGGGCAAAGCCGGGGCCGGGGCCATGGCCGGGGCCAGGGTCAGGGCCAGGGTCAGGGCCAGGGCCCGGCCGAGAGCGCGGGCGGTGGTCACGGCGGCAGTCCGCTCCCCGGCCGGGCCGCGCCCGTGCTCGCGCTGGAGCTCCTCGTGCACGGCGTGGCCGGCGCGGCGCCCGCCGAGCTGCTCGGCGACCCGCGTACCGTGCGGGTCACCGGAGACTCCACCGCCGCGGTCTTCCGCCGCACCGAGGACGCCGACGCCGAGGCGCACCCCGAGCGGTACGCCGGGCGGCCCGTCCCCGAGGCCTACTGCTGGTCCCGGCTCACCTCCGGCAACGGCGCCCGGGCGCTGTGGCTGCTGCTCCTGCCCTTCATGGTGGCCAACCTCGCGCACTGGGCCCGTCCCGCCGGGACGACCGGCCCCGGCACCACGCCCCGCGCCGTGCGCACGTACGGGGTCCTCGTACGGGTCATCGCGCTCAGCCTGACCGTGCTGCTGATCGCGGCCGCCTGCGAGGTCGCGCTCGATCTGTTCGCCTGGCAGTGCGCGGGCGCCGCCTCGTGCGCGGGGTCCCGGTTCTCGTGGCTGGGCTTCCTCGCCCCCGGCGGCGGCTGGTGGGCGCAGCCCGGCCGCCGCCTCGCGCTCGGGGCGCTGGTCCCGGCCGCGCTGACCGGGCTGCTCTGGTACCTGTCGAACCGCACCTGGAGCGCCTACGAGTCCCAGCCGCCCCCGGCGGGCGCGGCCGACCCGGACACCGCCTCGGACCCGGTCCCCGCGCTCGGCCGGCCCGGTTTCTGGTACGGGCGCCGCCTCGTGGCCCGCCTGCGCGCCGCGCACACCGCCGCCGGGCTGCTCACCGTGGCGGTGGCCGTCTCCGTGCCCACGGCCCGCCACGACCGCGGGGCGGCCGGCGCCCCCGTGCTGGAAGCGCTCGGCTGGGCCACCCAGGGGCTGCTCGCCGCCGGAGCCGCAGCCGTGGCCTGGGTCGTCTGCCGGCGCGGCCGGACCGAGGAGCGGGCCGACCACCACCTCGACCGGGCCGCGGTCACCGTGCTGCCCGGAGCGGCCCTCGCGCTGCTGGCCGCCGTCCTCGTGCACGCCTGCTGGCCGCGCCCCGGCTGGACCTCCGCCGGGCGGCTCCCCGGGGACCTCGCCTTCGGCGTGCTGATGCTGGGGCAGGGCGGCTGCGTGCTCGCGCTCGCCGCCGTCGCCCGGTACCTGTACCGCCGGGCCCCCGACCCGGCCACCGCGCTGGGCGGCCTCGGCGGGCCCGCCGTCGGCATGCTCGGCTGCGCCCTCGGCGGGGCGATGTCCGGCGGGGTCGCCCAGCGCGTCGCCGACTGGCTGGACGGCGACGCCGTACCCGGAACCCCCGGCGCCGCGCTGCCCGGGCCGCCCGTGCTGCTGTCCTGGCAGGCCGCCGTCCTGCCGCCGCTGCTCCTCGTACTGGCCCTGCTCGCCGCCTGGTTCACGGTGCGCGGGGTCCGCGAGCGACGCAGGACCGCCGCCGGCATCGCCGCCGAGTACCCGGGGGAGACGCCGGACGGTCCCCGCAGCCGCCGCATCGCGGGGGCGCGGGCCGCCGCCGCGCTCACCGACTCCGCGCCCTGGTTCGTGGCGGCCGTCTCCGGGATCACCCTGCTGCTCGGGGCCGGGGCCCTCGCCGGGGCCTGGATCGGGGGCCGGGTCCCCTCCGAGGCGGCGCGCGGGAGCGGCCCGCTGCTGGAGGCCGCCGCCCGCGCAGCGCAGGACGCCGGGTCCTGGCTCGTCGGCTTCGGCTTCGTCCTCTTCGTGACCTGGGGCCGGCGCGCCTACCGGGACCCGTCGGCCCGCCGCACCATAGGGATCCTGTGGGACGTCGGCACCTTCTGGCCGCGCGCGGCCCACCCCTTCGCCCCGCCCTGCTACGCCGAGCGCGCCGTGCCCGACCTGACCTGGCGGATGACCGGCTGGACGGACCGCACCGGCGGACGGCTCGTCATCTCAGGCCACTCCCAGGGCAGCGTCCTGGCCGCGGCGGCCGTATGGCAGCTGCCGCCGCACGTCCGCCGCCGGGTGGCCCTGCTCACCTACGGATCCCCGCTCGCCCGCCTCTACGGCCGCTGGTTCCCCGCCTACTTCGGCCCGGGACCGCTCACCGCCCTGCACGGCGAACTCGACTGCTGGCGCAACCTCTGGCGGGCCACCGACCCGATCGGCGGCCCCGCTCTCCCCGGAGCGGGCCAGGACGTGGACCGCGGCCCGCTCGCCGACCCGGTCGCCTACGGCCGCAGCGCACGGCACCCGCTGCCCGCGCCGATCCTGGGCCACTCCGACTACCAGGCCGACCCGGCCTTCACCGCCGAACGCGACGCACTGCTCGCCCGGCTCGACGCGGCCGCGCGGGCCGACGTACCGGCCCCGAGGGCCCAGACGCCCGGTGTCAGCAAGGGGCGGGCAGAGCCGGCAGGGCGGGCAGATCCGCCGGGAACAGCAGGGTGAGCTCGTCCGTGCTCGGCTCGGACAGCTGCGCCACCCGCCCCGCGTGCCGCTCGACCATCGACTCGAAGGTCTGGCGCGCGGTGCGGCCGTTGCCGAACGCCGGGCCCTTGGGCAGCTCCGTGAAGTACGTCAGCAGCGCCTCGGAGGTGCCCTCGCCGAGCCGGTACTCGTGCTCCTCCGCCTGCTGCTCCACGATCCGCAGCAGCTCGCCGGGCCCGTAGTCGCCGAAGGTGATGGTCCGGGAGAACCGTGAGGCGACCCCGGGGTTGACCGCCAGGAAGCGGTCCATCTCCGCCGTGTACCCGGCGACGATCACCACCACCGCGTCCCGGTGGTCCTCCATCAGCTTGACCAGGGTGTCGATCGCCTCCCGGCCGAAGTCCCGGCCCGAGTCCTCCGGGGCCAGGGCGTAGGCCTCGTCGATGAACAGCACTCCGCCGCGCGCCCGGTCGAAGGCCTCCTGCGTACGGATCGCGGTCGAGCCGATGTGCTCGCCGACCAGGTCCACCCGGGACACCTCGACGAGGTGGCCGCGCTCCAGCACCCCGAGGGAGGCGAGGATCTCCCCGTAGAGCCGGGCGACCGTGGTCTTGCCGGTGCCGGGGGAGCCGGTGAACACCAGGTGCCGGCGTACGGAGGCCGCCTTGAGGCCTGCCTGCTGCCGCCGCCGGCCCACCTCGATCATGTCGGTGAGCGCACGCACCTCGCGCTTGACGCTGTCCAGGCCCACCAGCGCGTCGAGCTGCCCCAGCGCCTCGTCCGAATCCCGCGCGGGCGCCGCGGGCGCGCCGTCCGGCTCGTGCGCCGGACGCGGCACGGGCACCTCCGCTGCCGGGGGCACGTCTCTGCGCGCGGCCGTGACCGGACGGATCCCCGCCCGCTCCCCGGCGAACGCGCCGCCGGAACCCGCCTGCGCCGCCAGCCGGGTCCCCGACTCGTCACTGGTGCAGTCCCGGGCGGCCGGTCCGTCCTCCGCGAACTCGTACCCCCCGCGCGCACAGCGCTCGGTGTGGCAGCGGGTCAGCGTGGTGCGGCAGCCGTCGATGACGTGGAAGCCGAAGCCGGAACTGCCCTCCACCCGGCAGGCCGTGAAGGTGCCGCGGCCGCCCGCCGACACGTAGAACCCGGCCTCGGCGGGGGAGGTGACCGTGCACCGCTCCAGCGCGGGGTCGGCCCCCTTGGTGACGATCACACCGGTCTGCACGGAGTCGAAGGTGCAGTTGGCGAGGGTGCCGCCGCTGCCGTGGTCGCGGAACCACGCCCCCGTCCCGGCCTCCCGGATCCGGGAGTCGTCGAGCTGGGCGGTGGCCCCGTCGCTCACCGAGACGGCCGTGTTGCGCACCTGCGAGAGATCGCTGTCGACCACGTCCACGCGCGAGCCCCGGTCCAGGACGAACAGCGCGTCCGGCACGTCGTGCACCCGGCAGGAGTCGAGGGAGGCCGTGGCCCCGTCGCTGATCCACACCGCCGGGTAGTCGCCCGTGCTGTCGTGGATCTCGCAGGACTCGGCGTCGACCCTGGTCCCCGGATCCCACACCGACAGGCCGTTGCGGCCGAACCGGCGGACCGTGGTGCGGCTGAGGGTGAGCACCGAACGGGACCGCAGGTCGACCGCGTTCTCCGGGATGTCGTGGATGTCGCAGCCCGCCAGGGTGAGCACGGCGTCGGTGTCGAGGGTGACCCCGTCGGCGGAGGTGCGGTGCACCGTGCAGTCGGTGAGCCGGGCCGCGGCGCGCGCGGCGATCTGCACCCCGGCGCCCTTGATCTCGTACACCTCGCAGCCCAGCGCCTCCAGGCCCGACCCCTCGCCGGTGATCCCGATGCCCGCGCCCGTGGCGTGGTGGATCCGGCAGCGCTCCAGCCGGGGCCGGCCGCCGCCGCGCACCGAGACGCCGGTCTGTCCGGCGGCCACGACCTCGCACTCCTCGAACACCCCGCCGCCACCGTCCAGTACGGCGATCCCCACGCCGGCCGGATTCTCCACCGTGCACCGCCGCACCAGGGGCCGGGCCCCGGAACCCCGCACCTCGATGCCGGCCGCCGAGTGGGTGCTGACCCGCAGATCGGTGAGCTCGGGCGAACCGTCCTCGACGAGCAGCGCGGGCGTCGCCCGGTCCTGGCCCTCCAGGTGGAGGTCCTGCACCACGGCCGAGGCGCGCACGGTCAGGGCGACCCCGTCGAGCGGGGCGATCCGCACCGACCCCAGCCCGCCCTCGGGCCCGCGCAGGGTCACCGCGTGCTCCAGCACCAGGTTCTCCCGATAGGTGCCGGGGGAGATGGACAGCACGTCCCCGTCGCCCGCGGCGGCCAGCGCGGCGGTCAGCGTCGGATACTCACCGGAGCGGCGCCGCCACCGCGAAGTCCCGCCGTGCGTCACCTGGACCGCGCCCTGAGCCATGGTGCTGTCGTGCCCCCGCCCTCGTACTCGCCGTTGCCGTCGCCGATGGACCGATCCGGTCCGGCCGCTCCACCGTAGCGCGCGCGGCGCCGGTGAGTGGCCAGGTCAACTGCCCGCGCCCGCCCGGCCCCAGTCAGGACCGGCAGCCGCCCAGGCGCGGTCCAGACGTATGTACCGCCGATGCATGAGCCTGCGTACGACAAGCCGCCGCACCGTTTCCACCAGTGCGGCCGCACCGATCGCGATGGCCAGACCCGCCACCCCCGCGTGCAGGGCGGCGGAGGATGGGTCGAGCGGCTGCCCCACCAGACGGCCGCGCGCGTCGGTCCAGATCCGGAACCGGTCGCCGGGCCGCGGCGGTTCCTCCGCGGCCGGCACCGTGCCCTGGTGGCTGCTCCCGTCGGGCGCGGTCCACGCGGCCACGATCTGCGTCCGGTGCGGGGCCGTGCGCTGCGCCGAAGGGTCGGCCGATGAGCCCGGGGCCGACTCGGGGGCCGGCCGGACCACCACCGCCGCGACGAGATGCCGCTCCTGCTGCTGCTCGTGCACGGCCCGCTGCAAGGTGCCGTCCACCTTGAGGCCCGCGACCCAGCCGAGGGCCGGAGCCACCACGAGGAGGCACACCAGCGCGGCGAACGCCACCCATGCCTCGAAGAGATCCGTCGGACGCCGCAGCGGATTGCGCCGCCAGCGCCACACACCCATTGCCGTCCACACGGTTTGGCTCCCCCTGCCCCGCGAGCTTCGCCTGCCTGCGCGTACAAGCCTCCCGCACCCCCCGGAAACGCGCATTCCGGGACGCGCCGGACATGTGTCACCCGATCCGGTGCCATTGCCGAAGCGGGCGTCCACCTGTCTCGACTGATCCAACGGCGTGGTCGGGCCGGTTGGTTCCAGTCGGGGCGAGGCTCCCCCCGAAGGTGTCATTCCGGGGGGTCTGGGCGGGTCATTCGAGGATGCGGACCTCGTCGCCGACACGCACGGTCCCGAGCCGCACCGGCACCAGCTGCCGCCCGAAGGCCAGCGACTTGCCGATCCGCCGGTGCTTGGCGAGGGTCTTCAGCGGCTCCTTGCCCCGCTCCGCGGTCCGCTGGTCGGTGGTGGTCACGATGCACCGGCCGCACTCGCGGACCCCGCGGAACTCGGCGTCGCCGATCGCCACGCGGCGCCAGCCGTCCTCCGCCCACGCCTCGGCTCCGGAGACCACCAGGTTGGGGCGGAACCGGTTCATCGGCAGAGGGCCCTCCTCGGGGTGGTCCCCCTGCGCGATCAGCGAGTTGAGGGCGTCCAGCGAGGCGAGCGTGACGAGCAGCAGCGGATAGGCGTCGGCCAGGCTCACCGTCTCGCCGGGAAGTGCGTACTGCGGGTCCACGGGCCGGCGTACGGCCGGCTCGTCCATGTGCACGAGCCGCACCGGTATCCCGAGGTACTCGCCGAACCAGGCGGCCGCGGCATCGTCCGCGACCACCGTCTCGACCTTCTGCCCGAACAGGACGACCGGCTCCAGCGGCCCCGGTCCGGGCACCTCCACCACCAGCTCCGCCATGCCCGGCGCCGACAGCGCGATCCGTCCGCCGTCCAGCGGGCGGGCCGACGCCAGGGCGAGACGCGGCTGCTGGCGCTGGGTGACGACCGCGCCCTCGGTGTCCACCAGCGCCCACCGCCGGTCCCCGGACAGACCCCACGGCTCCACGGCCACCTCGTCGGGAGCTGTCCCCGCTACCGACTTGACGGGATGGACGTGGAGCGCATGGACATGCAATTTCGACATGGAGGCATACTGCCAGCCCCATCCCGTGCCCATGCAACTGTCATGGGGTCGGTCAGTAGCCGCGCCCCTGGTACGGGCGGCCGTACGGGTCCTCGTACGAGGCGCCCTGAACCGGTGCGGGCACCTGAACCGGAACCTGCATCGGGCGCGGCGCGGCCGGACGCATGGCCTCGTAACCGGTGGCCGCGGCGACCGGGCGGGGCGGCTGCAGCTGGGGCTGCGGCACGAACCCGGCGCGGGCGCCGACCGGCTGCTGCTGCGGGATGTACGGCGCGGGCGCGTTCTGCAGCGGCATCGGCTGCGGAGCGGCCTGCTGCTGGTACGGGTACCCGTACGCGGGCGCCTGCTGCTGGGGCGCCGCCGGGGGGAGCGCGGCCGGCAGGGCGGGCAGCGCGGAGGCGAGGGCCGGGAGGTACCCACCGCTCGAATACCCGGAACTCGGGGAGTCGTAGGCGGCCGGAACGCGGATCGGAGCGATCTGCGGAGTGCCGCGTTCGGCGACGAGGGAGTCGTAGATGGGGGTGTCCGGGAAGGAGGGCGCGGAGTAGTAACCGCCGCCATAAGTGGAGCGGGGGGAGGTCATGGGTCATAAGTTAAGCCCACGACTTCACGGGGTCCATAGCGAGGTGTCACCAACACCGCTCTGACCTGCATATTCGCAGGTCAGAGCCCCACCTTTCACTTGGCGTTCACGTGCACGATTCGCCACGTCCGCACCCTCTTGTCCCACTCGTCCTCACCGGTTGTGTGGTGCACCGATTTACTGCTGACGGAGCGTCACACCTCGGTGACCTCGGATGACGTTGGTTTTGGCCATAGTTCGCAGGAGCTTCCCTGTTTCAGGCGTCGCTGGGCCGGGCATAGGTACGGCCCTTCCACGCCGCTCCGCGTCCCCGGTAGTGCTGGACGGCCGAGTCGACCGTCATCAGCAGGTACAGGAACGCGGTGAACGGAAGCAGCGGGGCGAGCACCGCCGGCTGGCGGTAGTAGCGGAGCATCGGCAGGTACGTGCCCGCCATCAGCAGCCAGGCCAGACCGCCGGCCCAGGCGACCGCCGGATGCCCGGACACGAGCCCCGCGAGCAGGGCGGCCGGGGGCACGAGATACACGAGCACCAGCCCCGCGACGGTGCCGGCCAGCAGGACCGGCCGGTGGCGGAGTTGCGCGTACGCGCTGCGCGAGACCATCCGCCACAGGTCGCCGAGCACCGGATACGGGCGCACGCTGTCCACCCGCTCCGCGAGCCCGAGCCAGATCCGCCCGCCGGACCGCTGCACGGCGCGGGCCAGGGACACGTCGTCGATGACGGCCTGCCGGATGGAATCCGGCACCCCGGCCTTCACGGCGGCCCCGGTGCGCAGCAGGACGCAGCCGCCCGCGGCGGCCGCGGTGCGGGCGCCCGGGCGGTTGATCCGGCGGAACGGGTAGAGCTGTGCGAAGAAGTACACGAACGCCGGTACGACGAGCCGCTCCCAGAAGCTCACCACGCGCAGCCGGGCCATCTGGGAGACGAGGTCGAGATCGGCGGAGGTCGCGGCGGCGACGAGCTCGCGGAGGCTGTCGGGCTCGTGCGCGATGTCGGCGTCCGTGAGCAGCAGGTAGTCGGGCTCGGCGGGATGCGCGGTGCGGGCGTGCGCGATGCCGTGGCGCAGCGCCCAGAGCTTCCCCGTCCAGCCGGGGGCCGGCGCGCCGGGGGAGACGACCGTGAGCGGCAGCCCGGGCTCCTCGCCCGCCAGCCGGAGCGCGAGGGCGGCCGTGCCGTCCGTACTGCCGTCGTCCACCAGCACCACCTCGGCCTCCCCGGGATAGTCCTGGGCGAGCAGCGACGGCAGGCTGCGGGGGAGCACCCCGGCCTCGTCCCGCGCGGGCACGACGATCGCCACGGACGGCCAGCGGGCGGGGGCGGTCCGGCGGGGGAGCCGGACGTCGGTGCGCCAGAACATGCCCTGGGCGAAGGTGAGCCAGAGCCAGGCGGCGAGGGAGGCGAAGGCGGCGCCGGTGGCGGCGCCGGCGGCGGTGAGGAGGCCCATGTCGGCAGTGTGCCGGGCCCCGCGGGGCGTGTCGCGGACCTGCGCGGCGCGGGGTGGCGGCGCCGGGAAACCCGGTCGTCCGCGATCACTCGCTCTGACACCCTGGCCGGATGGACATGGACCCCGTGGACCAGGCGCGACGCCTCGCCGATGGCCTCTTCCCCGATGCGCTCGCCGTGATCCTGGCCGGATCGACGGCGGCCGGGCGCGCCACCTCCTCCAGTGACCTGGACATCGCCGTGCTGGTGGCGGACGGCGGCGAGACCTACCGGGAGACGATCCGGTTCGAGGGGCGGCTGGTGGAGCTCTTCGTCCACACCCGGGCCGGACGCGACGAGCTCTTCGCCGCGGACGTCGCCTCCCGGCGCGGGGTCCTGCAGAGCATGTACGCCGCCGGGCGCGTCCTCGTCGACGTGGACGGCGAGGCCGGGCGGGCACGGGAGCTGGCGGAGGCCTCCCTCCGGGAGGGCCCGCCTGCGCTGGATCCGCGGACGGTCGAGACGAAGCGGTACGGGCTGACGGACGCGCTGGACGACCTCGCCGACGCGGGCGACCGCGTGGAGCGGCTCGCCGTGGCGTCGGTGGTGCTGGGGGTGGCGGCCGAACTCCTCCTCGACCACCACCGGGCGTGGACCGGCGGCGGCAAGTGGCTGCCGCGGCGGCTGCGGGCGGCCGACGCGGGGCGCGGGGGCGCGCTGCTGGAGGGGCACCTGCACCTGTGCGAGTCGGGAGATCCGGCGCCGATGCTCGCGGCGGCCGGGGAGATCCTCGACCTGGTCGGCGGCCCCCTGCGCGAGGGCTACCGCCGCACGTGGCACACCCCGGCCACCCCGCCTCAACACGCCTGACCCGTCCCTGGGACGGGGCGCGTCGGGCCGCCCCTGCGCGGCTCCCCTCGGCCGGGCACCCGTATGCGGGGGCACCCTGCCCCGGCCCGCCCCTTGGGCGGGGGCTGGTGGGCGCGGCGGTGTCTTGGCCGGTCCCGGCCCTTGGCCGGAGCCCGTGGGTGGGGGTGCCCTGCCCCGGTGTACCCCTTGGCCGGGGTGTTGTGTGCGGGGTGGTGTCCTGGCCGGGCCCGTCCCTCGGCCGGGGGCTCGTGTGCGGGGCGCGGCCCCGGCCGGGGCTGCCCTTCGCCGGGGGTGTGTGGGTGGGGCGGTGGTTGCGCGCTCGTCCTGCGGGGACACTCCGCCG